>NZ_JBMPGU010000017.1:0-69693 GCF_049323015.1 Thalassococcus sp. BH17M4-6
GCGACGCCCATGCCGCCGCCGATGCAGAGCGTGGCGAGGCCCTTCTTGGCGTCGCGGCGCTTCATTTCGAAGAGCAGCGTGTTGAGCACCCGCGCGCCCGAGGCGCCGATCGGGTGGCCGATGGCGATGGCGCCGCCGTTGACGTTCACGATGGCCGGATCCCAGCCCATGTCCTTGTTGACCGCGCAGGCCTGGGCGGCGAAGGCCTCGTTCGCCTCGACCAGGTCCAGGTCCTCGGCCTTCCAGCCGGCCTTTTCCAGCGCCTTGCGCGATGCATAGATCGGGCCCACGCCCATGATCGACGGGTCAAGGCCCGCGGTGGCGTAGGACACGATGCGCGCCAGCGGCTCGATCCCGCGCTTTTCGGCGTTGTCGGCGGACATCAGCAGCACACCCGCCGCGCCGTCATTCAGGCCGCTGGCGTTGGCGGCGGTCACGGTGCCGTCTTTGGTGAAGGCGGGGCGCAGTTTCTGCATGTTCTCGATGGTGGCGCCGTGGCGGATGTATTCATCCTTGTCGACGACGGTTTCGCCCTTGCGGGTCTTGACGGTGAAGGGGATGACCTCGTCATCGAACTTGCCGGCCTTCTGCGCGGCTTCGGCCTTGTTCTGCGATCCGACGGCGAATTCGTCCTGCATCTCGCGGCTGATCTGCCACTTTTCGGCGACGTTTTCGGCGGTCTGGCCCATGTGGTAGCCGTTGAACGCATCCCAGAGGCCGTCGCGGATCATCGTGTCGATATAGCTCATGTCGCCCATCTTGTGACCGGCGCGCAGGTTGGCGGCATGCGGCGACAGGGTCATGTTCTCCTGCCCGCCGGCGCAGATGATCTCGGCATCGCCCAGCTGGATGTGCTGCGCGCCCAGGGCCACGGCGCGCAGGCCCGACCCGCAGACCTGGTTGATGCCCCAGGCCGCGCTTTCCTGCGGCAGACCGGCGTTCACATGCGCCTGGCGGGCGGGGTTCTGGCCCTGAGCGGCGGTCAGGACCTGGCCCAGGATGGTTTCGGACACGTCGGCCTTGTCGATCCCGGCGCGGTCGACCAGCGCCTCGAGCACCGCCGCCCCCAGATCATGCGCGGGCGTCGTGGCGAACGACCCGCCGAAACTGCCGACAGCCGTGCGCGCCGCGGATGCGATAACAACATTGGTCATAATTTCTGTCCTTTCGTTTTGGCTGTCCGAACCAGGGTGCCGGTCCGCAGCAATCCGTTAAGTTTCAGCCTTAGCGTCCACGACCGCCACAGCCGTCATGTTCAGCAGGCCGCGGACGGTGCTCGATTGCGAGACGATGTGCGCGGGCTTCGCGGCCCCGAGCATGATCGGTCCCACGGAAACGCCACCGCCCAAGGTCTTCATCAGGTTCAAAGAGATATGCGCCGCGTCGACATTGGGCATCACAAGCAGATTGGCCGCCCCGGTCAGAAGACTGTCCGGCATCACGACCTTGCGCAGGCGTTCGGTCAGGGCGACGTCCGCATGCATTTCACCGTCGAATTCGAAATCGACGTTCATCTTGCGCAGAATCTCGGTCGCCCGGCGCATCTTGCGCGAACTCTCGGTGGGGCGATCGCCGAAGTTCGAATGCGACAGCAGCGCGACCTTTGGCTCTAGCCCCATATTGCGCATCTTTTGTGTGGCCAGGACCGTCAGCTCGGCCAGCTCTTCAGCCGTCGGATCCGGTGTGACGTAGGTGTCAGCGATAAAGACCGTGCCCCCCGGGAGGACGAGGGCATTCAGGGTCGAAAAATCGCTGACACCTTCACCGAGACCGATCAGCCCTTCGAACTGGGTCAGGTGATGACCGAACCTTCCATTGGCGCCACAGATCGCGGCATCCACTTCGCCACGTTCGAGCATGCAGAAGGCCAGAACCGTCGGATCGTTGCGCACCCATCGCAGGGCCTCTTTCGGGGCAATGCCATCGCGGCCGATGCGATCGTGGACCAGTTCCGCATAGGGCGCCAAGTCGATCTGGTCGGGGTCGACGATCTCGACATCCTTGTCCAGATTCAGCGACAGCCCCAGCGACGTCACGGTATCCTTGATCTCTGCCGCCTTGCCCAGAAGCACGGGCCGCGCGATCCCTGCGCTGACCGCCTGTTGCGCGGTGTGCAGCACACGGATCGAGTCGCCCTCGGCATAGACCACACGCTTTGGATCACGCTCCGCCTTTTCAAAGACGGGTTTCATCAGCATGCCCGACTGGTAGACAAACAGCGACAACTGCTCGCGGTAGGCCTCCATGTCCTCGATCGGTCGGGTTGCGACGCCCGAATCCATCGCGGCTTGTGCGACGGCGGGGGCGATCTCCATGATGAGGCGCGGATCGAACGGCTTGGGGATGATATATTCCGGGCTGAAATTCATGTTCTCGGCGCCATAAGCCAACAGAACCACGTCCGAAGCCTCGGCCCTCGCCATATCGGCGATGGCCTTGGCGCAGGCCTTCTTCATCTCTTCGTTGATCTCGGTGGCACCGCAATCCAGTGCGCCGCGAAAAATGAAGGGGAAGCACAGGACGTTGTTGACCTGGTTGGGATAATCCGACCGCCCCGTGGCGCAGATGGCGTCGTCCCGGACCGATGCCACCAGTTCGGGCCTGATCTCGGGCTCGGGGTTTGCCATGGCCATGATCAGCGGTTTCGGCGCCATCGAGGCCGCCATCTCCGCGCTCACCGCCTTGCCCGCCGAAAGCCCCAGGAACACATCCGCGCCCTTCATGGCACCCGCGAGATCGCGCGCGTCGGTCTCGTTGGCAAAGCGTTCCTTGTAGGGGTCCATACCCTCGCCGCGGCCTTTGTAGATGACACCCCGCCGGTCGCAGACAAGGATGTTTTCGCGGCTGGCGCCAAGGCTGACCAGCAGATCGAGGCAGGCCAGCGACGCGGCCCCGGCGCCATTGGCCACGATGCGCACATCCTCGATCTTCTTGTCGACAAGCGTGAGCGCGTTCAGCACCGCTGCGGCCGACACGATAGCGGTGCCATGCTGATCGTCGTGAAAGACCGGGATGCCCATTTCCTTGCGCAGCCGCTTTTCGATCTCGAAGCATTCCGGCGCCTTGATATCTTCGAGGTTGACGCCCCCGAAGGTCGGTTCCAGCGCGGCCACGACCTTGCAGAAGGCATCGACATCGGTTTCCGCGACTTCGAGGTCGAAAACGTCGATGCCGGAAAACTTCTTGAACAGCGCGGCCTTGCCTTCCATCACCGGCTTGGACGCCAGCGGGCCGATATTGCCAAGCCCCAGAACGGCGGTGCCGTTGGTGATCACCGCGACAAGATTGCCGCGCATGGTGTAATCTTGCGCTTTCGAAGGATCGGCGGCGATTTCCTCACAGGGGATGGCGACGCCGGGGCTGTAGGCCAGCGCCAGGTCCTGTTGCGTGGCCATCGGTTTGGTCGGAATGACCTGAAGTTTCCCCCGCGGTGCTGCAGAATGGTAATTGAGCGCATCGCGCGACTGTTGGCTGGACATCGGTTTTCCCCAGAGATGTAGAAGACGCCGCGCGCGAGGCGCGACAGCCTATTTCGCTTTGCTTGGCGATGGTTTCCGGCCCCAAGCTAGGGACCGGATAGCAGTGTTGGCCCCCATGGCATCTCTGCCGGGGTGATCGGCGAAACCGACGGCATCGCCGGAACGCGGCGCGCCGCAGGCCCCCGGCCCGGAAACGGGCCGCCCTGGCATAACCCGCAGCACCGGCATCCAGCCGCGCCCCTGGACAGGGTGTTTGCCTTGGTCCTGACGCGGATGAGAGAGGTGCATGGGGGCTTTGCCGTGGGTTCGAACGTGGGTGACGCAGTCGGCGCGGTCAGGTCGAAGAGGCCTTCGATGACGGCGATTTTGCCTTTGCGGTCGGATCCCCTGTCGTGGATCCGACCGCGTTTCATGGCCCGGATCAATCCGCGGCACCGACCTTGATCGACGCATCGGGATCGGGGCTGAAGGTCTTCTGAACAAACCATGCCCCAACCGCCAGGCCGATGCCGACCAGGTCGGTGATGCCACCGCCTTCGATCATGAAGAGCGCCGCCAGGATCAGCGCCAGCCGGATGAACCACGCCGAGCGTCCGCCCATGAACCAGCCCTGCACACCACTCGACAGGAGGAAAACTCCGACAGTCGCGGTTGCGCCGGCCCGGAGCACTTCGAACCAAGAACCTTCCATCAAGAGGGCGCCGTTGTAGAAGAACATGAACGGGACGATGAAGGCGGCGATGCCGATCTTGAAGCTGGCGACCGATGTCTCCATCGGGTTGGCCCCGGATATCCCCGCCGCCGCATAACTGGCCAGCGCCACGGGTGGCGTGATGGCCGACAGCACCGCGTAGTAGAAGACGAAAAAATGCGCCGTCAGTTGCGGAATGCCCAATTGCACCAGGCCCGGCGCCACGACCGAGGCTGCCACCGCATAAGCCGCTGTCGTCGGCATCCCCATCCCCAGCAGGATCGCGATGCACATGGCAAAGAACAGCGCCAGAAGCTGCGACGCTTCGGCCAGCCCCAAGAGCAGGGCCGAGAACCGCGCGCCGACGCCGGTCAGGCTGATGACGCCGACGATGATGCCGGCACAGGCACAGACCGCGATGATCTGGATCGACATGATGCCGGCCAGTTCAAAGGCCTTGAAGATGCCCTTCGGCCCCATCTTGAACGGCGTCAGCCAACTGACCATGGCCGCGGCGATGGTGGCCAGCGTGCCCGCCCGGATCACCGAATAGCCCATGAAGAGCGCGACGATGAGGATAATGATCGGGATGAACAGATAGACCTGCCGGATCATCTTGTTGAGCTTGGGCAGCTCTTCCTGCTTCATGCCGCGCATCCCCAGCTTGGCTGCTTCAAGATCGACCATGAAGTAGACGCTGACAAAATAGAGGACAGCCGGGATGATCGCCGCGATGGCAATGTCCTGATAGGGAATGCCGGTGATTTCGGCCATGATGAAGGCACCCGCCCCCATGATCGGAGGCATGATCTGCCCGCCGGTCGATGCGGCCGCCTCGACGGCGCCCGACGTCTTGCTGTGATAGCCCACCTTTTTCATCAGCGGGATGGTCAGCGATCCGGTGGCCACCACGTTGCCCGCCGACGTACCGTTGATCATGCCCATGAGGCCGGAGGCGAAGATCGACACCTTGGCCGGACCGCCCCGGGCGCGGCCCGCTGCGGCGAAGGCGAAGTTCACGAAATAATCGCCCACTTTCGACGCCTGCAGGAACGCGGCGAAGATGATGAACAGGATGATATATGTCGAGGACACCGCCACCGTCGGCCCAAGGATCCCGGTATCGGAATAGACGTGGCCGAAGAACCGTTTCCAGGAATAGGGCTGATCGACAGCCAGAATGCCGGGCAGCACATGCGCGGTGAAGGTATAGACCAGGAAAACACCCGTGATGATGACCAGGGCAAGTCCGGCCACGCGCCGCGTCAGTTCCAGGATCAGCGCCGATCCGGCGGTTGCGGCGAATGCGACACCGATCGGCACGAACGGCGTGCCGACCGAGTTGCGCGCGGCTGTCGCATAGATCGGGATCAGATATGTGGCCACGGCGATCCCGCAGACCGCCAACAGGATGTCGGAGGCGCGAAAATGGGACCTGGGCGCTTGCTCCAGCCAGCCAAGGACGATGCCGCCGAATGTCGCAACCAGAAGCGGCACACCGTAATACCATATTTCCTGGGAATAAATCGGCGTGCCCTCGAATGCGGGCCAGGTGGTCAGGCCGCCCATTTCCGGCAAATCGCCGCTGCTGACCTGCAGGGCGAAATGGATCGTCGTCCCGACGGCCAGCAGGGCCGGGATCATCAGCAGGAAGGACAGTTTTTGAAACACTCCGCCCTTGGCTTCGGTCGGTTTGTCCGGGAAGGCGGCGGCGTGGTACAGCAGGAAACCAAGGACAAGCGCGCCGGCGATGTGCACGATGCGGAAGTTCCAGGTTTCCATCGGAAAGGTCGGCAGCAACGGAATTTCGATGCCGGTCAGGGCCGAAATCGAAATACCGTTCAACGCCACCATGTGAAACAGCGCATAAAGCGCGGCAAGGGTCGCAATGACCTGAAAGCGCCAGCCTTCGAAGATGCGTCGGTTGGATTCTGCGATTTCGTCGTCGACGCCGTCGGCGATCAGATGGTCGTCATCAGTCGCGGTTTCTTTTGTCATCTCGCCATATCCCCATATGCGCTGAGTTCCGGATGCAGGTGTAGCGTTGTCCGAAGGCCGTCAGCCTTCGGACCGCAACGCTGCAGTGCGCCACAGGCAGGTTTAGTTGCCGTGGATCATGTCATCGGGGATGTCAGCGCCCGCGTTTTCCTTGAACCAGGCCGCGGCGCCGGGGTGCCAATTCATGACCTTGTTCTTGTCCCAGTTCTCGGGAAGCGTCGACACGCCGGCCTTGTGGACGCCGACCATGCGTTCGTTATCCGACATGATCACATCGACCACGGCATTGACGAAGCTTTCCGGCAGATCGCAGTTCGCGATGGCAAAGTTCCACATGGACACCGACCGCGCATCTTCATCGAGCGTCGAATAGGTCGATGCCGGGATGGTGAATGCGGAGACCGGGTACGCTTCCATCAGCTTGGCCTGCTCGTCCTCGGTGAACTCGATGATGTTCACGTCGGTTTGCACCTCAAGCTGGCTGACGGCCGGGACCGGCACGCCGGCAGCAAAGGCGACCACGTCAAGCAGGCCGTCCTGAAGCTGGGCGCCAAGGTCCGACCAGCCGCCGTTGCGGCGTTCGAAATTGACGCCAAGCGTTTCCATCATGCGCGGGAAATAGGTGTCGGAAGTCGACCCCGCCGGGCCAAAGCCGATGCGGGCGCCGTCGGGGATTTCCGAAATCGAGGTGATGCCGGAAGAGCTCAGCGCCGTCACACTGAACGGGGTCTGATACATCGGGAACATCGCACAGGCGTTGGTCATCTGCAGACCGGGAGCGATCGGGTTCGTACCCTCGAGGGACTCCGCTGCCGGCCCCATGGTGACCATGCCGAACTGCACGTCGCCGGTGTGCACCAGCGCCATGTTCTGCATCGGGCCGCCGGTCACTTCGCCACCGCCGGAAATGCCCAGCTGTTCAGCAACCAGATTTGCCCATCCAGAGCCATAGGCAAAGTAGGTGCCTCCTTGCGAGGCGGTGCCCACGGTAAAGCTGTCGGGCCAGCCGGACCTGTCGACGTGCGACTCGGCAAAAGCGGGCGCAGCAAGACTGGCCGCGAAAATCGCGGTGATTGAAAGTGCTTTCATGATTTCCTCCCAAAAGGCGGGTTCAATCCGCCTTCTCAGTTACGTTTGTGCAACAGGTGACAAGGTCCGAGATAGTGGAAACGAAAATTTCTGGCAACGAAAACTGCATAAAATCAGCAACTTAAAGCGCTGCGCCGCAGCAATATGGGTAACATCGGTGACAGGACTGAAAACCCTGTGTCAAAACTGACCCATCTAATCGTCGAAGCTGAAACCTTCGCGGCTCAACCCGTGTTTCTGCATCTTGTTGTAGAGCGTCTTGCGACCGATCCCGAGCGATTCGTAGACGTCCTTGATCCGTCCGTCATGTGCCGAGATGGCCGCCGAGATCAAAGCCTTCTCATGGGCGTCCATCAGGGCCGCCAGCGTTTCATCCGCCGATTTTTCGCGCTCCGGCGTGGTTTGCAATCCGAGGGCAAAGCGCTCTGCCGCGTTGCGCAGTTCGCGCACATTGCCCGGCCAGTTGCGCACCGCCAGCGCGGCAAGCAGGTCCCCGGGAATGTCTGGCGGTGTCACCTTGTATCGGGCACCGGCCTCGGCCACGAGAACAGGGAACAGCCGCGGAATGTCGTCTCGCCGCTCATCGAGAGACGGGATACGGATGGTGATGACGTTCAGCCGATAGTAGAGGTCCGCCCGGAAACGGCCCTTTTCCACGGCGGCCTCGAGATCCGACTTGGCAAGCGCGATCACCCGGATATCAAGCTCTATCGCATGGTGCGATCCCTGCCGCGTGACCGTCCGGTTGTGCAGCACGTCAAGAAGCTTGGCCTGCAGGTGCTGCGGCATGCTGTCGATCTCGTCGAGGCAGAGAATTCCGCCACGGGCATGTTCCAGCTTGCCCATGCGCGCGCGCGTCGCCCCCGGAAATGCCCCGGCCTCGTGGCCGAACAATTCGGTTTCCATCGTCGCTTCGGGCAGGGCCGCGCAATTGATACGGACAAACTTTTCCTCGGCCCGTTCGCTGATGCGATGCAGGGCGCGCGCCGCGATCTCCTTGCCGCTGCCGGTTTGACCGACAATCAGAACGTCGGCATCAGTGGCCGCGATGGCGCGGATCTGATCGTGCAGGCGCGTGGTCGGACGGCTGCGGCCGACCAGGGCCGCCTCGACGACGTCGGACGATCCGAATTGCCGACGCAGGTCGCGGTTTTCAAGGGTCAGGCGCCGCGCATCGAGCGCCCGGCGGACCGAGGCAACGAGGCGGGACGGATCGAACGGCTTTTCGATGAAGTCATAGGCACCGTCCTTGATACAGGTCACGGCAAGGTCGATATCGCCGTGACCGGTGATAAGGATGATGGGCAATGTCGGGTCGATATCGAGCACACGACGCATGAGCGCGAGCCCATCCATGCCGCGCATGCGGATGTCCGAGACGATGACCCCGTCGAAGCATTGGCTGATCTTGTCCAGCACGGGCTCGGCTTCGGCAAAGCTTTCAAAGTCGATGCCGGCCAGGTCAAAGGTCTGCTCAGCGGCATTCCGAAGGTGATCCTCATCGTCGACAAACAGAACTTTGGGGGCCATCAATCAGCCGCCCGTCCGGCGGGCACATCCGCCTTTTTCAATGTCACGATGAACACGGCACCGCCGTCGGGGTGGTTGGACGCACTCAGCGAACCGCCGAAATCCTCGACGATGTTGAACGATATCGAAAGCCCTAGCCCCATACCACTGCCGATCTCCTTGGTGGTGAAAAACGGTTCGAAAATATGCTCTTCGGCGTTCGCCGGCAAGCCGGTGCCGTGATCGCGAATGCGCAACTCGATGTGACCATCGCGGTCTGACACCGTGATTTCAACCACCCGGCGGGCCTGATCGCGCATCGCGTCAATGGCATTGGTCAGCAGATTGACAATCACCTGTTGCAGCCGAAGTCGCTCTCCAATGGCCCAGATCTCCGTTTCAGGCGGGTCAAAGACAATCTCTGCCGAATGCCGGCGGGTGTGCGGCTGAACCAGTTCCACCGCCTCCGCGATCACCTCGCTGACCGCGATGGCGCTCAGCTTGTCCCCGGGACGGCGCGCGAAGTTCCGCAGATGCGCTGATATGCTGGCCACCCGGTCGATCATTGCCGAGATGTGAGAAAGGTTGGTCCCGACCTCTTCAAAGCGCTGCCGGTCAAGATATCGCATGGCATTCTCGGCATAGGATTTGATCCCGGCCAGCGGCTGGTTGAGCTCATGTGACAAGGCCGCCGACATCTGGCCCAGGGCCGCCAGCTTGCCGGCTTGCACAAGCTGTGTCTGGGTATCGCGCAATTCGGCTTCTGCCGCCGTGCGCTCTTCGACTTCGCCGCGCAGGCTCTGATTGGCCGCGTCCAGATCGGCGGTCCGTTCCCGCACCATGAGTTCGAGCGTCTCCATCCGGTTGCGTTCGTCCTCGATCCGCGCCGCGTGCCGCGCCCGGCGCTGAAGGATGACCAGCATGGTGAGCGTCAGGACCAGGACAGCCAGGACCCAGGTCATCAATGCAATCACGGCCTTGGTCTGGATCTTGCGCATGGGTTGCAGCACGGTGGCATGCCATCCCGGCAGGACAAGGGACGCGCTGTCGCAAAGAAAGCGCCACTCCTCTCCGGGATTGCCCAGCAGGATCTCGACAGGCTTGTCGCCACCGCCGGTGAGAGAGAACGACAAGTGCTCTAGCTCTGACAGCGGAAACTGGCGATTGGCCCAGATCGACCGCCTCGCCCCGTCGGTCAGCGGTGTGAGCGTGCGCATGCGCAGGTTGTCATCGGTGGACAGGAAGATGATGCCGTTGGGGTCGGAGACAAAGATTTCGCGGTCATCCGCCTTCCAAAGCTCTTCAAGCGGGTCGACCAAAATCTTCACCGCCAGCACGCCGACCACGTAGATGCCATCCAGAACGGGCGCGGAAAAGAAAAAGCCGCGTTCGCCCGATGTCGTCCCTAGCGCGTGATAGCGCGCGATCTCGCCCGAGGCAGCGCGCTGAAAATACGGCCTGAAGTCAAAGACCTCGCCCACGAAACTGCCCTCTTCCCGATAATTGCTGGAGGCAAGGGTCCGGCCGGTCATGTCCATCACATAAACCTCAGAGGCCGAAATGGTATGGGAAAGCTGCCGGAGCCTTTCGTTGATGAAGGGCAAAAGCCCCGAATTGGTTGGATCTTTCAGCAGACTTCTGAACAGCGGGTCACCCGCGATCAGCGATGGAAGGGGATCATACTGGCCAATCGTCTGGTCGATGGCGGCGGTGACAAGCCGCAGGTCACGCTTGCCATCCTCCTTGGCGCGGCTGACGAACATCGCCTCGATACGCGAATAGGAGGCGAGGCCGAGCGCCAGGCACAAGACGCACAGCGCCAAGACCACCGTTGTCGGCTTGCGTACGCTTGCTATTTTTGTACCGGGCTTTGCCATGACTCGCGAACCTATCGCCAAACCTCGAACCGTGGAAGAAGCGTCGTGACCGGCAGTCTGACGGACGCGGTCGATCAGGTCGCTGGGACTGTCGCGTCAATCCGGTGCTCAAGAGAGCTAGCATGGTCGGCGCAGTTGGTCATGCGGCGGCATCGAACCGGTCAACCCTGAAGTTGGACCTGTCACGTGGGAAACGGTGGTGTTCGATCGGCGCATTGCGCAGCGCACCCGCCCTCCAGAGCGACTGCCACGTCAATAACGATGAACAATACAAACCTGCCCGAGAGGCCGATTCTCAGCCTAGCTTTCCCCGCAGCTCGGTGTTGAACTGGATCCGGGCCACCTTGGCATTCCGGGGCGATCCATAAAAGAAGACATTCGACAACAAAGACAGGGACCTGCGCATGTGCGAATTGTTTGCGATGAGTGCGACGGAGCCGCACACGGTCCGTTACGAGCTCGACCTCTTCGCTGCGGAGGGCGGGGAGAAGCACCGCAACCGCGATGGCTGGGGCATCCTCTTTGCACAGGACCGTGATTGCTACATCTTCCGCGAACCCGCGCCCGCCGCGACCAGCGAGTTGTCCCGGATGGTCGTGCGCAACGAACGCCCGTGCAAGCAACTCATGGCGCATGTCCGCCGCGCGAGTGTGGGCGGGGTCGAGCTTGCCAATACCCATCCGTTTGACCGCGTGGTGCAGGGACGCCGCCATGCCTTCGCCCACAACGGCGGACTGCCGGGCATCGAGGACCGGGCGGACGCGCGGGCGCTGACCGGCCAGAGGGTTGGCGACGCCGATTCCGAGCTTGCTTTTCTGCTGCTGCTTGAACGACTGACCGCGTCGGGGTCCACTGATCCGGCGACACGCTTCGGTGTCTTCACCCGCTTTGCCGCCGAGATGCGCGAGCTGGGAAGTGCCAATTTCCTGTTCTTCGACGGAGACCGTCTGTTCGTGCACGCCGACCGTCGACGTTTCGAGACCGAAGACGGGGTGACAGAGCCGCGCGAGCCGGGTCTGAACATACGCAGTTTCGATGAACGCCACGACGGGCAGCGGTGGCAAGCGGCGGGGGCCAGCATCTCGGAGGTGTCCGGCCCTTTGCATCTGATCGCGTCGGTGCCGCTCGATCCTGAGGGCTGGCGGCCGCTGGACCGTGGTACGGTGATGGTTCTGAAAGACGGTGTCATCGAAGCGCAGGATCGGGCCTGACATCGACCTGGCCACGGGAGAACGAGAACGGGCCTGACGCCCTTTGCAGCCGCTATGCCCCCGCGGGCAAAGGTCGGATCTTTCCGGTGCGGAATTGCCAGTACAGAATGACGCTGATCACCGCGGCGTAGAAACACCAGACAGAAGAGAAGGCGTAGGATTTCACGATCATCACGACCGTCAGTCCGATCAGGTTGAGCACGCCGAACCACCGAACCACGCTGAACCCCGACAGGACAAGCGCGCCGCAGGTGACAAGGATGTAAAGGAGCGCCGTCCACCAGGTTTCCGTCACCGGGTTGGAATAGACGATGGACAGGTTCTTGGCGTAGCAGCTTGTCGGGTAAGACACGACACCCATGATCATGTAGGCACCGAACACAAAGGCCAGCGCGGTGATCGCGGCCAGCGCGCGGCGCCGCCAGAGGACATCCTCCATGAGCAAGACGGAGAGCGGCATCACGATCGGCAAGATCCCCTGTGCGTAAAGCAAGAACAGAAACGCGGCATTGTCGAAGGCCAGCTTGTCGATGGTTCCGCCGATCCCAAGCCAGACAAAGCCTTCGACGAATTGATGCAGCGCGAACAGAAGCGGCATCGCGCCAAACAGGACATCACGCGGACGGCGGACATGAGCAAGCGTCGCGACACCAACCGCGCCGATGATGGCGCTTGCCACGAAATTCACTTCGGCAGAAATACACATGTGCAGGAACCCGTTTCGCAATATCCGCAGACGTTATGGCAAAAGGGAATGAGGCGATAAACACAGATCGTCCTGAAAAGGCCGATTTTTCGGGGACGCCCTGTGCGGGGTTGCTGTTCCGGGTGGGGCGCTGTGTTCTTCGCTGGCTCTTGACGCATGGCCACGGCGGGCGGCCAGGTCAATGGCACGCCTCGCCGTCCCGACATCGAAGGCTGACAACCCGAGGCGAGCGCCCCGGATCGGCCAGGCCAAGGGGTTTCTCAATCAAGCTTTGCGTCGGCCCGGAAAATTGCGGCGTCGATGTCGACGATCAGGTCGATGTTCCGACCGTCGACCCGCACCTTTGCGCTGTCGATCGGAACAAACACATGTGCCGAGTCGAGCCCCAGAAAGCCGCCGGCATCGACGATGTAACCGACGACACGCGCCGGGTCTTTCCAGTCAAGGACAACGTCGCTGACCGTGCCGATGGAGTCATCCTCGTTGGCGATGGCCTTCGCGCCGATGATCGAAGATGCCTTCTGCGCCGGGGTCAGCACGCTTTCGGGAACCGTGGTAAAGGGCTCAAGCTCCGGATCCTGCGCGAAGGACGGCCCGGCGGTGACAGCGGCAAGTATCGCAGCGGTGGCGAGTGTGGCGAAGCGTATCATGATAATCTCCTGTTTTGTTTGAGGCAGCGGCGGGCTCAACGGCCCGGCCAGCCGTTGAAGAGCGATATGACGGCCAGAGTATGAGCCCGATTGTCAGGGTATTTACATTTATGAAAACATCGGTCGCGTTGCGACGCGGCGCGCCTTCGCGGCACTGAAACGTGCCAAGGCGCTGATGCGGCGTGTCAAAAAATGCTTCGGTCAGCAACGAACGACACAGCGGTCCTAAAATCTGCGGACCTGACAAAAAAGTAAGAACTTGGAAAGAGTAAGACAAAGCTGATCCGGGATACATTTGGTGCGTGCCAGTTCCCGGCGGACCTCAAACAGAAAGAACGATTCAATGAATGACGGACTGAAGACCCTCCTCGACATCTGCAAACGGGCGATCATTCCAATCAGTGCCGGGGTTCTTGGCCTGATCGCGCTTTTCGTCGGCTGGGTCTGGGTCGCGGTGGGTCTCGGGCTTGTCGTCGCCTTGGGGGTTTACGACGCGTTCCAATCGCATTGGACGATCACCCACAACTATCCTGTCGCGGGTCGGATCAGGTGGCTGGGGTACGACCTGCGCCCCTATCTTCACAGCTACATCGTCGAGGACGATCTCGGCGGCACGCCTTTTTCCCTGGCCGCGCGGCGCCTGGTGCATGCCCGCGCGGAAGGCAAGACGGACACGCAGCCGTTCGGGACCGAGCGCAACACCGACGAAGACACCTATCACTGGGTCGGCCATTCGATTGCGCCCGCCACCAACCCGGAGAAATCGCCCCGGGTGGACGTCGGCTCGGATCAGTGCAAGCAGCCCTATTCGGCCTCTGTTCTGAACATCTCCGCCATGAGCTTTGGCGCGCTGTCCGCCAATGCGGTGCGCGCGCTGAACTTCGGTGCGAAGAAAGGCGGGTTCTATCATGATACCGGCGAAGGCGGGCTTTCGCCCTACCATCTCGAACACGGGGGCGACATCGTGTGGGAACTGGGGTCCGGCTACTTCGGGGCGCGTGACAAGGACGGCAACTTCGACTCTGCGAAATTCGCCGAGACGGCGCAGCGCGACGAGGTCAAGATGACCGAAATCAAGCTGAGCCAAGGCGCCAAGCCCGGCCACGGCGGCCTTTTGCCCGCCGCGAAAGTGACCGAGGAGATCGCCAGGATCCGCCAGGTTCCGGCCCATCAGGATTGCCTGTCGCCGCGCGGCCATTCGGCCTTTTCCACGCCGATCGAGATGCTGGAATTCGCCGCCCGGATGCGGGAACTGTCCGGTGGCAAGCCTGTGGGCCTCAAGCTGTGCATCGGTCAGCCGCACGAGCCCTTCGCGATCATGAAAGCCATCATCAAGACCGGCATTCATCCCGATTTCATCGTCGTGGACGGCGGCGAGGGCGGCACAGGGGCGGCTCCGCTGGAATTGTCGGACTGGGTCGGGATGCCCTTGTCCGAAGGTCTGATCCTGATGCGCAACGCGCTGGTGGGCGCGGGCGTCAAGTCGCAGGTCAGGCTGGCGGCCAGCGGCAAGGTCTATTCCGGCATGGGACTGGCGCGCAGCATGGCGCAGGGGGCGGATTGGTGCAACGCGGCACGGGCCTTCATGTTCTCGGTCGGCTGTATTCAGGCACAGCGCTGCCACATGGGCACCTGCCCCACCGGCGTGACATCGCAAGACCCGGCACGGCAGCGCGGTCTGGTCCCCGAAGTGCAGGGGGAACGCGCGGCCCGGTTCCACGAAAAGACGGTCGACGCCTTGATGGAGATTACGGCCTCCGCCGGGTTCGAGCATCCCAGCGCACTGGAGCCGCATCACCTCATGCACCGCAACGGCCCGGAAAAGGCGCTGCCCATGGATCAGGTGCATCCGTTCCTGCCCGAGGGGGCGTTGCTCGATGCGCCGGAGGATACGATCTACGCCGATTTCTGGCGCGCCGCGCAGGCCGAGAGCTTCCGCCCCGCCATTGATCTCGCCCGCGCCCGGGCCAGCTAAAGACCGCACATCGAAAGGACAGATGACGTGACCAAAGTTTCCGAAATCGTCGTGGACGCCCTGCTTCAGGCCGGGGCAAAGCGCTGCTGGGGCATCGTTGGCGATACCATCAACCACTTCACCGATGCCGTGCGCCGGTCCGATCTCAAATGGGTTCATGTGCGCCACGAGGAGGTGGGCGGACTGGCGGCGGGCGGCGAGGCCTATTTCACCGGCGAACTGGCGGTCTGTGCGGGCACCTGCGGGCCGGGCACGCTGCACTTTGTCAACGGCATGTTCGAAAGCCATCGCAACGGCGCGCCGGTTGTGCTGATCGCCTCGGATGTGGCCCGCGCGGAGACCGGCCTTGGCTTTCCGCAGGAGCTCGATCAGCGCAAGATCTACGAGCAATACAGCGTGTTCTGCGAATATATTTCGCACCCCGATCAGGCCCGCCGGATCGTCGTGCAGGCCGCGCAGGCGGCGCTCACCAAGCGCGGCGTTGCCGTGGTCATCGTCAACGGCGACATGTTCGAGGAAGACACCAAGGACGCGCTGCCGTGGTCCGTCCACCGCCCCAAATCGCGCCTGCGCCCTGTGGACGCGGAGCTTGACGCGCTGGCCGAAAAGCTCAATGCCGCCGGAACGGTCACGATCTACGCTGGGATCGGCGCGCGCGACGCGAAGCCTCAGCTTGTGGCGCTGGCGGAAAAGCTGGCCGCACCCATCGCTCATACGACCCGCGCCAAGGAGTTCATCGAACCCGACAACGCCTACAACATCGGGATGATCGGCATTCTGGGCAACAAGGCGGGGGTCGAGGCGGTGGATGCCGCTGACGTGATGCTCTGCCTGGGCACGGATTTCGCCTATACGCAGTTCTATCCCGGCCCGGACAAGGTCATTCAGATCGACTGTGATCCAACCCACATCGGACGCCGCGCGCCGGTGGGCATGGGGCTTGTCGGCGACGTCGGTCCGACCATCGACGCGTTGCTGGACCGGCTGGACCAGAAGACCGACAGATCGCATCTTGAGACCGCCCGCAAGCAATGGCAGTCCGACCTCGATGGCTACAAGGACGAGGCGAAGGAGAGCGACCCGACGCTGATCCACCCGCAATACGTCACCCATATGCTCGACCGGCTGGCGGCAGACGACGCGATCTTCACCGCCGATGGCGGCTCGGCCATGGTCTGGATGCTGCGGCACATGACGGCGAGGGGCGCGCGCAGGTTCCTTGCCAGCATGCTGCACGGCACCATGGCCAATGCCTACCCGCAAGCCATGGGTGCCGCTGCCGCCTATCCCGATCGTCAGGTCATTTCGATGAGCGGCGACGGCGGCATGACCATGCTGATGGGCGATCTTCTCACGCTCAAGCAAGAGAACCTGCCGGTCAAGATCCTGATCTTCAACAATGGCTCGCTTGGCTTTGTCGAGATGGAGCAACGGGTCGAGGGCTTGCTCGACAGCTATACCCATCTGGAAAACCCCGACTTCGCCAAGCTGGCGCAGGTCTGCGGGCTGAAAGGCTGGCGGGTCGAGAATGCGGATGACCTTGAAGGCGCGATGACCGAATGGCTGGCGGCGGATGGCCCCGCCATCCTTGACGTGTGCACCAACGAGATGGAACTGGTCATGCCGCCCAAGATCGAGGCGGGTCAGGTCGCCTCGACCGCGCTGTTCGGGATCAAGGCGGTTCTGAACGGTCGCACACGCGAAGTGATCTCGCTGCTGCGCGACAATTTCCTGCGGTAACGTGCGAGACCTGCGGCCCCGGTGGCGCTATGCAAAGCGAGAGCAAAGATGAGTGTCTCGGTTCTTTCCAGTTGGGGGCTGCTGGGCGGGAGCATCCCGGTGGCGGTCTTCGTAACGATCCTTCTCGAAGCCTTCGGGGTGCCCCTGCCCGGCGAGAGCGCTTTGATCGCCGCCTCGGCCGCCGCCGGTGACGGGGCGACACGGCTGTCCTACGTCTTCGTCGCGGCCTGGGCGGGGGCCGTCATCGGTGACAACATCGGCTACCTCATTGGGCGCCGATATGGCCAGTCGCTAATCGAGCGCTTTGGCCCGCGCATCGGCCTGACAACGGCGCGTTACGTGCGGGTCGAGGCCGCCGCGCGGAAATACGGCGTGATCATGGTCATGTTTGCGCGGTTCTTTGTTGTGCTGCGACAGTTCAACGGACTGGTCGCGGGATCGACCGGAATGCCCTGGCTGCGATTTCTGGTCGCCAACATCGTCGGCGCGGCAGCCTGGGCCGGAGTCTGGACCACGGTTGGCGACAGCGCCGCGCGCTGGCTGACGCACCATCCGAACACGATGCATTTCGTTCCGCTGCTTGCGATCTCAGCGGTCGCGATTTTCATCGCCATGCGCCTGTTTCGAAAACGGCGCCCGCGCTGACGACCTGCAAAATCCCGACCTCTCGAAGGGCGGGGCCGTCTTGATCCGACCGCACGGCAGCGCCAGAGCTGCCGTGCCCGTTGCGGCGCCGCACCGCAACGCTAACCATCTGACTTTCTGACATTTTTGTAAAAACGGCATCATATCCAAGTGACCGGAGGACCGGAACATGGGGCCATTCAGACACATGTAGCACAAGGAAAGGGCAAACCGTGACCCACGCTTCCAAACCCCGCCTCTCGCTGATCGAGATCATCTCGCTCGGGATCGGGACGATGATCGGCGCGGGGATCTTCGCGCTCTTCGGTTCGATCTCCGAGCTTGCGGGCGGCTATGCCTGGCTGGCCTTCGCAGCCTCCGCCATCATCTCTGCCTCTGCCGGATACGGCTATGCGGTCTTGGCCAGGTCCGCCTCCACCAACGGCGGCATCGCCGAATACCTGGACATCGGTTGGCAAGGCGGGCTGACCGGGCGGACCATCGCCTTTTGTTACTATCTGTCGATTGCGGTGGTCCTTGGCCTCGTGGCGAAATCCTTCGGTCACTACACGACCAGGGTTCTTTCGTTGGGCCAGGGCATGGTGCTTTGGTTCGGGATCGCGGTGATGCTTGTCTTTCTGCTGATCAACGCAATGGGCCTGCGCCTGTTGGGGGTGTCCGAAAAGCTGATGGTGGGCGCGAAACTGCTGGTCCTCGTCGGCTTCACTATCGTCGCATTCACGCAATTCGATCCCGCCACCTATGCGCAAAACAGTGGATCGGTTGCGTTCAACGCCGGTGATTTCATCAACGCGGTGGCGCTGGCCAATCTGTCGTTTGCCGGGTTCGCGGTGATCGCCAACGCCGGTGGCGCGGTCAAGGATGGTGCGGGAACCATCGGACGCGCGGTTTTCATCGCCATCGCGGTGGTGGCCGCCATCTACATCCTGCTCGATATCGCGGTCTTCGGCAGCATCGACCTGTCGCGGATCGAACAGGCCAAGGACTACGCGCTCGCCGAAGCCGCCACCCCGATTCTGGGTCAGGCGGGTTTTCTGTTGCTGGGCATCACCGCGATGGTCTCTACCGCGACCAACATCAACGCCAACATCTTCTCGGGATCGAACACGATCAGCTACATGGCAAAGAAGCGCGAGCTGAGCCCGGCCCTGTCCCGCCACATCTTCCTGCGTCAGGGCAATATTGCAATGATCGCGACGGTGGTGATCGTGATCGCGATGCTTGTCACGATGAACCTTGAACAGATCGGTGACGTGGCCAGCCTGACCTTTCTGCTGGTGCACACCTTCGTGCCGCTCGGGGCCGCGCTTCACGTCGCCCGTGGCGAGGGCAGCGGCAATCGCACGCTTTTGTGGCTGGCTGCGATCCTCAATGCCGGGGTCATGATCTTCTTTGCCTATCACCTGATCGGCGACAACACTCTGGAACTTGTTGTCTTTGGTGGCGTGGTGGTCTTTGCGCTGGCCTTCTGCGCGATCAGCAAGGCCATGATCGACCGGTAAGGCGCCGCGGTGATCCGGTCCTTGCCTTGCAATGGGTGAGGCCGGGACCACCGCGCCTCACCCAAAAGCAAACCCGACAACCTACCGGCCCCACCCCACCACCCTGCTGCAAGAGGTCCGGCGGCCATGGCGCAGAGCTTCAAGGCCCGCGCGCGAGAGGTCACATCATCCGCGTCATCAGGTTGCCAAGCAGCCAGACCGTTCCGGCGACCATGATCGCGATGATCAAACCGGTGAACAGGATGAGCTGCAGGTCTTCGCGTTTCTGGCGTGACAGGTCGATGTGCAGGAAGAAACGGAAGTGGACCACCACCTGCACCGCCGCGAGAACCGCCAGCGACGCAAAGAGGCCAACCGGCCCGAAGGGTTGCAGGATCGCGGTTGCAAAAGACAGGGCCGTCAAGAGGACAGCGGCCGCAAACCCCGTGAAATACATGCGCAGATCGTGTGCGCGTTCGTCTTTATCGTTCATGTCAGCAGCCCCGGAAGAAAGACGACCGAGAAGATCCCGATCCATATGATGTCGAGAAAGTGCCAGTATAGCCCCAGCCTGAGCACCCGTGTCTTCACGTCGTCGGCAAAGCCGAAAATGGCGATCTGGGCGCAGACGACGCAGATCATGATACTGCCCACGGTCACGTGCAAACCGTGCAGCCCGACCAACGCCCAATAGGCGCTCAGATAACCGGAGCGCATCGGCACCGTGCCCTTCTCCGCCGCGTCATGGAAATCGCGGAGCTCCAGCCCGAGAAAGCACAGACCGAAGGCCAGCGAGGCCAAGAGCCACAGGATGGTACTGCGCGGAGACGCGCCGTGTTTCATGGCCACGGTCGCAATTCCAAAGAGCAGCGAGCTGATCAACAGCGCACCGGTCTGCAAGCCGATGCTGGTGATATCGACGATATCGGCATTGCCCGGCCCCCCGGCGGTTGCCTGTATCGAGACGGCATAGGTGGCAAAGAACATCGCGAAGGTGACGAGGTCGCTCATCAGGAATATCCAGAATCCGAAGACGACCGTTTCGGCCTCTTTATGCGCCTGACCATGGGCGGGGCCAAGGTTGAGCCCTGGATGGCTCTTGGGGTGTGCGGTCGATGTGGTCATCTCACGCCTCCGAAATGCGGGCGGCGAAGCCGCGGTTGTCTGTCGAAACTTCGTCGCGCCGGTCGGTAAATCCGCCTTGCTGCGCCAGGGCGATCCAATCGCACTCGGTCCGTTCGATCACATGGGCGGGAATGACCTCGCCCTTGTCGCGCACGAAGCCCAGTCCGATGGCATGGGTCAGCAGAGCAAGTGCGGACAGCACGGCCAGCCACCAGATCCAGAAGACCATGGCAAAGCCCAGGACCGTGCCGCAGACGATGATGTTGAGGCCGATCCAGCTTGTCGGGGCCAGTTCGATATCCTCATAGGTGTTGGCGTCGATATCGTAGGCGGTGCCGTTCGCCTTTTCGACTGCAAAGGCATCCTGGCTGCTCACCTCGGGGATGAAGGCGAAATTCCACTCGGGCACAGGCGCGGGCGTGGCCCATTCCAGCGTGCGGCCGTCCCAAGGGTCGCCGCCCGGCACCGCAAGCGCGTCGCGCCGCTTGGCCGAGACCACGAAGGTGCCGATCAGCGCGCAGAGCGCCGCGAGCACGCAGAGCGCCCCGCCCATGGTCACGATCATGTAGGGAATGTAGCTGGGATCGTCGAACGCCGGGCTGCGCCGCGGCATCCCCATCAGGCCGACCATGTAAAGCGGCATGAAGGCGAAGGTGAAGCCGACGATAAAAAGCCATGCGGTCGTCTGCGACCAACGCTCGTCGAGCCGGAAGCCAAAGAATTTCGGGAACCAGACATAGATGCTGGCAAGCACCGCGAAAAGCGTTCCGGGCAGCAGCACGTTGTGGAAGTGTGCGACGACGAACTGGCTGTTGTGCACGGTGAAGTTGATTGTCGGATTGGCCAGAAGGATGCCGGTATAGCCGCCCACGGCGAAGAAGAAGATGAAACCGGCCAGATAGATGATCGGAGTGCGCATGCGGATCCGCCCGCCCCAGAGCGTCGCGATCCAGACATAGACCTTTACCCCCGTCGGGATCGCGATCAGCATGGTGGCGACGCCAAAGGCCACGTTGATCGTCGGGCTTTGGCCCATCGTAAAGAAATGGTGCAGCCAGACGGTAAACGACAGCACCGCGATGGCCATGGTGGCGATCACCAGCGACATGTAGCCATAGATCCGCTTGCCCGAGAAGATCGCCGTGAACTCGGAATAGAGGCCGAAGGCCGGCAGGATCAGGATGTAGACCTCAGGATGGCCGAACATCCAGAACAGGTTGGCGAAATTCATCATGTTCCCGCCAAGGTCGTTGGTGAAGAAGTGGAAATCGAGGTAGCGGTCCAGCGCCTGCATGATGACCACAGCCGTCAGCGGCGGCAGCGCGAAGACCAGCAGGATCGAGGTGCAGAGCGCTGTCCAGACAAAGATGGGCATCCGCAGGAAGGTCATGCCGGGACAGCGCATCTTGTAGATGGTCACGGCAAAGTTCAGCCCCGTCAGCAACGACCCGATCCCCGACAGGCCCAGCGACCAGATCCAGTAATCCGGTCCGGTGCCGGGCTGGAAGGCGACGCCCGTATAAGGCGGATAGCCCGTCCAGCCGCCGGTGGCGAACTGTCCGATCACAAGGCTGATCATCAACAGCATCGCGCCCACAATGGTGAACCCGAGGCTGATCTGGTTGAGCCGTGGGAAGGCCACGTCCCGCGCGCCGATCTGAAGCGGCACCAGAAGGTTCATGAAACCGATCAGGAACGGCATCAGCACGAAAAAGATCATGATCGTGCCATGGGTCGAGAACAGTTCGGAGAAGTGGTCTGGCGTCAGGTAGCCGCCCTGGTAGGCGGTCACGTATTGCGAGCGCATCACCACGCCTTCGGCCACGCCGCGGGCAAACATCACAAGGCCCACGACGATGTACATGATGCCGATCTTCTTGTGATCGGTTGTGTTCAGCCAGTTGAACAGCAGTGGCCGCCACCAACCTTTTATCAAAAGAAGGGCAGCAACGATCACCCCACCGATCACAGCCAGCCAACCGGCCGAACTGCCGACGATATTACTGGCCGTGGGGTCGCGGAAGACGTCGAAGATCGCGATGTCGTCCCAACCGAGACGGCCGAAGATAAAGTTTTCCATGTCCTGTCGCTTCTACTTGTCGGACCCGGCGGGTTCGGAGGGGGTTGGGTCTTGCAGCATGTTCATCTGGCTCATTCCGAAGTGGCTATGGGCCAGCAGCATGTCGCAGGCACCGTCGGGCAGCGCGCCCTTCGCGGGATCGTAGACGGTGCTGCCCGGCTGCGCCTCCGGCGGAACGGGGGTGCCCTGGTGATAGCGGGCGACCACGCGGTCAAAGAGGCAGGTGTCGCCCAGGGGCCGAAGCTCGGGCGAGCTCTTGTGGTACTCCTGCGCGCTGTCACCCGCGACGACCAGTTCGGTGTATCCTTCGGCGTCCAGCGCATCGCCTGTGGCGCTGTCGACCCAGGCGTCGAAATCCGTGTCCGAGACCGCGCGCATCGGCACGCGCATATTGGCGAAACCGTAGCCGTTGAACTGGGTCTGGGTCGCGACGCCCTCGCCTGTCCGATTGGCGGCAAGGTTCAGCTTGGTGACCATGCCCGGCATCGCGTAGATCTGCCCGGCAAAGCCGTTGGGCAGAAAGCTTTGCATCACCGTATCGGTGGTCAGGCGGAAGGTGACGGGCCGCCCTGTCGGAATGACGATTTCGTCCAGAGCCACCACCTGTTGCTCCGGATAGATCGCGACATAGCGGAAATCGATCCCCACAAGGTCGATCTCAAGCGGATCGTCCCCCAAGGGCTGATAGGGGTCGAGCTTGACCGTGGCCTGGGCGAGCCAGAAGGCCAGAACACAGATCACCAGCACCGGCACGCCCCAGATCGCGCTCTCATACCATTTGTTGAATTCCCAGTCCGGCGTGTAACGCGCGGACCCGCCAATGCGGTAGCGCCACAGCATGATCGGCAGAAGGACCAGCGCAGGCAGGACCGCCACCAGGGCGATCAGCGCGGCACGCAGGAAATGGGTCGACTGATCCTCCATGACCGGTCCGAGCGGGCTGAACAGATCCGCGGCGCTGGCCGGATCAGGCGACCCGATCAAGAGACCCGCCAAAACCAACACCGCCACGGCCACGTCACCCCGTTGACGGCGCGCCGACAGGACGAATCGTCCGGTACTCATCTTGTCGTGCCTCCGCAGGTCGGGTTGTCCGACGCAACGGCGCGCGGACCGCGGAACGGGCACACGCCACGGCGCGCCTCCGGTCGAATGTGTCCACCTGGTGGGGCTTTGAAAAGTCTCATCGCGGACAGCGGCATTGGGCGTCTCCAGCAAGAATATCGGTCGTCTGCCCCCAATTGCGGGCGGCATCAGCCATTTCGTTTTCGACATTAATCAGCGCAGCAAGAAGGAGTGTTTTCATGAAGTTTGAAAAAATTTAAGATTTGAGCTCAACGCACTCGCAGGATCCGTTCTTTCCTCAACGATCCTAGGTCTTTCCCCGATGATCCTGGCCCGCCGAAAGCCTTCAACGGCCATGAAACCGCGCGATTTACAAATGTTTAAACTGCGCGAAAGGCCAAAGGAAGGTCAGCCCTCCAGCTAGATGACAGCAAAACGGAAGAGCGTTGTTCTTCCGGTATCGCCATCTTGCCGCGCGCCGCCAAATCGGGCGGCCCGGCCATTGGAAAAGCGACAGGTATGACACAGACCCAACACCACGTGGTCGTCATCGGAGCCGGATTCGCCGGTCTAACGGCCGTTCAGAAGATGAAGCATCTGGGCGCGCGGATCACGCTGATCGACCGTCAGAACCATCACCTGTTCCAACCGCTACTGTACCAGACCGCGACAGCGGTGCTTTCGGTGGATGATGTGGCTTGGCCGGTGCGCCGCCTGCTCAAAGGCCGTAAGGACGTCACCGTTCTGCAAGCGGACGTGACGGGGATCGATCGCGCGGCCAAAACCGTGATCCTCAAGGACGGTGCGCCGCTTCCCTTCGACACGCTGGTGATCGCGACCGGCACCGTCACCAGCTACTTCGGCCACGACGCATGGCAGCACGACGCTCCGGGGCTCAAGACCGCCGACGACGCGCTGCGCCTGCGGACCAGAATCTTCGGCGCCCTCGAACGGGCCGAGCGTGAAAGTGATCCGCAAAAACGTGCCGCGCACCAGACCTTTGCGGTGATCGGCGGCGGCCCCACCGGGGTCGAGCTTGCGGGCATGATCTCGAACCTGTGCCACCGGGTTCTGAAGGGCGAATTCCGCCATATCGACCCCGCCGACTGCCGCATCCTTCTGGTCGAAGGCGGCCCGCGGCTGCTTGGCCCCTTCGCGGAAAGCCTGTCGTCCTACACCGCGCGAGTGCTGAAAGAACGCGGGATCGAGGTGCTGACCGGCAAGATCGTGAAGGAGGTCAGCGCCCAAGGCATCGTCTGGGGCGACGGTCCTGACGAGCGGATAGAGTGCGCCACGACCGTCTGGGCCGCCGGTGTCGCGGGCACGCCCGCTGCCCAATGGCTTGGGGTCGCGCCGGACAAGGGCAACCGGATCGCGGTCGGTGGCGACCTGACCCTGCCGGACGATCCGGATATCTTCGTGATCGGGGACGTGGCTGCGGTGCCTTGGAAGGATGGTGTGGTTCCGGGCCTCGCCCCCGCCGCCAAGCAGATGGGCGGACATGTCGCCCGGACAATGCGGCACCGGCTGAAAGGCGGCCCCATGCCCAAGCCGTTCGCGTACCGTGACTACGGCAGCCTCGCCACCATCGGCCAAGGCGCGGCCGTGATCCAATACGGCCAGCTGCATCTGCGCGGCCTGCTGGCCTGGTGGGGTTGGGGCGTGGCGCATATCTTCTTTCTCATCACCCTGCGCAACCGCGTGACGGTGATGCTGAACTGGGTCTGGTTCACGTTGTTCGGGCGCAACGCCGCGCGCGTCACCTTTTCCGAAATGACAGAGCCCAGCAGTCAAGCCCGCAAGGCACCTCCACAGAGTTGATCCCTCGTCCCGCCCGAAGCGCCCTTCGCCGCGCCGAAAGCCCCTGCCCTGCTCCCGAAAGGACCATAAAGAATTACCACTCTTGCCAAGCTTCTTGTCGAAACGCTCGCCTCCGCCGGGGTGACCCGGATCTGGGGCGTGACGGGCGACAGCCTCAACGCCATCGACGGCGCGCTTCGTGACAACGGACACATCGCGTTCATGCATGTCCGCAACGAAGAGGCCGGCGCATTCGCGACCGGCGCAGAGGCGGCGGTCACCCGCAAGCTGGCAGTCTGTGCGGGCAGTTGTGGGCCGGGCAACCTGCACCTGATCAACGGGCTGTACGACTGCTACCGCAACCGCGTGCCGGTACTGGCCATCGCGTCGCATATTCCCTCTACGGAGATCGGCCTGGGCTATTTTCAGGAAACCCATCCCACAAAGATCTTTGAGGAATGCAGCGACTTCTGCGAACTCGTCACCTCGCCCAAACAGATGCCCGGCGTGCTGCACCGCGCGCTGCGCACGGCCATCGGGCGTAATACCGTCTCGGTTATCGTGATCCCCGGCGATGTCTCCTTGCTCGAATTCGACGGCGACACCCCCGCCTTCGTGCCGCCCGCGCCGGTGCGCCGGGTGCCGGGCGACAGCGGCGTCGCGGCGGCGGCAGAGCTTTTGAACGGCTCGCAGAATGTCACGATCCTCGCCGGGGCAGGCACCGCAGGCGCCCATGACGAGGTCGTGGCTCTGGCCGATGCGCTGAAAGCACCGATCGTGCACGCCTTCCGGGGCAAGGAGTACATGGAGTGGGACAACCCCTTCGACGTGGGCATGACCGGGCTGATCGGCTTTTCGTCGGGCTACCACGCCCTCAAGGAGTGCGACACCTTGTTGATGCTCGGGACCGATTTCCCCTATCGCAACTTCTATCCCGAGGGGGCCAAGGTCATTCAGGTCGACCGCGATCCCGCCGCGCTTGGCAAACGTGTTGCCCTGACCATGGGGATCGAGGCGGATGTGGTGGAATTCGCCCGGATGATCACCCCGCTGATCGATGCCGGACGCCCGCACGACTTTCTGGACAAGGCGCGCACGCACTACGCCAATGCACGCCGCGATCTTGACGATCTGGCAACGCCCGCCAAGCGCGGCAAACCGTTGCACCCGCAATACGTCTATTCCGTCGTCAACGAAGTGGCGTCCGAAAATGCGGTCTTTACCGTCGATGTCGGCACGCCTGCGATCTGGTCCGCGCGCTACCTCAAGACCAATGGCAAACGCAGGATCATCGGCTCGTTCAACCATGGCTCGATGGCCAACGCGTTGCCGCAGGCGCTTGGCGCGCAGGCCGCGTTCCCTGATCGGCAAGTGGTGTCGATGTCGGGCGACGGCGGCGTGGCGATGCTGTTCGGCGAATTGCTGACGGCCGTACAACTGAACCTGCCCGTCAAGATCGTGGTGCTGAACAATGGCACGCTCGGCTTTGTCGAGCTGGAACAGAAGACCGGCGGCTACCTGCCCGAAAACGTCGGATTGCAGAACCCCAACTTCGCGGATGTCGCAAGGGCCATCGGCCTGAAAGGCATCCGGGTCGAGGACTCCGGCGGTCTGAAAGCCGCGCTGGAGGAGGCCTTTGCCCACGACGGCCCCGCGTTGGTCGACGTGGTCTCGAACCGCTACGAATTGGCCATGCCGCCGACCATCGAAGCCAAGGAAGGCATCGGTTTCAGCCTCTACGGCATGCGCGCGATCCTGAACGGGCGCGGTGACGAGATTCTGCAACTGGCCAGCAGCAATCTGTTTCGGTGAACGGAGCGGCTTTCGCTTGAATCCTTACATTTCCTTGAAGTCCGGCACCGGCTGACGACAGGAATGCATTGCAAAGTCTTCACCATGAAAAAGGGCGCAGAACGGGGGTCAACTTGGCCTGACGTAGGGAGGAACCTGCGGGCGAAGCTGCGCGAATTGCAACGCCAATTACAGGACAGTGCCCCATGGCCAAATCCACCCCTCCAACCGCACAATCCGGTGCCACCATGACCCACTATCGCTGGGTCGTGGTGGCGCTTCTGTTTGCCATTGTCGTGATCAACTACATCGACAGAGCGGCGATTTCCTATGCCATTGACCCGATCGCGAAGGAGCTTTCGCTCACATCAAGCCAGAAGGGTCTGGTCCTCGGCGCGTTCGGCGTGGGATACATGTTCACCACATTTATCGGCGGCGTTCTCACCGACCGCTTCGGGCCGCGTATCATCCTGACCGTCGCGGTCATCCTCTGGGCCGTGTCGAGCGCATTGACGGCCGTGGGCTCGAGTTTCTTCCTGCTCCTGGCGCTGCGCGCGTTTCTGGGTCTTTCCGAAGGCCCGATGTTTCCGGGCCTGACCGGCGCGGTCGCCCATTGGCTCCCGCCGAAGGAGCGCGCCCGCGCGCTTGGCTATTCGCTTGCGGCGGTGCCGCTGGCGCTGGCCATCGGCGGCCCTGTCGTCAGCGGTATCCTGTCGCTTACCGACTGGCGCACGCTTTACTGGATTCTTGGCGGCGCAAGCCTGGTGTGGTTTCCCCTGTGGTACTGGATGTTTCGCAACCGGCCCGAGGATTCGGCCCATGTAAACCAGGCCGAGCTGGCGCATATCAGGCAAGAGCAGGTCGAAGACATCGACGACGGTCGCGGCACCGGGAATGTTGTGCCTGCCCGGTCGGACAACGCGACCGGAACCACATGGAAGCGGCTTTTCACCAACCGGACACTGCTGACCAACTACTGGGCGTTCTTCGTCTTCGGATACTTCCTGTTCTTCTTCATGACCTGGCTGCCAGGCTTCCTTGAACAGAAATTCTCGGTCCCTGTGGCAAGTGCAGGCTGGTTCTCGTTCGTGCCGTGGGCGGTGGCAGGTGTTGTCCTGCTGGTCCTGGGCAATCTGTCCGATCGTATGCTGGAAAAGACTCACAGCCTTCGGATCGCGCGCAGTTGGTTCATCATCGTCACCCAGCTCATTGCCGCTGTGGTCATCCTGCCGGCTGCCTTCACCTCGACCCTCTGGGTGGCGTTGGCGCTGATCACCGTGTCACTTGCGGCCTCGATGGGGGCGAACGCGGTCTATTACGCGGTCAACGTGGACATTGCGCCCGACCGGTCGGCCACGGCTCTGGGGCTGATGAACTTCTTCTTCGCCATTTCCGGCTTTGCCGCGCCCGTCATCACCGGCTGGGTGGTCGGCAACAGCGGCAGCTTCACGCGGGCGTTCTTCATTCTCGCGGCGCTCGCGGGTTCTTCGGTGGTGCTGACATTCCTCTTCCACCGTCCAGATCGCGACGCAATCGACCATCCCTATCCGGACGCGCGCTGAAAACGCTTTTTAGCAACCGGCGGGGGGCGCCAAAGCCCCCCGCGCCCATCAACCCGCCCGACCGAAAGAGCCAATAGATGACCTCCTCCCGCCGTCACCCTCTGCTGACCGTTCTCAACGATCCGATCCAGGACAAGGGCACCGCCTACACGGAAGAAGAGCGCGATGCGCTTGGGATCACCGGCCTTCTGCCCGCCCATGTGGACACGCTCGAAACACAGCTGTCGCGGGTCATGACCCACCTCGACGCCAAGCAGACCGACGTCGAACGCTACATCTATCTGATCTCGCTCTGCGATCGGAACGAGACGCTCTATTTCGCCGTTCTGATGAGCGACCCGGAGCGTTTCATCCCAATCGTCTACAACCCGACCATTGCAGAGGCTTGCCTCGACTACGGCCAGATCTTCCGCCGTCCGCGCGGCATGTATCTGACCAAGCACATGAAAGGCCGGCTGAAGGAGGTGCTGTCCAACTGGCCGACGCGCGATATTCGCTTCATCTGCATCACTTCGGGCGGGCGCATCCTTGGCCTCGGCGACATCGGCGCGAACGGCACGCCGATCCCGATTGGCAAGCTGCACCTCTACACCGCCTGCGCGGGTGTAACACCGGACGCGCTTTTGCCCATCCACATGGACATTGGCACGACCAACCAGACGCTTCGCGACGATCCGCTCTACCCCGGACTGCACGAGGACGTGGCCAGCAGCGACGAGATCGACGCCCTCATGGACGAGTTCATGCAGGCCGCGAACGAGGTCTTTCCCGGCGTATGCATCCATTTCGAGGATTGGAAGGGCACCGACGCGCTGCGGCTGTTCGACCGCTACAAGGACGATCACCTGATCTATAACGACGACATTCAGGGCACTGCTGGCGTGACCATCGCGGGGCTGATCACGGCGCTTCAGATCAAGGGCGAGGCGCTGAAAGACCAGCGCGTGATGTTCGCCGGGGCCGGATCGGCCGCCATCGGCATCGCCAACATGATTGTCGAAGCCATGAAGACCGAGGGTCTTACCGACGCAGAGGCGCAGGCCGCGATTGCGCTGTTCGATGCGGGCGGCCTGCTTTGCAGGACGCGCGATGACCTGAATATCCATCAGACCCCCTATGCCAAGGATCTCAAGGACGAAAAGGACCTCCAGAATGCGGTCAAGGCCTATAAACCGACGGTCCTGATCGGTGTGAGCACCGTGGGCGGCCTCTTTACCGAAGGCGTCGTGAAGGAGATGGCCAGCCATTGCGAACGCCCGGTGATCTTTCCGTTGTCCAACCCCACGGCCAACGCGGAATGCACGCCCGCCGACGCCTATGCATGGACCGACGGCAAGGCGCTCGTGGCCTGCGGGGTGCAGTTCCCCGATGTCGAGATCAACGGCCAGACCTTCCACCCCGGTCAGGCGAACAACTTCTACATCTTCCCGGCTCTTGGACTGGCGGTCTATGCAACAAAGGCAAGGATGATTGACGACAGGATGTTCATTGCGGCGGCACGGGGCTGCGCGGATCAGGTCAGCCCCACCGACCGCCAACAGGGGATGCTCTTCCCCCGGCAACGGGACATGCTGGACACGGAAACGCGGATCGCCATCGCCATTGCACGGGACATCTTTGATCGCGGGCTGGCCGGTGTCGAGGAGCCCGAAGACCTCAGCGCGCTGATCCAAATCCAGATCTACCAACCGGTCTACCACGACGAGTCGGACTAACGCCGCCCTTTGACGCAAGGTCTGTCGCGCCGGGGTCCGTCAGGAATTCGGCGCGCTTCCCGTCAGTTCCACCAATGCCTAGGCGAAATCACACGCAGCACAGGCATCGCACGTGTGCCAGCACGGAGGTCATTGCCGCCGCCGCCGGAACCGCGTCGAGCCGCTCTGTGGCAATCGGCTGGCCGGGTACGAACACGCCGACCGTCATAATGATCGCGATGGTGAGCACAGCCATAGAGACGAGCTTGGACCAAGAAATCAGCCACTGGAGCCCGAATTCCGGTGATCGTCGCGAGGACGCCCAGAAACGGGACAGCCACCGGATGCGGAACCAGGGACGCGACGGTGATGGCCGGGTCAAAGGCGGCCAGGGTTGTGGCCCGGGCCAAGCGTATCGGCAGGGGCAATCCGACGAACACCAGGTCATATATCCGCTGCCACTGTGAGGTTGAGGCAAAGGACGGTGTTTCGCGGGACATCTGGATTCACATCCCTTTGGTCGCGGCCATACGGCACGGATATTGCCCCCTCTCGGCAGAGCGATGCGCATTGGAGATCAACGCGCGGTAATACCGGTCGAGGCCCGTCCGGGTCTGACCGGTCAAACTTTTCGTTTCACGGGTCGTCGCCGCGATGCCGCCAATCTCAAAAATCCTTGAGATACGGAACGGTCAGGGCCGAATTCGTGTGTCTGGCAAGGCGCGGAAGTTGGCAGCCTTGCCAGACGCCTTGGATGACCGGAGCCAGGTCGTTCCGCAGGTCTTGAGAACGCGATCGCAGACATGATCTCGGGAAAGCGAGCGGCATTGTGCGCCAGGTCCGGTGCCCTGTCATTCGAACAAACGGGCACGCGCGGCTGTTGCAGCGGTCCTCAGGAACCCCTGGTCGGATCCGGTCAGGAACCCGGTCGCGCCCAAATCGCGCATCGCGGTGGCGTCGATGCGATGGTTTGCAAGCATGAGGGCGGGCAGAGCGGCCGATTTCGCGGCCCTTAAAAGATGCGCGACCGCGCGGTCCAGCCCTCCGTCTTCCGCCGCCGCGCCCATGCTTGCCCCGAGGTCTGCGCGGCCGATAAAGAGCGCGTCGAGCCCCTTGGTCGCGACGATCTCGTCGATCCGGTCCAGCGCTTCGGCGTCTTCGATCATTGCGACGACGGCACTGCGCGCATCCTGCGCCGCCATGTGGTCCGCCACCGGCACGCCGCCGAAGGCGCCAGCGCGGGTAGTTGGAGACAGGCCACGCCCACCAGCATAGCGCGCAAGTGCGACGATCTCTTGGGCGACGGCGGCAGAGGTCACATGCGGCACCAGCACGCCATCGGCCCCGCTGTCCAGCACGCGCAGGATGTCGCCGGGTTGGCGTACCCGCACCAGCCCCGCCATGCGGTGTGCCCGGCAAGCCAGCAGCATGGCATCGGTCGTCTCGGGGTTCAGCGGTGCGTGTTCCTCGTCGATCACGACAAAATCGAAGCCCAATTGCCCCATGATCTCGGCGGGTTGGGTCGAGGGGATCTTGAGGAAGGTGCCCAGCATTGGCTCGGGCGCGCGCAGGCGGGCGCGAAATCCGGCCCTCATCCGAAGGTCACCTTGTCCCGACCCTTGGTCCCGAGCAATGCGCGCGCCTCGTCCGGGGTGGCGATCTCATGGCCCAGATCCTCGAGGATGCGCCGGATCTTGGTGACCATCTGCGCGTTGCTTTCCGCCAGTTGTCCCTTGGCGATGTACAGGTTGTCCTCCAGCCCGACGCGGACATGCCCGCCGAGGATCGCCCCCATGGTGACCAGCGGGAACTGCGACCTGCCCGCGCCCAGCACCGACAGCAGGTGATCGTTACCAAAAAGCCGCTCTGCCGTGCCGCGCATGTGCATGAGGTTTTCCGGGTCCGTGCCCTGCGCCCCCGTGACGCCAAAGATCGCCTGCACGAAGAACGGCGGCTTCACCAGACCCCGATCCGCAAAATGCGCGAGGTTGTAGAGGTGGCCGGTGTCGTAGCATTCGAACTCGAACCGGGTGCCGGTCTCGGACAGCTTGCCCAGCACCGTTTCGATCTGGGTGAAGGTGTTGGACATGATCAGGTCGCGGGTACCACGCAGGTACTCCACCTCCCACGGCTGCGGATCGCGGCAGCCTTTTTCGGCGGCAGAGATGTTGAAGTTGAACGACCCCATGTTGAGCGAGGCCAGTTCCGGCGCGGCCCGCAGCGCGGGGGCGATCCGGTCCTCCAGCGACATGCCCAACCCGCCGCCGGTGGTGATGTTCACGATGGCATCCGTGGCCGCGTGGATGCGCGGCAGGAAGGCGGCGTAGTGCGCGGGGTCCTGACTGGGCGCGCCGGTGTCCGGCATCCGCGCGTGCAGGTGCAACACGGCGGCCCCGGCCTCGGCGGCGGCAATGGCGCTTTCGGCGATCTGGTCGGCGGTCACCGGCAGATGGGGCGACATGGACGGCGTGTGGATAGAGCCGGTCACGGCGCAGGAGATGATGGTCTTTTTCGAAGTCCGGGGCACGGGTTGTCCTTTGGATTGGATCGGCCCGGATCACCCCCGGGCCGAGGATGGGTTCAGAACACCTGCACAAGGCGCAGCTGCACGACGCTACCGTATTCAAAGCCACCTTCGACGTTGAAATCCTTGCCATACATAGCCTGAATCTGGGTCGTGGGGGTCAGAAAATGCGTGCCGTAGATGCGCGCCTGATCGCGATGCACCTTCAGGCCGGTCTCGACACCATTCACTTTCTGCTCCCCGCCGCGCTGACCGGAATAGCCGATGGCGAGCGATGTCGTGGGCCCCCATTGCTTGCGCAGCATCGCCTGAAACTGCCATGCCGGAGCGCGTTCGTACGTCACGCCATTCTCCTTGTGATCCCGTTGAAAGGCCACGTCCAGAACGCCGTCAAAATAGTAACCGCCGCCAAGCCCCTGGATCAGTCCGACCTGCGGGGTGATGGTGAAGGTGCCTTCGCCGATGCCGATCCGTGCCGGATCATAGCTGCCGGTGGGCAAGGTCGCGAAGAGCGAAAAACCCAGCGTGGTTCCGGTGTCCGGGTTGTCCGGCTGCACCGGCCAGAGCGTCAGGCCCAGCGTCGTATCGCCCACCCCTTCGGAGGTGTCCTGTTTGATCGTGCCGATGTTGGCGGTATCGATGTTGGCAAACGGCGCCACCACGTGGAACGCGGCAGGCATGTCCCCCAGAGTGAAATAGTTCAGGCTCCGCAGGATGGCGATGTTGGCTTCGAATTTGGACCCGGGGATCTGATTGCCATTGACCGTCAGCTTGTCAGAGCTCAGGTGCTGCCAGTACAGCATTCCCAGCGTCGTGCCGCTTGGCAGGATGGTGTAATCCGCCGGGCCCACGTCGATGGCTTTCGCAGGTGCGGCCGCCATGGCCAGCGCCACCGCAGCGGCGCCAAAAGTGTACGTCATCTTCATAGGGTCTCCTCCCCGAGTGTTGCGAAAATCGTGAACGTCTCTGGGCCTATTCGGCGGCCACCTGCGGGTGCGGCTGAGCAAGCGAATATTGGCCCCTGTGGTACAGAAGCGGCGCGCTGTCCGAGGTATCGAACCCGGTCACACGGCCGATCAGGATCCAGTGGTCGCCGCCGTCGAGAGTGTCTTCGCGAGCGCATTGGATCGTGGCACAGGTCTCTGGCAGCAGCAGGCAGCCGCCCTGCCCTTCGGTCACGTCGATCGCGGCGAATTTGTCGTCGCTGCGGCGTGCGAAATGGTTCGACAGGTCGATCTGGTCGTGAGCAAGGATGTTCACCGCGAAATGGCTTGCAGCCTCGAAGACCGGGTAGCTCGACGATGTCTTGAGCAGGCTCCACAGGATCAGCGGCGGCGTCAGCGACAGAGAGTTGAAACTGTTGGCCGTGACGCCGACACGCTGGCCCAGTGCCTGCGCGGTGATCACGGTCACACCGGTGGCAAAGCACCCGAGCGCTGCGCGAAAGGCGCGCGGATCGAACCCGCTCTCGGCGGGGAAAGTCATGCTGGCCATGAGGGACCTCCTGAGGGATGGAAAATCTGACAGGCTGGATCGGCCCGCCCCGGTGGGCGAGGCGGGCCGAAGATGGATCAGAAGAGCGAGGGATCGGGCTCCAGACCCATCAGCGCGCGTCCGAGGATCTGCGCGCAGATATCGTAATCGGTATAGGCATGCGCCGCGGTCATGTGGCTGTTGCGGAACAGGCGCTGCGCCTCGGCATCGTCGAACCATGCCGAGCCGCCGGAGGCTTCAAAGAGCCGATCCACCGCCGCCACGAACATCTTGACCGCATAGGCCTGATTGGTCCGCCAAAAGGCCATCTGCGTCTCGGTCGGATAGGCGCGGCGTTCGGCATGGTCGCGCATCTCGGCCCAGGTCTTTTCCAGAAAGGCGCGGCCTGCGGCCACCTGGTGGGTGCTTTCGGCAAGGCGCATGCAGGCCGGGATCGACTGGCCGACCTTCGCGCCGGTGTAGGCGCGCACGCGGCCCTGCGTGCGTTCGGTGTAAAGCTCGATCATGCGCTCTGCGATGCCGAGGCTGACTGCCGAGAAGCAGCTGGCAAAGACATAGATGAAGGGCACGTGGTAGATCTGGCTGTCGGGATAGAGCGCGCCGCCCGCCGAGGTCAGCGTCATCAGCGCGGGCACGCTCTCGATGCGGTGGTTCGGAACAAAGGCGTCCTTGACCACCAGCGTCTTGGACCCGGTGCCGCGCATCCCGGCGGTGAACCAGTTGTCCCTGATCTCGTAATCGCTGCGCGGCACGATGGCAAAGCTGTAGACCTTGCCCAGATCCGCATCGTCGCGCAGGAACCCGAGGATCGCCCAAGTCGCATGGTCGCAGCCCGACGACCAGCCGAATTCACCGGAGAAGCGCACACCGCCCTCGACTTCGACCGCCTGTCCGTAGGGTGCGATTGAGGAGGATGAGAGCGTGTCCGGGTCGTCGCCCCAGACCTCGTCCTGCAACGTCTTGGAATAAAGCGCGATCTGGTGCGCGTGTTCCGCCAGTAGCGAGAACGCCCAGGCGGTCGATCCGCAGGCCGTGGCGATCAGCGCGATGCAGTTCTCGAAGTCCGGCACCGGCATTTCCAGACCGCCGTAGGCCTTTGGCTGAAAGGCGCGGTGCAGGCCAGTGCCCTTGAGCAGCTCGATGCTTTCTGCCGGGACCATGCGGTCCGCTTCGGCCTTGGAAGCGTTGGCCTTGATCTGAGGCAGGACCGCGCGAACGCGGTCGATCATCGGTGTTGTGTCGTCGAACATGGGTGTTCTCCTCCCTGTGGGTGTCAGTTCGAAAGGAATGCGATGGCCGCGTCACGAAAGCGGTCGTCGGCGGTCAGGCCGACATGGCCGGGGCCATCGATCAGCTGGTGCGCGGCGGCCGGCAGGGCCGAGACGAGGCGCGCGTCGGGCTGGGCTACGGCATCTGCGCGGCTGTTGAAGATCAGGATCGGCGCCGTTGCGGCGGCAAGCCGCTCCGCCGTGAGGACCGGGTTGGCCGGTCGCTCCAGCACCGCCGCCAGACAGGCCGGATCAGAGCCACTTTTCCCAGCGTAGGCCAGAAGGGCTTTGACCTGCGGCGCATGGTCAGTCGTCTCACCGCGCAGCGCGGCGACAAGGGCCGGGCCGGCGGCCTCCGGGGCAAAGATGTTGTCGCCGATCCCGCCCAGCACCAGCCTGCCCTGCGCGCCGGGAAAGCGTGCCTCCAGTTCCAGCAGCAGCTTGGTCCCCAGCGAAAACCCGATTGCCCCGTGCAGCCCGGCGGGCAGCTTCGCGGCGAGCTCGCTGGCAAGGTCGGCATAGGCCTGCGGATCGTGCGGACCGCCCTGCGAACCATGCCCCGCGATGTCGATGCCGACCGGCTCGAACCCTGCGTCGCGTAACGCCACGTCCCAGCCATCCGCCTGCCACGTGGCGGCGTAGGAACCGCCCCAGCCGTGGACAAGTGCAACCTGCTTCATGCCGGGACCCCTCTGGCCGCCTGCGCGGCTTTCGTCAGATCGGGCGTGTCGGCGCCGGCAAAGACCAGCGTTCCCCGCACTTCGCGAAACCGCCAGCCGTCCGGCGTCTCGACGCAGTCGAAGGTGAAGTCCGCCAGCGACGATGGCGCCTGCAAAGGCAAGGGGCGTGCGCCCGTGCCGGAAAACACCGTGACCGTCGCCGCCAGCCGCGTGCCCTCGCCGGGCAGCGCCCGCAGGTTGGTGCAAAGATGCCGGGTGCTGCGCGCGCGCTCGGCCGACAGGACGCGGCGGGCGGCGAAGTAGCGGGACAGCTCTGCCTTACCCTCGGCGCGAAAGCTTTCGATCACCAGCGCACCGCCGTCAGTGAACAGGTCCGCCCCGGGCGTGTCGTCCACCTCGTCGACCACCGCCCAGAAGCGCAGGACAAGATCCTGCACCTCCAGGAATATCTCCGGCGAAAGGCTCACGACCCCACCGTCATGAAGGTCTCGGCCATCTCGTAGCCCCAGCCGTTCATCACGTCCGCAAGCTGTTCGGGTGCGATGTCCACGTTGAGCGGCGTCGCGTCGTCGGCGAACTGCTCCATGCCCGACGAGAACTCGTTGCGATTGCCGAAGGGGTCGAAGGCATAGGCATAGTTGTTGGTGCCAAAGCCGGTGGATTTGCCCAGCCCCGCGTTGTGCCGCCCGGGTCCGAACTCCCAGCGGTGGCCGGTTTCCAACAGCCGGTCCGACAGGCGGAAATAGTGGTTGCCGTCCTCCACCGCAAAGGCCACGTGATGCAGCCGGTCCGAGGGTCGCACCGCGCGCATGTAGGCGATGTCATGGTCATAGGCCGAGCCGCGCAGCCAGATGCCGGCCAGCTGCCCGCCCACGGAAATGTTCAGGGACGACTTGAAGCCGATCATCATCAGAAAGTCGCGCATCACCGCCGGGTTGACTTCGCCCAGCAGGTTGATGTGGTCCATGTCGGTCGGGATATGCGAGCCCTTGGCGTCGAAGTCCGAGATGCCCGCGCGGCGCTCGGCCCCGCCGGTGCAGAGCCGCAGTTCGTGGCCCGAGGGAAGGTGGAACTTCAGCGTCGCGCCCTCGCCCGGACGGCTGTCGCCGTTCAGGCGCTCGGCGGCCACACCTTCCTTTTTCAGGACACTCTCGACCCGGTCGAGATCTTCCTGATCGTCGACGCCAAAGGTGAAATTCTCCAGCGATTGCGTGCCCTTCACCAGCGTGATGTCGGCGGCCGTGCCACGGCAGGCAAGGTGGACGGTGTCGGCGTCGCGCGACAGCACGGTCAGGCCCAGTACGTCCTCGTACCAGGCAAGTGCCTTTCCGAGATCGCCAACCCTGACGGCGGCGTGGTCGATACGGTTGATCCCCATGATGTGATCCTTCCTTGAGGCAAAAGTGTTCGGGACGGCCGCCAATTCGGGGCCGCGTGGCGGCAGGCGCAGAGCGCGCCCGGAGACCGGACAGACAGGAGCCGTCGCGCCCCAATGGGGCGCGTCTCGCGCGCTGTGGAGTCGGTCATGGAATTATCGGGTGATGGCGCGGCATCGCGCGCCCCGGATGGCTCAGTCCGGTCGGTGTCGTCTGATCATGTCGTCGTCCTCCCTGCGGGCTCTCCCGGGCCCTCTTTGTCGGCAGCCCTCCAGCCGCCATGTCCAAATCCTACGACAAATTGTAATTTGAACAAATAGTCATTTTAATAATTTCGCAGCGTGGAATTGGCGCAGAGCGGCGGCTTCGGGGTGGCCCCGGCGCTGCGGCTGCGGCATACCTCTCACGTTGCCAGCCGAAGTTCATTGTCAGAGGCCCTGTTTCGCGCATGTCTGAAAACACCGAGAACGCCGACGATGTCATTGTCCGCATGGGCTACCGCACCGCCCGGAATGGTCGCCGTGCAGAGATCGGTGCCGCGCGTCGGGCCAAATCGCGCAACACGATCCTCACCGCCGCCTTCGCCTGCTACGGGCGGGCGGACGGGCGGATTGTCCGAATCGAGGACATCTGCAAGGCGGCAGGCGTAGCGCGGGGCACCTTCTACAACCACTTCGACGATCTCGAAGCGCTGCGCTATCAACTGCTCGAAGAAATGACCGGGGAATTCGACCGCGCGGTGCATCACATGTTCGGCGCGCTGGAGAACGCCGCCGAACAAAGCGCCGTCGCCATCCGCTATTACCTGCACGCGGCGGAAAAGAACCCCGCTTGGGGCTGGGCGATGATCCATTCCAGCGCACCAGGACATACGTTTGGCGAGATGGTCTGGCACAATTCGCTTGTGACGATCCGGCGCGGGGTGGAGGAAGGGCTGTTCCAGATCCCCACGGCAGAGATCGGGCGCGACATCCTCATGGGCGCGGTCGCGTCGGCCATGGTCTCGATCACCAGCGGCGCGACGCCCCGCGACTATCCGGAACAGATCTCCGAACACATCCTGATGGCCTTTGGCATGTCCCGAGACGCGGCGCGCGAATTGTCACGCCGCCCCCTGCCCGCCCTGCCGCCGATCGCGCATGACACCATCGTCATCGCCTCAATGCCCGCGCTGGGGGACATCGCGGACTAGGGTCACTCGATCTCGGTCCGCGCCAGCGGATAATCGGCGGCGTTCAGCACCCAGCCGTCCTTTGTCGAGAAATCCATGCGCGGCGGCGAGAAGATGTCGACGATCTGCGTCGCCTCAGAAGTCCAAAGCGTCGTGTGGATCGCGGGTGGCGGCAGCACCGTCAGCGAAGGGCTGGCGCAACGGATGTGCATATCCGGCCGCCAGTCCGCCATGTCAGAGGTCCAGGGCCAGCGCAGGAAATGCTCGAAATCCCCTTCCAGCGTCAGGCTGACCTGCTCGAAGCTGGCGTGGTAATGCGGCGAGACCTTCGAGGCGTCGCGCGGCGCAGTAAAGCGCGGCAGCACGTTCACCATCATCGTCGTACAGCGGAAAAGTCGGCCAAAGCGGCCATCCTGCTCGGGCACGTCGAGATCATAGGCGCGCAGGCGAAAGCCGCCCACCGGATCGGGCCAGGGTTGGAACGGGGGAATGTTCGGATTGACCGGAATCTCCGGGTTGGCGCAGTGGGCCACAAGGTCGGCCGCGCGCGTGGTGTAGAGGAAGCTTACCTGCCCCGTACCACGCACCGTCACGCTGCTGTCGCCCGGTGGAACGACAAACAGATGATTGCCCGGATGGTCGGTGACCGCGCCCTCTGCTGTCTCGATGTCGAAGCGGACACCGGCGTCGGTCGAGAACACCATGTATTCGTCCATCTGCCCTGTGCGGGCAAATGTGGCGGTGCCGTCCAGGCGGACCAGCCGCACCACGAGGTTGGTGCAGCGCATCATCCATGCCTGCCAGCCGTCGCCGGTCTGCTGCGGCGGCTCCTGGCTGAAGTTGCCCACTTCCGGGCCGCAGAACGGTACGCAGAAGCGGCGCTCCTTAGCCAAGGAGGTCAGTGCCTTGCGCGGATCGCTGTCATCGAACATGGGGGCCTGCGTGTTGTCTGATGTGGTCTTCCACCTCGCATGACGGACCGAGCGGCGCACGGGAAACCCGCGCCTGTTCCACGGTGCGGAATTGTTCGGGCCCGGGCTTGAGCGCGTTTGCAGGCGGTGCCACCACAGGCAGAAACGGAGAGCCCCATGACCCGAACGCTCGTCATCCTTGCCCATCCCGACATGGGCCGCAGCCGCATCAACCGCCGCTGGGCCGAGGCCATCCGCGCCGCAGGTGACATCACGCTGCACGATCTCTACGCGCGCTACCCAGATGGACAGATCGACGCCGAGGCCGAGCGGCAGCTGATGACCGATCACGCCCGAATCGTGCTGCAATTTCCCCTGACGTGGTATTCCTGCCCGCCGCTGCTGTCGGTCTGGCAGACCGAGATCATGAAGCGCGGCTGGGCCTACGGCCCCGGCGGGCGGGCGCTGCGGCTCAAGACGCTGGGCATCGCGGTCTCTACCGGATCGAACGGCCGCGACTACCAGCCAGACGGACGGTACGGCCGCACGCTCGACGAGGTCACCGTGCCTTTCGAACTGGTGGCCGTCCACACCGGCATGCACTATTTGCCGCCCTTTACCCTCACCGGCGCGCGCGAATGCGATGACGCGGCGCTTGCGGCCTCCGCGCAGGCCTATCTCCACCATCTCAGCCACGCCGAACCGCGCATTATCGCGTCCGGCAAGGATGACGACCGGGCGCGCACCGTCTACCCCGAGGATGCGGACGCTCACACGTAAGGCGCGCCCCTTTCGCAGGCCTCTGCGGCGGCGCGCAATTCGGTCTTCAGCGCCGCCACGTCGACATTGGCGCGCGCGAAATAGGTGATCCCCAGTGTGCCGACCAGCTTGGCCCCCAGCCGCAGCGGCACGGCAATGGAATGTGTCTCGGGTTGGATGTTGCCCGTCCGCTCGCCAAAGCCGCTGGCTCGGGTGAGCGCCACGACCGCATCCGCGCGCTGCGCTATGGCCTCCGCCTCCGCCGGGCTTGTTGCCGATTGCTGAAGCAAGGCTACGAGATGCACGCGTTCCTCCTTGGGACAGAATCCCAGGTAGGCGCGTCCGTGCGCATAATCCAGCAGCGTCATCCGGCGATTGATCGTCGACTGGTAGTGCGACAGCGGGCTCATGGGAATGGTGCTGAAGCGGATCACCAGTGCATCCACGTCCAGCGTCGCCAGCGCCGTCGGCCAAAGCGTGCGGCGGGTCAGCGCTTCCGCCGTCTCTCGCGCCACATCGAAAACCTGGGGCAAGCCGTGATGCCCGGCCCCCAGCGCCGCGACCTTCTCGGTTACGCAATACCCGGCCTGCCGCCCGATCTTGCGCACGTATCCCGCGCTCATGAGCGTCTCAAGCAGGCGCACGACCGTCGGCGCGGGCAGACCCGTCTCCTGCGCGAGCTGCTGCACGCGCACCACCGGGGCACGGTTCATGAATTCGAGGATCTGCAAGGTGCGCTCGACCGAGCGGACCGTTTTTTGCTGCGCGGGCTCCATGACGGGAGTCGTACAGGAACGCTATCAGGGCAGGAAGTGTCTTGGCCCGAAAGACACCGAGAGGCACGGTCGGACGCATCGTCAAAAACGTCGTGCACCGATGCAAAACGGGCGACGCCCCGACCCCATTCTTCGCAAGCGTCCCCAGCCTGACACCAGGCTTCTCAAGCCGATTGAATTTCAGCAGTTGTGTGCGGTGCGGCTTGATCAGCGCCTGTGCTGCGCCTCGCGCCAAGCCTGCCGCGCATTAAGACTGGTGCGGCGTGGCGGGAAGAGGGGTGCGAAAGATATCAAAACACCAAATTTACGGCGTGAAACCAATATCTTGTCGGTGGAAGGTGGCAGCCCGTAGGGGAATCGAACCCCTCTTTCCAGGTTGAAAACCTGGCGTCCTAACCGATAGACGAACGGGCCATACCTTGGCGTGAGGCGTGTTCTAGGGAAAGGCGGGCGCGCGCGCAAGCGGAAATTTCGCTATTTTTGGCCGGTGCGGCGATTGTGTGCGCCGGGATCGTGCCGTCCCAGCACCGGGTGAATTTTCGACGGAAAATCAACGAGATGAGACCAGGACCTGGCTAGTGTTCCGTGCTGGGGGCCGCGTCTTCGAGGCGCAGTTGCACCGACCGGCGCCCGCCCCATTCGTTGATCTCGAGCCGACCGGCCAGATGGAATCGTTTGCCGCCATGTCCGGCCAGCGCAGGGCCCATCGGACCGTCGAAGGCGCCGAAGGCAATCGCGTCGATGCGCGCGCCCAGCCCGTCGCCGAAACCGATCTTGAGGTGGCTGCTGCCCACCTGTTTGGCAAAGCCGATCTGCATGTCCGGAAAGACAAAGCGCGGCCCGGGCGCGCCTGCGCCGAAGGGGCCCGCGGCCTCGACCTGCTCGATCAGCTCGGTGGTCGCGGCGCCGGGCATCAGCATCCCGTCCAGACGCAGATCCGCAGGGCCGCCCTGCCCCGCGCCCTGCCGCGCCAGCAGTTCGGACAGCCGCGTCATGGCCAGTTCCAGCCGGTCGCGCGCCACCGTGAGGCCTGCGGCCATCTTGTGCCCGCCGCCCTTGATCAGCAGCCCCTCGGCGGCCAGCCGCTGGATCGCGGCGCCCAGATCGACGCCGTTGACAGACCGGCCCGACCCCTTGCCCTCGTCCCCGTCCAGGCCGATCACGATGGCTGGGCGGTTGGCCTGTTCCTTGAGCCGCGCGGCCACGATGCCGACGACGCCGGGATGCCAGCCTTCGCCCGCCGCCCAGACCAGCGGCGCATCCAGACCCCGCGCTTCGGCCTGCTCGAGCGCTGCGGCACGCACCGCCGCCTCGATCTCGCGCCGTTCGGTGTTGAGCTGGTCGAGCCGTTCGGCCATGGCCTGCGCCTCGGTCGGGTTGGTGCAGGACAAGAGCCGCGCGCCAAGGTCCGCCTGCCCGATGCGGCCGCCGGCGTTGACCCGCGGCCCCATGACAAAGCCCAGATGATAGGCGCTGGGTGCGGTGTCGAGTCGGGCGATGTCAGACAGCGCCACCAGCCCCGGCCGCACCCGTTGCGCCATCACCCGCAGCCCCTGGCGTACCAGCGCCCGGTTGACCCCTCGCAACGGCGCCACATCCGCCACGGTCGCCAGCGCCACCAGATCCAGCAGGCCCATCAGGTCGGGCCCTTTGGTGCCCGCCTCGCGCATCTGGCGCCCGGCCTCGACCAGCGTGAGAAAGACCACGGCCGCGGCGCAAAGATGCGCGAGATCGCCGGTTTCGTCCTGCCGGTTCGGGTTCACCACGGCGAGCGCCTGCGGCAGATCCTCCCCGCCCAGGTGATGGTCGAGGATGATCACATCCGCGCCCTTGGCCGCCGCCACCGGACCATGCGAAAGCGTGCCGCAATCGACACAGACGATAAGGTCGTGCCGCGCCGCCAGATCGGCCATCGCAGCGTCGTTGGGGCCATAGCCTTCGTCGATGCGGTCGGGCACATAAAGCGTGGCGTCGCGGCCCTGCTGGCGCAGCCAGTCCAGCAAGAGCGCCGCGGAACTGCCGCCATCCACGTCATAATCGGCAAAGATCGCCACCTTCTCGCGGCGCGTGACCGCCGCGATCAGCCGCGCCGCCGCGACGTCCGTATCCCGCAGGCTGCGCGGATCGGGCAAAAGGTCCCTCAGGGTTGGTTGCAGATAGGCCTCTGCCGCATCTGCCGCCACGCCCAGCCGGGCGAGCGTCTGACACAGCGCCGACGCAAGGCCGGTCTGCTGGGCCATCGCCTCTGCGGCGCGCGTGACCTCGGGTGCGGGACCGACCCAGCGCCGACCGGTCAACGACTGTTCAACGCCCAGAAAGCTCAATCCGTCCCCGTGCAGGAGCGCGACGCTCCCCCTTCATCCTGCCCTGAATGCCTGTCGGCAGCGGCGTGGCGCGTGGCTCAGGCCATCGCCTTGGTCGGGTTGCGATAGATCATGCGCCGCACCGATCCGGTCTTGGACCGCATCAGGATCGTTTCGGTCGTAAGGTACCCGACCTCGCGCTTGATTCCCGGCAGCAAAGAGCCCGATGTGACGCCGGTCGCGGCAAAGATCACGTGGTCGGTCACCATGTCGTCGCGGGCATAGATCCGGTCCAGATCGGTGATCCCGGCCTTTTCGGCGCGGCCCCGTTCGTCGTCGTTGCGGAACAGCAACCGGCCATACATCTGACCACCCATGCATTTCAGCGCCGATGCCGCCAGCACGCCCTCGGGCGCGCCGCCCGATCCCATGTACATGTCGATGCCGGTGATGCCGGTTTCGGCGCAGTGCATGACACCCGCGACGTCGCCATCGGTGATCAGGCGGATCGACGCGCCGGTCGACCGCACCTCGGCGATCATGTCCTCGTGCCGTGGGCGTTCGAGGATGCAGACGGTGATGTCGTCGGGCCCGCAGCCCTTGGCCGATGCCAGCGCCTTCACGCGTTCGGCGGGCGACATGTCCAGCGTCACCACGCCTTCGGCGTAGCCCGGACCGATCGCCAGCTTGTCCATGTATACATCGGGCGCGTGCAGCATCGACCCGCGCGGACCCATGGAAATCACGGTGAGCGCGTTCGGCATGTCCTTGGCGGTCAGCGTCGTCCCTTCGAGCGGGTCGAGCGCGATGTCCACTCCGGGGCCGTTGCCGGTGCCGACCTCCTCGCCGATATACAGCATCGGGGCTTCGTCCCGCTCGCCCTCGCCGATGACAACGACGCCCTGGATGTCGAGCTTGTTGAGCTGTTCGCGCATGGCATTGACGGCGGCCTGGTCGGCGGCCTTTTCATCGCCGCGCCCGATCAGCTTGGCCGAAGCGATGGCCGCGGCCTCGGACACCCGGGCCAGGCCCAGGGACAACATCCGGTCGTTGAAATCTTTGCTGGGCATATCCGGTCTTCCTCAAATTGGTTGTTGGCACTGCTCTAGCGTAGCGTCGCGGCCTTTCACAAGGCTGATGGCGGTAACAGCGCGCGGCAATTGCCGCAGCGCTCAGACCTGCTCGATGCGCAGCACCACCGGATCGCTTGCCAGCACACCGGTCTGCGCCATCGCCTCCAGCGCCTCGTTCAGGGTGCTGCGGGTGGCCTTGTGCGTGACGATCAGCACCGGCGCGGCATCGGCGGTATGGCCGTACTGGCGCATGCGGTCGATCGAGATTCCGGCGTTGCCCAGCACCGTAGCGATCTTGGCCAGCGCGCCGGGTTTGTCGACCAGCGACATGCGCAGGTAATAGGGTGCCGGTGTCGCCGATTTCGATGGGGTGGCGGCGCGCAGGGAACTGGCGGGCTGGCCGAAGGTCGACAGCCGGGTGCCGCGGGCGATGTCCATCACGTCGCCCATCACAGCGCTGGCGGTCGGGCCTTCGCCCGCCCCCGCGCCGCGCATCACGATCTGGCCAACCTGGTCGCCTTCGATCACCACCATGTTGGTGCCGCCCTCGAGCTGGCCCAGCGGCGATGTGGCAGGCACGAGGCAGGGTGCCATGCGCTGTTCCAACCCGCGCCCGGTCATGCGGGACACGCCCAGCAGCTTGATCTTGTAGCCCATGTCGGCGGCCTGGCGGATATCCTCGATGCTGATGCGCCCGATGCCCTCAAGCTCGACCGCGTCAAAGGCGACCTGGGTGCCATAGGCGATGGCGGCCAGCAGCGCCAGCTTGTGGCCCGCGTCGATGCCGCCCACGTCCAGCTCGGGATCGGCCTCGAGATATCCCAGCCCGTCGGCTTCGGCAAAAGCCTCGTCGTAGGTCAGGCCACCGTTTTCCATCCGCGTCAGGATGTAGTTGCAGGTGCCGTTCATCACGCCCATGACCCGGGTGATGTCGTTGCCGGCAAGCCCTTCGGTCAGCGCCTTGATGATCGGAATGCCGCCCGCCACCGCCGCTTCGAACCGCAGGACGCAGCCCTGATCCTCGGCCAGTTGCGCCAGCGCCTGGCCATGATGGGCCAGCATCGCCTTGTTGGCGGTAACCACGTCCTTGCCCGCCTTGAGCGCCGCCTCGGTCGCGGCCTTGGCGGGGCCGTCGCTGCCGCCCATGAGCTCGACAAAGACATCCACGTCGTCGCGGACCGCCAGTTGCACCGGATCATCCTCCCAGGCGTAGTCGGTCAGCGGCACGCCGCGGTCGGCATCGCGGTGGCGTGCCGACACGGCCGAGATCGTGACCTCGCGGCCGGTGCGTTCGCTCAGCAGCGCGGCCTTCTGGCGGACGATCTTGACGACGCCTGCGCCAACGGTGCCCAGGCCCGCGATTCCAAGGCGCAAAGGGTCAGACATGGCCGGTCTCCTGATAGGGGTCACTTCGCGCGGTTCGTAGCCGGTTCGGCGAGAACGTGCAACGCCGTCTCAGCCCGCCCCGCGCACGCCGCGCCGCATCCGCGCCCGGGTCGCCGCATCGACCACCGGGGCACGCAGCCGCGCCGCCCGCGCCTTGAGCGCCGCCGCCCGGCCCTTGACGTTCTCGCGCACGATCTCGGTCGCGCGCGGCGCGGGCGCTTCCAGCAGCCGCTCCAACGGGACCAGCCGGGGATACTCGGCCTCCGCCACGCCCGGCGTTGCGGTCGCGTCGAGTTCGGGGAACTGCGCACAGGCGACAAGCACGAACAGCAGGGCAGGCAAAAGACGGCGCATCGGGGCTCACAGGGTTGCTGTCTCTCTCATGCCGCAGTCGGGGCGTCGGGGCAAGCATCAGGGTTGATCTGAACAGGCGTTCAATTCACTCTGGGCCCATGGCACGCACCGCAGGATCGCATTCCGACATCACCGGACCGAAGGTGCGCGCCGCCGCTCTGACCCTATTCGCGCGGCACGGCTATGCGGCGGTGTCGATGCGCCAGATCGCGGCCGAGGTCGGCGTTCAGGTCGGCGCGCTTTACAATTACACCGCCGATAAGCAGGCGCTGCTTTTTTCCCTGCTCAAGGGCCATATGGACGATCTGCTGGCCGCCCGCGCCGCGATGCCGCCCACCGGCACACCGATGGCCCGGCTCGAGGCCTTCACGCGGTTTCACATCCGATTTCACCTTGAGCGGCCCGAGGCGGTCTTCATCTCGTACATGGAGCTGCGCAACCTGACGCCCGCGCATTTCAAGGCGATCGAGGATCTGCGCCGTCAGTACGAAACCGCGCTCGAGGATATCCTCAAGGACGGCCACGCGGCGGGCGTGTTCGCGGTGCCCGACACCAAGATCGCCACACTGGGGCTGATCGCGATGCTGACCGGCGTCAACACCTGGTACCGCACCGGTGGGCGGCTGTCGCAGGATCAGGTTGCGGAGATCTACTGGGACATGACGCGCAAGGCGGTCGCGGCCTAGGGTCGGGCCCCATCGATCCTATCGGGTCGCCTGGATCGATTCGAGGTATTCCAGCAGCGCCACAAGCTTGCGCGGGGTCGGCGTTTCCACCCCGTCGCCGGTGTCGAGCGGAATCAGATCGCCGCGCAGCAGCTCGCCGAACTCGGGCATGTTCGGCCCTTCGACAGCCGACCGGGCATAGCCGTCGATGGTCGACAGCACCCGCGCACGCGGGAAGGTGTCGCCGTTGCGCACCGCGATCAGCGTCAGGTTCGCAGGCGCCTTGGTCATCGCCCGCGCCATCGGGCCGTTGCCCTTGCCATCCGCACCGTGGCACACCGCGCAGTTTTCCATGAACAGACGCTGGCCTTCCGACGCGCCGGGCATGGCGGTGTCGCCGGTGGGCTCGCAAGCCGCGAGCGTCAGCGCCGCGAGGAAGGAAAGCGTGAAGGGGCGTGCGCGCATGAGAGATGCCTTTCGTAACCGGGTGGACCTTGTGTCGCGCGACGGCGTCGCGGTTGCAAGCCCCGCATGACCAGTCAGCCCGATCCGCGCACGCTTTGACCTTGATCTGGGTCAGGCCGGGGGCCAGAGTGCCCGCAAAACGAAAGTGCCAGAATGCCGCTTTATGCCTTCACGATGCTTCTTGCCGGAATCGGCATCCCTATCCTCGCCGCGCTGAACGCCGCCCTGGGCACCCGCATGGGGTCGCCCATCGCGGCGGCGACGATCCTTTTTTGCGTGGCGCTGGCGGCCTCGTGCCTAGCGTTGCTCGTGGCCGGGCCGCAGTCCATCGCGCGGGCAGCGGGGGCGCCGCGGCACCTGTTCCTCGGCGGGCTTTTGGTGGCCTTCTACGTGATCTCAATCACCATGATCGCGCCCCGGTTCGGGGTCGGCAACGCCGTGTTCTTCGTGCTGCTGGGGCAGTTGATTTCCGCCGCCATCATCGACCACTACGGTCTTTTCGGCGCGCGCATCAGCCCGCTGTCGCTGTCGCGGGCCACCGGCATCGCGCTGATGGCCGCAGGCGTCTGGGTCACGCAAAAGGTGTGACGCTTGCGGCCCCGGCTCAGTTCACCATCAGATCGCTGACCGACGCGCGGATCGCTGTTTCGGTATCGTCGCTGTCGCCCGATACCGCCACGCCGACCAGCGCCCCGGGGGTGCCGCCGAAGGCCTTGGCGAAATCCGTGCCCAGATCGACCTCTTCGCTTTCGGATCCGGTGCCCGAGGGGCGCAGCACGATGGTCTTGCCGCGATCGCCCAGATACGGGCTGTCCAGCACATCGCCGCGCTGGTGATCGCCGCCCCAAACATAGACCAGCACCCGCGCCGCGTCGTTGGTCAGCAGCTTGCGCACCGATTCGTCTTTCAGCTCGCGGGCCTGCTCGGCGGGCAGAAAGACGAAATACATCGCCAGATTGCGGTCATCCCCGCCCTTTTTGCGCAGGTCGGTCGCGGGTACCGACTGATCCACCTGCCACGACCAACTGGCACTGGTCGCGGACCAGAGCGATTCCGGCAGCGGGCTGTAGGCCAGCGACACGGTGCCGTCGGATTCCATCATCAGCGTCGCGCCGTCAAAGCTGTAGTCGTTCGAGGAAAAGAGCGAAAACCGCTGCTCTTTCCAGCTGTCGTCAAACGCGATCTGCGCGCCGATGGCAGGCGTGCCAAGCGCCAGCGCACCCAGAAGGGCCATCGTCAAACGTGTCATGTCTCACCTCATGTCTTTGCGCCTAACGGTGGCGCAACACCCCTTGAAGACAAGCGACAATCGCGTGAGCCGCCGTTACCGCGCGGCCAGGTCCTGCAACTGCTGCCACAGCGGATCGGGCACCTCGACCTCGGTCAGCGGGGTCTTGCCGCGCCCCGGCATCCGGGTGCCTTCGTCCTGCGCCACGGCCTCGGCCAGGGCGGTCAGGCGGCTGGCATAGCTGTCCGACACGCGCGGATCGATCAGGATGAAATACTGGCCCAGCCGGTGCGGCGCGCCCTCGGGCGCCTTGAGCGGCTTGACCTCGGTGCTGGGCAGCGATCCGCAGAGCCCCGAAACCAGCAGTTCCGCCATCAGCCCAAAGCCCCAGCCCTTGTAGCCGCCCGCGCTGGTCAGCGTGCCCTTGAGCGCCACGTCAGGGTCGGTCGTGGGCCGACCATCGGCATCCAGCGCCCAGCCTTCCGGAATGGCGCGGCCCGCCGCCTTGGCCATGGTGATGTGCCCCAGCGCCACGGTGGTGGTGGACTGATCGAAGAGCATGCCGATGCCGCCCTGCCCGTCCGGCGCCGCGAAGGAAACCGGGTTGGTGCCGATCACCCGGCTTTGCCCACCGGGGGGTGCGACGATGGGCGAGGCATTGGTCAGCCCCAGCCCGATCAGCCCAGCGCGCGCGATCTGTTCGGTGAAATACCCCAGCGCCGTGCAGGTATGGGCGTGGTGGATCGCCACCGTCGCGACGCCGGTTTCCCGCGCCACCTCTGCCGCCTGCGGTAGCGCGCGGGCAAAGGCGGGCTGGGCAAAGCCGTCGCCCGCATGCACGTTCAGCACCGCCGGGCGCGGTCGGGTGATCTTAGGTTCCGCGCGGCCGCTGACACGCCCGGTCACAAGCTGCTGGCAATAGCTTTCCAGGTAATAAAGCCCGCAGATCCGGTTCGCCCGCGCCTCGGCCCAGCCGATGGCCCGTGCCATTTCCTGCGCAATCCAGGGCGCCGCCCCATGGGCTTGCAGGGCTTTCGCCGAAAGCTCTTCTATTCGGGTGACGGGTATCTGCGGCATGTCCGGTCCTTAGTCATCGGTCACCGACAGTCTTGCACGGCGAAAAGCTCTGCGGAAGCCGGCCCGTCAGAGCGCCCGCAGATGCCCCTGATCCAGCCGCAGCTGCCGGTCCATGCGCGCGGCCAGTTCGAGGTTGTGCGTGGCGATCACCGCCGAAAGGCCGGTGTCGCGCACCAGGGCGGTCAGCGCCGCAAAGACCTGATCCGAGGTTTCGGGATCGAGGTTGCCGGTGGGTTCGTCCGCCAGCAGAAGCTGCGGCTGGTTGGCCAGCGCCCGGCAGACTGCCACGCGCTGCTGTTCGCCGCCTGACAGCGCAGCCGGCCGGTGGGTCGCGCGGGGCGCGATGCCAACCGTTTCCAGAAGCGCCATCGCCCGGGCCTCGGCCTCGGCCCGGCCCGTGCCGTTCGCCAGTTGCGGCAGGACGATGTTTTCCAGCGCCGAAAACTCGGGCAGCAGGTGGTGGAACTGATAGACGAAGCCCACGCCGTCGCGGCGCAGCGCCGTGCGCCTACGGTCGGACTGGCCGGTCATGTCGGCCCCGCCGATCAGCACCCGCCCCGCATCCGGAGTGTCCAAAAGCCCCGCGATGTGCAGAAGCGTCGACTTGCCCGCACCCGAGGGCGCCACCAGCGCCACGATCTCGCCCGGCTGCACCGTCAGCGATGCGCCGCGCAGAACGTGGATCTCTCCCGGCTCGCCGCGGTTGTAAACCTTCTCGATCCCTTCAAGATGCAACACCGGATCACTCATAGCGCAGCGCCTCGACCGGGTTCATGCGGGCCGCGCGGCGGGCCGGAAAGATCGTCACGATGAAAGACAGCCCCAGCGACAAGGTCACCGCCGACAGCACATCGCCCAGCTGCAACTTCGCGGGCAGCGCATAGATGCCGCGAATGCTGGGGTCCCAGATACCGCCCCCGGCGACATAGTTCACGAAGGAGAATATCTGGTCGATATAAAGCGCGAAGAGGCACCCCAGCAAAACGCCCACGGCCGTGCCGATCAGCCCGGTGAACGATCCGCAGATGAAAAACACCCGCAGCACCGACCCTTCGCTCAGCCCCATGGTGCGCAGGATGCCGATGTCGCGGCCCTTGTTCTTGACCAGCATGATCAGGCCCGACACGATGTTCATCGCCGCGATCAGCACGAGGATCGACAGGATCACGAACATCACGTTATCCTCGATCTCGAGCGCGCGCAGAAACCCGCCCGACGCGTCCTGCCAGGTCCAGATCAGCGCCCGTTCACCCCCCGCGCGCATCAGCGGCAGGGCCATTTCCTCGACCCGGTCGGGATCGGCGACCATCACCTCGACCTCGTCGGCCACGCCTTCGCGGTTGAAGTAAAGCTGCGCCTCGTCAAAGGGCATGTAGACCCGGGTGCGGTCGATGTCATAGCGCCCGGCGGTGAAGATATAGACCACCTCGTAGGCCTTCACGCGCGGGCTGGTGCCGAACGCCGTCTTGACCCCGTCGGGCGAGATCAGGCGGATGCTGTCGCCCACGTCCACGCCCAGTTCCCGCGCCACGCCCGATCCGATGGCGATGCCTTCGCCAAAGCGCGCCAGATCGCCGCTCGAAGCGTCGGGATCGGCGATGCGCGGCAGCGTCGCGATGTCGGCGGGCCGGATGCCGTAGGTTTCGACGCCCGCGTTGCGGCCATTGGCGGTGCCCATGACCTGCCCCTTGATCAGCGGCGCGGCGCGTGTCACGCCCGGCACCCGTGCTATCCGGTCGGCCAGAGCCTCGTACTCCGCGATGCTGCGGTCGGTATTGCCCAGATCATCGACTTCAGAGCTGAAATAGACCGTGGCATGGGCGTTCGATCCCAGAATCGTGTCGACGAATTCGGCCCGGAACCCCGACCGGACGGCCAGCGTCGCGATCAGGGCAAAGACCGCGAGCGTGATGCCGATCAGGCTGATCCACGTCATCACGCTGACACCGCCTTCGGCGCGGCGGGCGCGCAGATAGCGCCAGGCGATCATCCATTCGAACGGGGCGAAGGGGGGCGGGGATTTGGCCACGTGACGTGCCTTTCTGCTGCTCGCGCGGAAAGTGGCCCTTGCGGGCGGCAGGGTCAAGGACCGCCCTTGCGACAGGGCGCAGAGGGGAAACGCGTTCACATTTCGTTCCAAATGCCTATGCTGAAGAAGGATAACGGGGGGCGATGATGGAACAGCGGCGTAAATTCGAGGCCTTCAAGGGCCTGCACGCGGGCCCCGGGGCGTTCGTCATGCCCAACCCCTGGGATGCCGGGTCAGCGCGGCTGCTGACCCACGCGGGGTTCGCCGCGCTGGCCACCACGAGTGCGGGCCATGCCTTTGCAAAGGGACGGCGGGACTCCTTCGCCGGTCTGGGGCGAGACGAGATCTTTACCTATGCCGCCGAGGCCATTGCCGATGCCGAGGTTGCGGCACTCATGTCGCAGGACCGGCTCGACCGACGCGACATGGCCGAGAATGATTGATCGCGCCAAGCAGGCGCTTGCCAGCGGCGGACGCCCTGCCCTAATCTTTGATCCATGCGCGGATTCGAACATATCGTGGAGCGTCAGATTCAGGACGCGATCGAGGATGGCAGCCTCAGCGGTCTGCCGGGCGAAGGCCGCCCGCTGCCCACCCGCAGCGATGCCTTTGTCGACCCGGTCGAGGCGGCGGGCTTCCAGATGATGGCGAAATCCGGCGCTGTGCCCGAGGAACTGCGCCTGCGCCGCGCCCTGTCAGAGGCGCGCGCCGCCTTTGCCGCTACCGCCGACCCCGAGGCGCGCGCCCGACTGATGCGCGAAATCGCCGATCTGGACCTGCGCCACAACCTGGCGCGGGACAAGCGGACCGGCAGGCTCTGACCGCGCGCACTTGTTTCCGCGCCCCAAGGGCTGGCATAAGGCCGCCATGATCACAGGACCCCGCTATCCCGCCCTCATCCAGTCGCTGCCCGAAACCGTGCCCTTCGTCGGCCCTGAGGTGCAGGAACGCGACCTCGGACGGACCTTCCGCGCCCGGCTTGGGGCCAACGAATCGGTCTTCGGCCCGTCGCCCTGGGCCATTGCCGCGATGCAGGACGAAGCCGCCGACAGCTGGAAATACGCCGACGCCACGAACCACGACCTCAAAGCGGAACTTGCTCTGCGGCTTGGCGTGACATCGCAGAACATCGTGATCGGCGAAGGCATCGACGGGCTTTTGGGCTATGCCGTGCGCCTGCTGGTGGCGCCCGGTGACGCGGTGGTGACCTCGGACGGGGCGTATCCCACCTTCAACTACCATGTGGCGGGCTATGGCGGCATGCTGCACAAGGTGCCATTCCGCAACGATCACGAGGACATCGACGCACTGATGGCCAAGGCCGCCGAGGTGGATGCCAAGCTGGTCTACCTTGCCAATCCCGACAACCCGATGGGCAGCTGGCACACCGGCGCGGCTGTCGCCGCCGCGCTCAACAAGCTGCCCGACGGCACGCTTCTGCTGCTGGACGAGGCATATGTCGAATTCGCGCCGCAGGGCACCTCGCCCGAGATCGACGTCGAAGACCCGCGGCTTATCCGCATGCGCACCTTTTCCAAGGGCTACGGCATGGCGGGCGCGCGCGTCGGCTATGCCTATGGGGCCAAACCACTGATCCGCGCCTTCGACAAGGTGCGCAATCATTTCGGCATGAACCGCATGGCGCAGGCGGGCGCGCTGGCCGCGCTTCAGGATCAGGACTGGCTGGACAAGGTGGTGGCGCTGGTCGGGACGGCAAAGGACAGCATCGCCGAAATCGCCGTCGACAACGGGCTGACGGCGCTGCCCTCGGCCACCAACTTCGTCACAGTGGATTGTGGCGCGGATGGCGATTTCGCCCGCGCCGTGCTGGCCGGGCTGATCCAGGAAGGCGTGTTCATCCGCATGCCGTTCGTCGCCCCGCAGGACCGCTGCATCCGCATCAGCGCGGGCAAGCCCGAGGATCTGGAGTGCCTGGCCCAAGCCCTGCCCAAGGCGCTGGAGGCCGCGCGGGCCGGATCAACGCAAAAGGCCTGACCGGCGGCCCGACGCCACCAGCGAAGTTTTGACTTGGCAGCGGACAGTCTGCGCCTATCCTTGGGGCATCTCGGACTGTCGGAGAGACCAGCATGCGCGGCGACGACCGGCCCAAGGCCCCGAACTACACCAACGCCGCCCTGACCATGGGGCTGGTCAACCTCGTCTGGCTCTTCTGCGTGATCTGGGCGGTCTTCGGCTTTGCCGTCGTGATCTTTGCCGCGCTCGCACTCAACTGGCTGATCGACGTGCTGGCGCGGCGCCGCGCCTGAGCGCTTGGCCCCCTAGCCGGCCGCGATGACCTCGGCCGCCGCCGACAGAGCCCCCGGACCGTAAGGCACGTCCAGCGCCGACAATCCCGCCTCAACCGATCCCAGCAGGCCCATGATCATATGCGCGTTGACATGGCCCATGTGACCGAAGCGGAAAAACCCTGTGCCCTTGGGATCTTCCGGTTCCGACATGCCCAGCCCGATCCCCAGCGTCACGCCGGTGTTGACCTCGGTCCAGCGGCGCAGCTGCGCGCCAAAGGGCGCGCCGATCCGCAGCGCCGTCACGGCGTGGCTGCGATGCGTGGGGTCAGCGACGTTGAGCCGCAGCGGCCCACCCTGCCCCCAGGCGTCGACCGCCGCCCAGATCGCGCGGGCAAGTTTCGCGTGCCGGTCCCAGATCGACTCGATCCCTTCGGCATGGATCATGTCCAGCGCCGCGCGCAGGCCCAGCAGGTGATGGGTGGCGGCGGTGCCGCAGGAATACTGGTAGAATTCTTCCGGGTTGGCGCGCGGCGACCAGTCCCAGTAGCGGCTGACCCGGGGCATGGCGGCCCGGGCGGCGGCGGCGCGCGCATTGAAGAAGACGAACCCCAGCCCCGGCGGTGTCATCAGTCCCTTTTGCGAGCCGGTGATCGTGACATCCGCCCCCCAGCGGTCCATCTCGAACACGTCGCAGGCCAGCGACGCGATGCAATCGGCCATCAGCAAGGCCGGATGGCCGACCTCGTCCAGCACCCGGCGCAACGCCGCAATGTCGTTGCGCACCGATGACGAGGTATCCACATGCACCGCCAGCACCGCCTTGATCTTCTGACCGGTGTCGGCGCGCAGGGCCGCGGCCACGGCCTGCGCGTCGATCGGCGTCTGGCGCCCGAAATCCAGCACCTGCGTCTCGATCCCGAGGCCTGTCGCCATCTCGCCCCAGCCATGGCCGAAACGGCCCGTGGCGGGGATCAACACGGTTGCGCCCTCGGGCACCGTGTTGGCCAGCGCCGCCTCCCATACGCCGTGGCCGTTGGCAATGTAGATCGCCACGTCGCCTTGGGTCCGGGCCACCCGGCGCAGATCGGGCATGAGGCCCGCGACCATCTCGGGCAGCGCCCCTTCGTAGATGTTGGGGGCGGGCGTGTGCATCGCGCGCAGAACCGCGTCGGGCATGACCGACGGGCCGGGAATGGCAAGATAGGGGCGGCCCTGGGCAAGCGTCATCGGAACCTCGTGGCTGGAAAGGACAGGCGGATGCGGCGACCCTAGCGGGCGCGGCGGCCGCGTCAATCGCCCCGGCCCGCATTTCATCCGCTGGCCCCGATGCTTGCCAGCCCCCGCCGCAGCCACTACACCCGGGCTGCGAGCCAGGAAAGAACCCGCGATGCTGATGAAACTCTGGACCCGGATCGAGGATGCGGAGCGACGGCTGCGCCGGTCGTTCGGCAAGGACATCGCGTCGCCACGCGGGCGGTTCTGGGCCAAGCTGCATTACCACGTCTTCGACCACGCCTTTCTGCGCGTATTCTGGAGCAATTTCTTCAAGGTCGCGCCCGGCGTCTACCGGTCGAACCAGCCCACGCACGCGCGGTTCGAAAAATACGCGGCCATGGGGATCAAGACGGTGATCAACCTGCGCGGCGAGGACAACCAGGCGCATTACTACTTTGAAAAGGAAAGCGCAGAGGCGCTGGGGCTGACGCTGGTCAATGCCAAGCTATGGGCCCGCACCGCCGCCCCGCGCAAACGCATCGTCGGCGTGATCGACGCGCTGCGCACAGCCGAAAAGCCGCTGATGTTCCACTGCAAATCCGGCGCCGACAGGGCCGGGTTCGTGGCCGCCATGTACCTGATGGTGTTCGAGAACCAGCCTGTCGAGGTCGCGAAAAAGCAACTGGGCCTGAAATACATTCACCTCGATTTCACCGCCACGGGGGTGCAGGACTACATCCTCGACGTCTATGCCGCGCGCACCGCCCGCGACCCCATCGGGTTCGAGGACTGGATCCGCACCGAATACCACGGATCGGCGATGCAGGCAGCGTATGAGTCCAAGATCCCGCCCGCGCTTGTGGACATGTCCGAGTGACCGACACGGTGCCCAACCCGCGCGGCCTGATGGGCTGGCTCTGGCGCAATTATCTGCGCAAGCATCTTGGGCTCTTGATCGTGGCCATGGTGTTCATGGCGGTCGAAGGGTCGATGTTCGGCTTTCTCAGCTACATGATGAAGCCGATGTTCGATCAGGTGCTGGTGGGCGGCAGCGCCTCGGCGCTGGTCTGGGTGGCAGGCGCGATTTTTGGCATCTTCGCGATCCGCGCGGTGTCGAGCGTGGCGCAAAAGGTGCTGCTGACCCGGATCTCCCAGCTGACCGTGGCCGATATCCGGCAGGATCTGCTGGCGCATCTCATGCGGCTCGACGCGCCGTTTCACCAAAGTTATCCGCCGGGCTACCTTATGCAGCGGATCGAAGGCGACGTGAACGCCATCAACAAGGTCTGGAGCACGCTGATCACCGGCGCGGGGCGCGACGTGATCGCGCTTTTCGCGCTGTTTGCCGTGGCGATCAACGTCGACTGGCGCTGGACCGCCGCCGCGCTTGTCGGCGTGCCGCTGCTGGTGGCGCCCGCGATGTTCCTGCAACGCTTTGTCCGCGCCAATGCCCGCATCGCCCGCGACGTGGCGGCGAGCCTGTCGACCCGGCTCAACGAGGTTTTTCACGGCATCGTCCCGGTCAAGCTCAACCGGCTGGAACGCTACCAGTGGAAACGCTATCGCGACCTGACCCGAACCCGCATCCGGACCGAGGTGCGGTCGAGCTTTGGTCAGGCCGCCATCCCGGGGCTGATCGACATCATGTCGGGCGTGGGGTTCGTGGTGGTGCTGATCTACGGCGGATCCGAGATCATCTCGGGCGAAAAGACCGTGGGCGACACCATGGCCTTTTTCACCGCACTCGGGCTGGCGTTCGAACCGCTGCGGCGGCTGGGGGCCTTCAGCGGCGTCTGGCAGATCGCCGCAGCCAGCATCGAACGGATCAAGGAATTGCTGGAGCTTGAGCCCGACCTCGTGGACCCCGCACATCCCGTCCCGGCCCCCGAGGGCGTGCCGCAGATCGTGCTGCGCGACGTACACCTGAGCTATGGCGACACCGCCGTGCTGCGCGGCGCGAGCCTGGTGGCCGAGGCCGGACAGACCACTGCGCTGGTGGGCGCGTCGGGGGCCGGCAAATCCACCATCTTCAACGTGCTGACCCGGCTGGTCGATGTGGAAAGCGGCACGGTGACCGTGGGCGACGTGGGCGTGGCCGACATGCGGCTGGCGGATCTGCGCGCGCTTTTCTCGGTCGTGTCGCAGGATGCGCTGCTGTTCGACGAAACGCTGCGCGAAAACATCCTGCTGGGACAGACCGACGTGTCCGAGGACCGGCTGCGCGCGGCGCTGGATGCCGCCCATGTCACCGATTTTCTGCCGCGTCTGCCCAACGGGATCGACAGCCCGGTGGGCCCGCGCGGATCGAACCTGTCGGGCGGGCAGCGGCAGCGCGTCGCCATCGCCCGTGCGCTGCTGCGCGACACGCCTGTGCTGCTGCTGGACGAGGCGACAAGCGCGCTCGATGCGCAATCCGAGGCGGTTGTGCAATCGGCGCTGGACCGGCTGGCAGAAGGCCGCACAACGCTCGTGATCGCGCACCGGCTGGCCACGGTCCGCCGCGCCCACAAGATCGTGGTGATGGATCAGGGCCGGGTCGTCGATCATGGCACCCATGACGAACTGCTGGCCCGGGGCGGCGCCTATGCCGAACTGCACCGCCTGCAATTCGCCGACGGCTGACCGGCCTCAGCGGCGATAGTGCTGCGCCAACCGCTCCGGATCGGCCCCCAGAAAATAGCGCGCCAGCGTCAGCAGGTTGCGGCTGCCCCGGCGCAGCCACCCGGCCCGCTCGTAGCGCGCCGCGCTGGTCAGCGCCCGCACCGGCAACCCGCGCAACTGCCCACGCAAGGATCGCGCCAGGGCCACGTCCTCCATCAGCGGAATGTCCGGATAGCCCCCCGCCGCATCGAACCGCGCACGGTCGATCAGCAGACCCTGATCGCCGTAGGGCAGCCCCAGCAGGCGCGAGCGCAGGTTTGCCCAGCCCTCGACCAGCCGGGGGGCGGCCCCGTCGGCGCGGAACTGCAGGCGAAAATAATAGGCCCCGGGGCGTTCGACCGCGCGGGCGGCATGAACGCTCCATCCGCTTTGCAACACTGTGTCCGCATGCAGCACCAGCAGCCAGTCCCCCCGCGCCTGCGCCGCGCCGCGCCGCAATTGCCCGCCCCGCGATGCCGCGCCGACGACCCAGACGGCGCCGGTGTCATCCGCGATCTGGCGGGTGTCGTCCTGCGATCCGCCATCGGTCACGATGACCTCGCGGACAAGCCCGGAACTCACCCCCTCGACCAGTGCGGCAAGGCATCCCGGCAGGCTGGCCTGGGCGTTGAGCGTGGGGATGATCACGGATATCGGCGCGCGCATGGTGTCTTTCGGTTGGCCCTGTTGTCGGGCGGCGGGGTTGCTATATGACAAATATGACTGCAAGGGGAATCTTTATGTCCGACATGTCCAAAAGCGCCCGCACGGTTCTCAAGGTCGGCGGCCCGGACGCGCACCATTTCCTGCAGGGACTGGTCACGAACGACGTGGACCGCCTGCGTGACGGGCTGGTCTATGCCGCGCTGTTGACCCCGCAGGGCAAGTACCGCGCGGATTTCTTTCTGGTGCCCGACGGCGATGCGATCCTGATTGATGTCGCGACCCCGCTGGCCGATGATCTGGAATGGGCGCTTTCGATGTACAAGCTGCGTTCGAAGGTCACGCTGGAGCGGACGGAAGTTGCCGTCAGCCGCGGCACCGGCGCGCCGCCCGACGGCGCCTTTGCCGACCCGCGCGATCCGCGCATGGGCTGGCGCGGCTACCATGGCCAAAGCGGCGATGCAGCGGATTGGGACGCGCTGCGCGTGCAGGCGGGCGTGCCCGAAACCGGGGTCGAACTGACGCCGGACAGTTTCATCCTTGAGATGGCGTTCGAGCGGCTAAACGGCGTCGATTTCCGCAAGGGCTGTTATGTCGGTCAGGAGGTCACGGCGCGGATGAAGCACAAGACCGAGCTGCGCAAGGGGCTGGCCCAGGTCGCCGTCGACGGCAGCGCCCCGGTCGGGACCGAGATCACGGCAGAGGGCAAGATGGCCGGAACGCTTTTTACCCAGTCAGGCGGGGCGGGGCTGGCCTATCTGCGTTTTGACCGCGCCACGGGTCCGATGACCGCCGGATCCGCAAAGGTGATCCGGCAGGGATGACGCAGGCCCGGGTACTGGACAAAGCCATCATCGACACCCGCCCGCTGCACGGCGGCGACCTGTCCGAGGTTGCGCTGGCGACCCTGGCCGACGGCCGCCGGGTCGTGATCAAGCGCGGCCCGCTGGTGGATGTCGAAGGCCGGATGCTGACGGCGCTGGCCGAGGCAGGCGCGCCGGTGCCGCAGGTGCTCGAGGTGGCGAAAGTGCAGCTTTGCCTGAGCTATCTGGAGGAGAGCACCCCGACGCCGACGCTCTGGCGCCAGATGGGCCGGGCGCTGGCCGACCTGCACCGCGCCCGTGGCGAAAGCTACGGCTGGGATGAAGACTATGCGTTTGGCGCGGTGCGCATCGACAACGCCCGCAGCGACGACTGGCCCGCCTTCTGGGCCGAGCGACGGCTGTTGTCAGGAGTTGAATCACTGCCCGGGGATGTCGCACAGCGGATCGAGGCGCTGGCCCGCCGCCTGCCCGACCTTCTGCCGAAACGCCCCGACCCCGCCCTGCTGCACGGCGATCTGTGGTCCGGCAACCTGCTCTTCACCGCCGATGCGGCGTTCCTCATCGACCCGGCCTGTTATGTGGGTGATGCAGAGGTCGATCTGGCCATGCTGTCGCTCTTCGGCGCGCCGCCCGCCGCGTTTCACGACGGCTATGGCCCCGTGCCACCGGGTGCGGAGGCGCGCAGACCGATCTACCAACTTTGGCCTGCTCTCGTGCACCTGCGCCTCTTCGGCGCAGGCTACCGTGGCATGGTGTCCCGACTGCTCGACGCCGCCGGGGCCTGAGCACGCGGCCCAGCCCGGCGATCTGTCTTCCCAAGCGCCCGGTCAGGCGCGTTCGGAATATTCCATGGTCTCGGTGTTGACGATGATCGCCTCGTCCTGACCGACGAAGGGCGGCACCATGACCTTGACCCCATTGTCCAGCACCGCGGGCTTGAAGCTGTTGGCAGCGGTCTGGCCTTTGACCACCGGCTCGGTCTCGGTCACCACGCAGGTGACCTTTTGCGGCAGCGTCGCGTTCAGCGCTTCAGCCTCGTGGAATTCGACCGTGATCGTCATGCCGTCCTGCAGGAACGGGCGGCGTTCGCCCAGAATATCGGAGGGCAGTTCGACCTGATCGTAGGTTTCGGTATCCATGAAGGTCAGGATGCCGTCGGATTCGAACAGGAATTGCATGTCCTTCTGTTCCAGCCGCACCCGTTCGACCTTGTCCGCGGACCGAAAGCGTTCGTTCAGCTTGGAACCATTGCGCAGGTTCTTGAGTTCGACCTGAGCAAACGCGCCACCCTTGCCGGGTTTGACATGGTCGACTTTGACGGCGGCCCACAGGCCTCCGTTATGCTCCAGCACGTTGCCGGGGCGAATCTCGTTTCCGTTGATCTTGGGCATGTGGCAAAACCATGGCAAAAGGTTGATGATAGATTGGCCGGACCTATATCTGGAGTGTAGAGACACTGCAAGACAACCAGATATCGTGCTGCATTGGCAGCAAGGCATGTGTGAGGCGCATGGGAGCTATGCGATAACGGGGTATCCGAATCGTATGGAATAGGCCATAACCCCCCTCACGCCTGAAAAGACAAGAGCAATAATCAAAGGACGAAACATGAGAGATTTCGTTGACGGAACAGCTTACAACAGCGAACAGGGCAACCGCGCCCGCAAACTGTTCGCCGCCGTTGTGCTGGCTGCGCTGGATGACGCGATTGCCGACGACAAGAAGTACGGCAATGGCCCCGAACAGATTGCCCGCTGGGCACGGTCGCGCGACGGGCGCGAGGTGCTTTCCTGCGCCGGTATCGACCCGAACGAACGCGTGGTCGCGGGCCTGATGGAATTCGTATCCAAGGGCGTGCGCACCTCGGTCGCGCTGTCGCGCGAAGAAAGCGAACGTCGAAACGCGGCGCTGCAGGCCGAAGCCGCTTGACTAGTCCGCACACGGTCCAGATCAAGGCGCGTCCTTCGGGACGCGCTTTTTTGTTGCGATGATCTCAGGCGCCGGTCGGCACAGGCCACGGCGCTGCGCGGCGGTTGTCGAATTCAGTCGAGCTGCTGGCTGATCAGGGCGCGGTGGATTTCGCGGCGGACAAGCTTGCGGACGTTGCGGGTGATCCGTTCCCCCAACGCGCCTTGCAGTTCCTGCCGGACGATGTCGGCCACCATGTCGCGCAGCATCTCTTCATCGAGCATCGGCGCCTCGTCGGCGCCCAGATCGGCGGTATCGTCTGAACCGTCCTCATCCTCGGCCTCGCGGCGCAGATTGAGGTAGGCGACGCGCGCGTCGCTGACAGGCGTGTCTTCGGGCTCCGAATAATCCTGCCAGGCCATCGGCTCATCAGGTTCGTGCAGGAAGGCGGCATTGTCGCCGTCGCCGGGCGCGTCGGACTCCCAGTCGCCGCCGCTTTGCGCGATCATCGCCTCAAGCTCCGCCACTTTCTGTTCCAGAGAAGGCATGGGTTGCGCATGCACAGCCGGAGGATCTTCGGGGGCCTCTTCCGGCTCGGACGCGGCGGCCTCCTCGGTCATCTCGGGCTCGGACTCTTTCTCCTCTTCGGGCGCGGGCTCTGCGGTATCCTCTGCGTCGGAGTCGTGGGCCTCCTCCGCCTCGCCTTGCTCCGTGCCTTCGGCCTCATCCTCCTCGGAATGGGCAAAATCCTTCAGGGCGGTGGCGATTTCCTCTTCCACCATGCGCGACAGGTCAACCGGTGCGGCCTCGTCAGCAGCCTCTTCCCCCGACGCTTCCGTCGACATCGGTTGGGTCAGCAGCACGGGCTCTGGATCGGTTTCCTCAGCGGCGGTCTTTGGCGCGCTGTCGGATTGCGGCTCCGTCACCCGTTGCGACGGCGTCAGGACCAACCTGTCCGGCGCCGGTTTCGGCGTGAAGCGCTGCGCGCCCACATCTTCGGAGACAAGTCTGCGGATAGAGGACAGAACATCCTCAATGTCCGCGTTTTTCACGGGGTCTGACATTATTCTACCACTCTCACCTCGCGCAAAGGATAGCGCGCGGCGCGATTCCGCACAACAGATGCAAAGAATTCTATTCTTTTCCCAAGGCACGCAAGACACGGTCGAGCTTTTCGCCCTGACGGCTGAGCACCGGCGCGTCCTTGACCAGGTTGTAATACTCGGTCGGATCGTAGCGCTGCACCGCCAGGCCAAGGTCCTTCGCCGTGAGCCGCCCCATCGTCGCCAGAACCGTGTAGGCGGCGATGAATTCATCGACCGTGGTCGAGATCAGCGCGGCGCGGGCATCCAGCAACTCCTGTTCGGCGTTGAGCACATCAAGCGTCGTGCGCGCACCCAGCGTCGCCTCTTCGCGGACACCGCGAAACGCGACCTGCGCCGCCCGCACCTGATCGTCGCCGGCGGCCTGGCTGGCGCGGGCGACGTTCAGCTGCACCAGCGCATTTGCGACGTTCTGTTCGATGCCCAGCCGCACCACGTGCAGGTTGCTGCGCTGCGCATCGCGGTTCGACATCGCCTGCCGCACCAGCGACGACAGCCGCCCGCCCTGATAGATCGGGCCCCCCGCCTCGATCCCGACAGAGCCGCCGCGCGAAAAGCTGTTGTTGTCGAAATTTTCGGTCACCGACAGCCGCCCGGTCAGCGACACCGTCGGCTTCATCGCAGCCTTGGCGCGCTGGATGCTCAGCTCTGCCACGGTCACCAGCCGCTGCGCACGGCGCAGTTCGGGGTGCGTGCGCACCGCGATGGCCGTGGCGGTGTCCAGGTCGCGCGGCAGTTCCGGCACCCGGCTGGGCGGGGTCAACGGCCCGGGCCTGCGGCCGGCTGCAACGCGGTATTCCTCTTGCGCGCTGCGCAGGGTGCCCTGGGCGGCGGCAAGGTTGCTTTTGGCGGCGGCCAGCCGCGCCTCGGCCAGGGCGACATCGGTGCGCGTGACCTCGCCCACCTCGAACCGGTCGCGGGCGGCGCGCAGTTCCTGGGTGATCAGGCGCAGGTTGTTCTGGCGCAGGGCCACGGTTTCGGTCGCGCGCCGCACCTCCATGAAGGCCTGCACCGCGCGCAGCAGCACCTGCTGTTCGATCGCGATGAGCGCCTGCCGCGTGGCCAGCACCGATTCCTTCGCTGCGTCGATCGCCAGACGATTCTGGCCGCCGTCATAAAGCGTCAGTTCCCCTACCAGCGCGATGCTTGCGGTGTTGCTGGCGCTGCCGACGACAGTGCCCAGCGTGTTGGCGCTACGCGAGGTGCCAAAGCTTCGGGTGACGTCCCCGGCCCAGTTGATCACCGGGCGCAGCGCCGCCATGGCCTGGGCCACATCCTCGTCCGCGGCGCGCAGCAGCGCGCGGTTCTGATCCAGCAGACCGCTGGAGTTGTAGGCCCCCACCAGCGCATCCGCCAGCGTGTCGGCCTGCGCCGCCGCGGACACGCCGAAGGCGACGACCGAGGCCGCCAGGGTTCTTGTCAAAAACCGAAATGTCATGCCGCTCGTCCTGTTGCCTGTCTCTGCACTGCCATCGTCGGGCCGTGTCCGTCGCCCGTCAGAGCGCGAATGCCCGCTTCTTTTCAAATCCCGGGATCAGCGGCGCGCTGGCGTTGAACGCGTAGCGCCATGACATGCCGCCGTCGATCTTGTGGCCGATGCGCACGACGCCCAGTCGGCCTTCCATGAAGAGGCAGGCCATGCGCCCGCCCTCCTTGAGCTGATCGGTGATCCTGGCGGGCACCTCTTCGACGCCGCCTTCGATCAGGATGGCGTCATAGGGGCCGTGCTCCGCGGCCCCGTCGGTCAGCGCCCCGCCATGCAGGATCACGTTGTCGGCATGGTGTTCGGCCAGCAGGGTTTCCGCCTCGCCCACACGATCGGTGTCTTCCTCGACCGCGACGACCGCTTCGGCCATATGCGCGATGACGGCGGCGGAATAGCCCAGCCCCGACCCGACATCGAGCACGAGATCCGAATTTCCGATGTCCAGCGCATCCAGCATCTTCGCAAAAGTGCGCGGTTCCAGCACCACGCGCCCCCCGCCGATGTCTATGTTTTCGCTGACATATGCGGCTTCGGTCCGGTCACGCGGCACAAAGGCTTCGCGTGGGACGGTCAGCATCGCGTCGATGATGGGAAACTTGGTCACATCCGAAGGGCGCACTTGCGTGTCGACCATCATGCGGCGGCGGCTGGCGTAGTCGGACATCTACTAAACTCTTTCGTTCAGAGGGTGTCCTTTGCTTTTGCCACAGATGCCACGCTGCGGCAATGTCCACCGCACAGATTTCGCGTCATGATGCCTCGTGTGAGGCTTGCCTGCCTAGCTGCTGGCCGCCTCTTCCTGCTCGCGGCGCATGCGTTCGGTCGCCACGTCATCCAGCAGCGCCACGACGATCACGATCACCGGGATCGCCACGATGCCACCGATGGGACCCCAGAACCAGATGCCGAAGACCAGCGACAGGAAGACCACCAAGGGGTTCAGCGACACATGCCGCCCGACCATCGCGGGGGTGACGAACTGTGCTTCGGTCATGTTGAGCAGGAGGAACCCCGCCATCGGGGCAATCGCCATGACGCCGTTGAAATGGATCAGACCGCTCAGCAACAGGCCGATCGCCACCATCGCGGGGCCCACATAGAGAACGTAGTTGAGCAGGAAGGCGGCAAAGCCCCAGACCAGCGGCAGCGGCAGGCCGATCAGCGACAGATAGGTCCCCAGCGCCGCACCAAGGCCTGCATTGACCACCGAAATCGCGAAGAAATAGCGCGACACAAGATATTCCGCGGTCCTGAACCGCTTCGAAATGCGGCTGGTGTCGGCAATGCCGCCGATCCGCCGGGCGAGGGCCGCGTAAAGCTCATTCCGGGTCAGAAGAAAGAAATAGAACGTGCCCGCAAACACAAGCATCTGCGCCATGATCACCGGCGCAAGGAACAGCGCGTCCGTGACCGACGGCAGCTCGTCCAGCGCCTCTTTCGTGTCTCCTCCATCGCCCTGGGCCGTTGCCTCGGCACCGCCGAGTGCCTCTTTCATCTCTTCGTTGACGTCGTCGATACCCTGGATCAGGCCCTGGAAGTCATAGATGATCGAGCGCAGTTCGCGCCGGATGTTGGGGATTTCGTCCATGATCCGCCAGATAAGCGGCTCGATCGCAAAGATGAGCGCGCCGATGGCGGCGATTGTCACCAGAAGGATCAGCGTTGCCGCGGTGCCCGCCGGAACACCCAGACGGCGCACGCCGTCCATCACCGGCGAAAGAACGATGCCCGTGATCACGCCCAACGTCATCGGGGCGGCGACATCCTGTGTGATGTAAAGCGCTGTGAGCGCCCCGAGGCATGCCAGCAGGATAATGCTGGCACGCAGGGCGCGAGACTCGGTCTGCACGGCTGTTGTCCTTTCAAGGCGGGGCCTGCGGATACCCCTCCCCGGTTAATCTTCGCGACGGCGCGTCCTGCGGGTGCGTCGCCCTGCGTCCATGCCCAGAAGGAATCCTTCCAGCATCTGGATCAAAGGGTCGGTCTGGCTTGCGTGCGCGGCAGGCGGCGGAACAACCCGGCGCGGTCGCGACACGATCTTGGCAATCAGAAAGACGATGGCGCTCAGGCCCACGAACCCGCTGCCCAGAACCTGAGCGGCAAAAAGCGGATCCTGCCATGTGGACAGCACCATCCAAAGTGCCGACGTAAGAAAGCCGAGACCCACAAGAAAGAGGATCCCGGCGAAAAACGATAGGGTCGCGGCGCGAATGCGCCGTTCTATCGCGTAACCGATCGTGCGGAACAAGAGCACTTAGCGACGACCCGAAAAGACGCCCGCGAGAAAGCCCACACCAACCGCGATCGCGATTGCCGTGCCGGGCTGGCGACGCACCGCGTCAAGCGCCTGATCTCGCATTTCGTTTGCCTGATCGCGCGCATCGTCGAACTTGTCAGATGCATCGTTGCGCATGCGTTTCGCGCGCTCGCGGGCGGCCTCGAGCGTTTCGTCCTTGCGGCGCACACCGATCTCGCTCAAGAGCTCGGTCAGGCTCGAAATATCGGACCGGATGGTCTTCATCTGATCGCTCAACTCGTCATAATCGCTCTTCGGGCTCTGTGCGGATTTGCTCGCCGCTGTCGTGGTTGTCGTCGCCATGATAGGCATCCTTTCGTGCATGTGTCGGGGGGCCAACGCGCGTGCGCGGCAAGGGTTCCCTGAAAATGGCGTGAACGCCCTCGCGCAATCCGCTTGACGCCACGCCTGCGACCCCCTAGTCAGAGCACGCTCCGGCGGGTTGGCGGAGAGGTTACGCAGCGGATTGCAAATCCGTGTAGACCGGTTCGATTCCGGTACCCGCCTCCAAGCATTTTCAATGACTTCACCATGCTGAACAGACCGCTGGCCCAGTGTCATTTGCGGCACTTCAAGGAAGCGGAGTGTCGTAGCGGTTCGCGGTGGGGACGGTCGCAAGTGTTTCGCGCGGAAGACCGAGTCTGCTGAAATCTTGTCAGTGCCGCGCGCCGCACCTGCACACAATGCAGCCGTTGGACTTCAGGCCCAAGGCCCGTCGCCGTTGCGTTTGCCCGCCCGCGGCACCCGGCTGCTTGACAGCGGCTGTGCGCGGACACCAGACCCGGGCCCGCCTTCAGAAGCCATCGCAAGCAGGGCGGCCACCCGGTTTTCGGTCGCGGGGTGGGTGGCGAAAAGGCTGTCGTGGTTGTGTGCGTGCAGCGGGTTGATGATAAACATGTGCGCCGTCGCGGGATTGCGTTCCGCCGCGTGGTTGTCGATCCGGGCCGCGCCGCTGGCGATCTTTTCCAGCGCCGACGCAAGCCAGAGCGGCTGTCCGCAGATCTCGGCGCCGGCCTTGTCGGCGGCATATTCCCGCGTCCGGCTGATCGCCATCTGCACCAGGGCTGCCGCCAATGGCGCCAGGAACATCATCGCCAGCGTACCGATCAGGCCCATCCGCTCGCGCGAGCCGCCGAAGAACAGGGCGAAGTTCGCCAGCATCGAGATTGCACCGGCGAAGGTCGCGGTGACAGTCATGATCGCGGTGTCGTGGTTGCGGATATGGGCCAGCTCGTGCGCGATAACGCCTGCCAGTTCCTCCCGCGTCAGGCTGCGCATCAGGCCAGATGTCACGGCAACGGCGGCGTTGGCGGGATTGCGCCCGGTGGCAAAGGCGTTGGGCTGCGGCGTGTCGATCAGATAGACCTTGGGCTCGGGCAGGCCCGCGTTGCGCGCAAGTTCGGCTGTCATGGCGTGCAGGCCCAGGCGGTCGCCCGGCGCCACCGGCTGCGCGTTGTGCATGCGCAGGACCATCCGGTCCGAATTCCACCAGGAAAAGGCGTTCATCACCGCAGCGACGGCCAGGGCGATCACCGCACCGCCCGACCCGCCGATCAGATAGCCCACCCCCATGAAGAGCGCGGTCATCGCGGCCATCAGAATGGCTGTCTTTACATATCCCATGATCGTCTCTCGAACCTCGAACTGCGGAGCAAGGAAAGATATGGGGCGCCCGAAGACCTGCGCAAGACTGCGCTGCCGCGCGCACTTTGACAGCGGCGAACCGCCTTCGGCAATGCCCCGGACCCTTGATCGCGGCAGGCCAACGGGCCAAAGCCTTGCCGAAATGGTATGCCGGCTTCTATAGAATCCTACAAACAAAAGAGGCTTTCCACCGTGTCCAAACCCCTTGATCTGATCACCATTGGCCGGTCTTCGGTCGATCTTTACGGCGCGCAGATTGGCGGGCGGCTTGAGGATATGGGGTCGTTCGACAAATACATCGGCGGCTCGCCCACCAACATCGCCTGCGGCACCGCGCGGCTGGGGCTGAAATCGGGGCTGATAACCGGCGTGGGTGACGAGCACATGGGGCGGTTCATACGCGAGCAGTTGGGGCGCGAAGGGGTCGACACCCGCGGCGTCAAGACGGACCCGGACCGGCTGACCGCGCTGGTACTGCTGGGCATCCGCGATCAGGACAGCTTTCCATTGATCTTCTATCGCGAAAACTGCGCGGACATGGGGCTGACCGAGGACGATATCGACCCCGACTACATCCGCTCTGCCCGGGCGGTGGTGGCCACCGGCACGCATCTGAGCCACCCCGAGGTCGAGGCCGCGACGATCAAGGCGCTCGAAATCGCGCGGGCGAACGGGCAGCAGACCGCGCTCGACATCGACTACCGCCCGAACCTGTGGGGCGTGGCGGGACATGGCGACGGCGAAAGCCGGTTTGTGGAAAGCGCGGCGGTCACGGCGAAATTGCAGTCGACGCTGCATCTGTTCGATCTGATCGTCGGCACCGAAGAGGAGTTCCACATCGCCGGCGGCAGCACCGACACCATTGCCGCCTTGCGTGCGGTCCGGGCCGTGTCGGGCGCGACGCTGGTGTGCAAGCGCGGGGCGGCGGGCGCGGTGGCCTTCACCGGCGATATCCCCGACAGCCTCGACGATGGCCAGGCCGGGCCGGGGTTTCCCATCGAGGTCTTCAACGTGCTGGGGGCCGGCGACGGGTTCATGTCCGGCCTGCTGAAAGGCTGGCTCGACGGGGCGGACTGGCCCACGGCGCTGAAATACGCCAATGCCTGCGGTGCCTTCGCGGTCAGCCGTCATGGCTGCACCCCCGCCTACCCCAGCTGGGATGAGCTGCAGTTCTTCTTTGAACGCGGGATCAAGCGGCCAGACCTGCGCAACGATGCCGAGCTGGAACAGGTGCACTGGGCCACCAACCGGCATGGCGACTGGTCTTCGGTCAAGACCTTCGCCTTTGACCACCGCCTTCAGCTTGAAGAGATGGAGGGTTACACGCCGGAAAAGGGCGGGAAATTCAAGGAACTGTGCCTCGATGCGGCTTTGAAAGTTCAGAATGGCCAGCCCGGCTACGGCATTCTTTGCGACAACCGGATCGGGCGCAGTGCCCTGCACCGGGCCACCGGCAGCGGCCTCTGGATCGGTCGCCCGACCGAGCTTCCGGGGTCTCGACCCATCGCGTTCGAGCCCGAGTTGGGCGACGATCTGGGCGGATTGCGCGAATGGGCGCGGGAAAACGTCGTCAAGCTGCTGGTCTTCTGCCACCCCGATGACGACGACAAGACCGCCAAGATGCAGATCGCGCGGGTCAAGCGGCTCTTTACCGCCGCGCGGCGCAACGGGCTGGAATTCCTGCTGGAAATCATCCCGTCGAAGGTCGGCCCGGTCGATGATGACACGTCAGCAACGCTGATCCAGAGCTTCTATGACGCGGGCGTCTTTCCCGACTGGTGGAAGCTGGAGCCGTTCAAGACCGAAGCCGCCTGGGCCAGTGCCGTCGCCGCCATCGAACGCAACGACCCACGCACGCGCGGGATCGTGGTGCTGGGGCTGGACGCGCCCGAGGAAGAGCTTGCCGCCTCTTTCGCGCTGGCCGCCCGGCAACCGCTGGTCAAGGGATTCGCCGTGGG
>NZ_JBMPGU010000018.1:0-65376 GCF_049323015.1 Thalassococcus sp. BH17M4-6
CGCCCACGTTGACGCGTCGCGGTATGAGGAGATGTATGCGGCGTCGGTGTCGGATCCTGAGGGGTTCTGGGCGGAGCATGGCAAGCGGATCGACTGGATCAAGCCTTATTCGACCGTCAAGAACGTCGACTTCACGCTCGGCAATGTCGGCATCAAGTGGTTCGAGGATGGCACGCTCAACGTCGCGGCCAACTGCATCGACCGGCATCTCGAGACCCGCGGCGACCAGACCGCGATCATCTGGGAGCCCGACGACCCCGAGGACGCGGCCAAGCACATCACCTACCGCGAGCTGCACCGCAGCGTCTGCAAGATGGCCAACATCCTCGAAGAGCTGGGCGTGCGCCGCGGCGACCGCGTCGTGATCTACCTGCCGATGATCCCCGAGGCCGCCTATGCCATGCTTGCCTGCGCGCGCATCGGCGCCATCCACTCCATCGTCTTCGCGGGCTTTTCGCCCGACGCGCTGGCCGCGCGGATCAACGGATCCGACGCCAAGGTACTGATCACCGCCGACGAGGCGCCCCGCGGCGGCAGGAAGACCGCGCTCAAGACAAACGCCGACCAGGCCCTGCGCAACTGCAAGGACAGCGTCAAATGCCTGGTGGTCAAGCGCACCGGCGGCCAGACCACCTGGGTCCAGGACCGCGACTATGATTACAACGAGATGGCCGCCGAAGCCTCGGACGTGAGCCAGCCTGCCGAGATGAACGCGGAGGACCCTCTCTTCATCCTCTACACCTCGGGCTCCACCGGGCAGCCAAAGGGCGTCGTGCATACATCTGGCGGCTATCTGGTTTATGCCGCGTTAACGCACGAGATCACGTTTGATTACCACGACGGCGACGTCTACTGGTGCACCGCCGACGTGGGCTGGGTGACCGGGCATTCCTACATTGTTTACGGGCCCTTAGCGAACGGCGCCACCACCGTGATGTTCGAAGGCGTGCCGACCTATCCGGACGCCAGCCGCTTCTGGCAGGTCTGCGAAAAGCACAAAGTCGCGCAGTTCTACACCGCGCCCACGGCGATTCGCGCGCTGATGGGCCAGGGTAATGATTTCGTAACCAAATGCGATCTATCCTCGCTGAAACTGCTGGGCACCGTGGGCGAACCGATCAACCCCGAGGCCTGGAACTGGTACAACGAGGTGGTGGGCGGCGGCCGCTGTCCCATCGTCGACACCTGGTGGCAGACCGAAACCGGCGGGCACCTGCTGACCCCGCTGCCCGGCGCGCATGCGACCAAACCCGGCGCCGCGATGAAGCCGTTCTTCGGCATCAAGCCGCTGGTGCTGGACCCGCAGACCGCCGAGGTGCAGGAACAGAACCCGACCGAGGGCGTGCTGGTCATCGCCGACAGCTGGCCCGGGCAGATGCGCACGGTCTGGGGCGATCACGAGCGGTTCGAGAAGACCTATTTCTCGGACTACAAGGGCTATTACTTCTCGGGCGATGGCTGCAGGCGCGACGCGGACGGGGATTACTGGATCACCGGCCGGGTCGACGACGTGATCAACGTCAGCGGCCACCGCATGGGCACGGCCGAGGTGGAATCGGCACTGGTGGCCCACGCCAAGGTCGCCGAAGCCGCAGTCGTCGGCTACCCGCACGAGGTCAAGGGCCAGGGCATCTATTGCTACGTCACCCTGATGAACGGGGTGGAACCTTCGGACGAGCTGACGAAAGAGCTGCGCACCTGGGTCCGCCAGGAAATCGGCCCCATCGCGTCCCCGGACCTCATCCAGTGGGCCCCCGGCCTGCCCAAAACCCGATCCGGCAAGATCATGCGCCGCATCCTGCGCAAGATCGCCGAAAACGACTACGGATCCCTCGGCGACACCTCAACTCTCGCCGACCCGGACGTCGTCCAAAACCTCATCGATAACCGCAAAAACAAGGCGTGAGGGATATGGACATGTCCCGCACTCCGAAACCCGCCCCGGTCCTGATCCTGCTTGGCCCACCGGGGGCCGGCAAGGGCACGCAAGCGCGCATGCTGGAACAGAAATTCGGTTTTGTGCAGCTGTCCACCGGCGATCTGCTGCGCGCCGCGGTCAAGGACGGCACCGACGCGGGCAAACGTGCCAAGGCGGTGATGGCGGCTGGCGATCTGGTCAGCGACGACATCGTCATCGCCATCCTGCGCGACCGTCTTGCCCAGCCCGATACCGCAGAGGGCGTGATCCTCGATGGCTTTCCCCGCACCGAAGCGCAGGCCCGCGCGCTGGACGACCTGCTGACCGAGACCGGCCAGAAGATCGACGCGGCCATCAGCCTTGAGGTCGATGACGGCGAAATGGTCACGCGCATCTCGGGTCGGTTTACCTGCGCGGCCTGCGGCGAAGGCTATCACGATACCTACAAACCGCCCGCGACGGAAGGCATCTGCGACGCCTGCGGCGGCACCGAGATGACCCGCCGCGCCGACGACAATGCCGAAACCGTGGCGAGCCGGCTCGCGGCTTATCACGCCCAGACCGCCCCGCTCATCACCTATTACGACGCCCGGGGCGCGCTGCACCGCGTACCCGCGATGGGCGCGATCGACGATATTGCCGGGCGCCTTCAGGCGCTTGTCAGCGAAACCACACGCTAACCGCCCCTAAGGGGGCAAATGGAGGAGGACACTTCATGACGGACAGACCGAACCGGTCCGCATTGGAAATTTCCGAAGGCGACAAGGCCTATTGGAAAGCCAACGTGCGGATCATCATCATCAGCCTCGTGATCTGGGCGCTGGTCAGCTTTGGCTTTGGCATCCTGCTGCGCCCGATGCTGTCGGGCATCAGCGTCGGCGGCACCGATCTGGGTTTCTGGTTCGCGCAGCAGGGATCGATCCTCGTCTTCCTGGGGCTGATCTTTTTCTACGCCTGGCGGATGAACAAGCTCGACCGTGAATTCGGCACCGAGGAGGAGTGATCATGGATCAATTTACCATCAACCTGCTGTTCGTGGGCGCGAGTTTCGCGCTTTACATCGGCATCGCGATCTGGGCCCGCGCCGGGTCCACATCGGAATTCTACGCCGCTGGCCGCGGCATTCATCCGGTCACCAACGGCATGGCCACCGCGGCGGACTGGATGTCGGCGGCGTCGTTCATCTCTATGGCCGGGCTCATCGCCTTTACCGGCTATGACAACTCGACCTACCTCATGGGCTGGACCGGCGGCTATGTGCTGCTGGCACTTTTGCTGGCGCCCTACCTGCGCAAGTTCGGCAAATACACCGTGTCCGAGTTCATCGGCGACCGGTTCTACAGCCCCACGGCGCGGATCGTCGCGGTGATCTGCCTGATCGTCGCATCGACCACCTACGTCATCGGCCAGATGACCGGCGTGGGCGTGGCCTTTGGCCGGTTCCTCGAAGTGTCCAACACCGCAGGTCTGCTGATCGGCGCCTGCGTGGTCTTTGCCTATGCGGTCTTCGGCGGCATGAAGGGGGTGACCTATACCCAGGTGGCGCAGTACTGCGTGCTGATCCTGGCCTATACCATCCCGGCGATCTTCATCTCGCTGCAGCTGACCGGCAACCCGATCCCGGGCCTGGGGCTTTTCGGATCCGTGGAAAGCGGCGAACCGCTGCTGGCCAAGCTCGACCAGATCGTGACCGAACTGGGCTTCAACGCGTACACGACGCACCACGGCGACACGTTCAACATGGTGCTCTTCACGCTGAGCCTGATGATCGGCACCGCCGGTCTGCCGCACGTGATCATGCGCTTTTTCACCGTGCCGCGCGTGGCCGACGCCCGCTGGTCGGCAGGCTGGGCGCTGGTGTTCATCGCCTTGCTGTACCTGACGGCCCCGGCCGTGGGCGCCATGGCCCGTTTCAACATCACCGATCAGTTCTGGCCCAACGGCGCCAGCGGCGAACCGGTGTCGACCGAGACGATCCAGAACGATCCGGCCTATGACTGGATGGCGACCTGGCAGCAGACCGGCCTTCTGGGCTGGGAAGACAAGAACGGCGACGGGCGTATCGCGTACTTCAACGACGGCAACCCCGAAACCGTGGCGATGATGGAGGCCGCCGGTTGGGGCGCCGAGAACGAGCTGACCAACTTCAACCGGGACATCCTGGTTCTGGCCAATCCGGAAATCGCCAACCTGCCGGGCTGGGTCATCGGCCTTGTGGCGGCGGGCGGTCTGGCCGCGGCGCTGTCGACGGCGGCGGGCCTTCTGCTGGCGATCTCCTCGGCAGTGTCGCATGACCTGATCAAGGGGTCGATCAACCCGCGCATCTCGGAAAAGGGCGAGCTTTTGTCGGCCCGTATCGCCATGGCCGTGGCCATCGCGGTCGCGACCTACCTGGGCCTCAACCCTCCGGGCTTTGCGGCGCAAACGGTGGCGCTGGCCTTCGGCCTCGCGGCGGCGTCGATCTTCCCGGCGTTGATGATGGGCATCTTCACCAAGGTGAACAACAAGGGCGCCGTGGCCGGGATGCTGGCAGGTCTAATCGTGACGCTGGTCTACATCTTCCTGCACAAGGGCTGGTTCTTCATCCCCGACACCAACAGCTTTACCGATGCCGATCCGCTGCTTGGCACGATCAAGTCGACCTCGTTCGGCGCGGTGGGTGCATTGATCAACTTCGTGGTGGCCTTCACCGTGTCGAAGATGACCGATGACATTCCGGCAGAGATCGAAGAGCTGGTGGAAAGCGTGCGCATCCCCCGCGGTGCCGGGGCGGCGCAGGACCACTAAGCCCCGATCCAAAACGCAAAAGCGGGCCGCTCTTCCGGGCGGCCCGTTTCTTTTGTCCGTCAGGTGGCTTCGTTTCTCAGCCGTGTTCCTCGGCCGCCGTCGCCGCAAGCGCGCGGTTATAGGCCTTGAGCGCATCGACATGGTAAAGAGCGCCCTGCAGTACGGGCGTCTTGTCCTCTCCGGTCCGCGTCACCACAGGCAGATAGCTGACGCCGGATTTGTCAAAGACCGGCAGCACCGTTTCCAGCGTCGAGGTGGCGTTGACGAAAAGCCCCTGCTCGATCAGCCTCTCGCAGGACGCGATCCTTTCCTCGGACAGGTCGGCAACGGGGCGCATCACGCCCTGCACCCGGAACATCGCCAGCAGGTAGGCCTGCGGGCCGGCCGCCAGATGCACGTTGCGCCGCTCGAGCTGGGTCAGGAAATACGACCGGTGCACCAGCTTTGACGCCAGCGCCGTGGACAGCGACACCGACACCATGACCGCAAGCCCGGTCTGCCAGTCGCCCGTCAGTTCGAACACGATAAGCGTCGTGGAAATCGGCGCGCCCAGCACCGCCGCGGCGACCGCCCCCATCCCCGCCAGCGCATAGAGCGTATAGGCGCCGGATTGTTCGGGGAACAGCCCCGTGGCGATCAGCCCGAAGGCCATGCCGGTCAGCGCCCCGATCATCAGCGATGGCGAAAACACCCCGCCGCCCATGCGGCCCGCCATGGTGATCGACAGCGCCGTCACCTTCAGTACGACAAAGACCACCGCCTCCCATAGCAGCAGGTTGCCGGTCAGGGCGAGCGAGGTCGTCTCGTATCCGACGCCGATGATATGCGGAAATTCGATGGCCAGCGCCCCCAGCAGGACCCCGGCGGCGGCCGGGCGCAGCCAGAGCGGCAGGTTCAGCCGGGTTTGCAACCGCGTGCCCAGATCGTCAGACCAGAAGATGCATTTCATCGTCACCACCGCGACAAGGCCGCAGACCAGCCCCAGCAGCAGGAAGGCGGGCAGCTCGAGGTAGAATTCGACCACCGTCGTACCGGGCAGGCGAAATTCCGTCACATCGCCAAAGGCCAGACGGTTGATCACCGTGCCCGCCGCCGAGGCGATGACGATGGGCGCAAAGGCATGCACGGCGAAATGGCGCAGCACCACCTCGAGCGCGAAAAGCGCCCCGGCGATGGGCGCGTTGAAACTGGCCGACACGGCCGCGGCAACGGCACAGCCCAGCAGGTCGCGCCCGGTGATGCCATCGGCCCGGATGAGGTTGCTGACCCAGCTCGATATCATCGCGGCGATGTGCACCACCGGCCCTTCGCGGCCCGACGACCCGCCGGTCGACAGCGTAATCCACGACGCCAGCATCGATGCGATTCCCGCCCGTTTTTCCACCCGCCCGTTGTTGAGCGCCGCACCCTCGATCACATCCGCGACAGATCGGACGCGGCCATCGGGTGTCATGAAATGCAGGATCGCCCCCACCGCCAGCCCGCCCAGGATCGGGATCAGCATGACCGAATACCACGGCAGCGTGGTGGCGAAGGTGGCCAGAAGGTTGACATCCTCGGTGCCGTAGACCCAGGTTTGCAGGGCTTCGATCGCGGTGCGGAAAATCAGCGCGGCGAGGCCCGCGGCGGTGCCCACCGCCAGCGCGATGAACCAGAACTGCACCTGCCCCGGGCCGCGGTGGCGCAGCACCGCCCAGCCCCGGGCCAGACCCTGCGTCACACCGTTCAGATGCGCCCCTATCCGCGATGGTGCCGCCATACCGGCTGTCCTAGCCCCCCGTGCCGCCCGCACCGACCGGCGCGCGGGCGATTTTACCAACCCTTTACCGCGCCCGCCGTATCGCTAGGATCGGCCCGTTCCGGACGAAAGGCTGCCCATGACCGCGATCCAAACGCTTGATGCGCTTTCCTCTTTCCTAGGCCAACGGCTGTCGAGGTCCAAGTCCGATCTGGATCTGCACGGCCGCTCGGAATCCTATTTCCCGCTGATGCCCCCCGATGCGGTGGCCTATCCCGAGACGACCCAAGAGGTGCAGCGCATCGTTGAAATCTGTGCGCGCGACGCCGTACCGGTGATCGGCTGGGGCACCGGCACGTCGCTTGAAGGCCATGCGCAGGCCCCACAGGGCGGCATCAGCGTCGATTTCAGCCGCATGAACCGGGTGCTGTCGATCCGCCCCGGCGACATGGACGTGACCGTGCAGCCCGGCGTCACGCGCGAGCAGCTCAACACCGAACTGCGCGCGACGGGGCTGATGTTCCCGGTCGATCCCGGCGCCAACGCCTCGCTGGGGGGCATGGCGGCGACCCGGGCCAGCGGCACGACGGCGGTGCGCTACGGCACGATGCGCGACAACGTGCTCGGGCTCGAGGTGGTGCTGGCCGACGGTCGGGTGATCCGCACCGGCAGCCGGGCGCGCAAATCCTCGGCCGGCTTCGACCTCACGGGGCTTATCGTCGGATCCGAAGGGACACTGGGGCTGATGACAGAGTTGACCCTGCGCCTGCACGGCATCCCCGAAGCGACATCGGCGGGCGTCTGCGCCTTCGGATCGGTCGAGGATGCGGTGAACGCGGTGATCGACACGGTGCAGATGGGCCTGCAGGTGGCGCGGATCGAACTGGTCGATGCGGCCACGGCGCGGGTTTTCAACGGCTATGCCGACACCAGCTTTCCCGAAGCGCCGCATCTGATGCTGGAATTCCACGGCTCCCCGGCCAGTGTGGCCGAGGATGCGGAACGCTTTGGCGAGATAGCCGCCGATCACGGCGCGACCGGTTTCGACTGGTCCGCGCTGGAAGAGGACCGGCGCGCGCTCTGGACCATGCGGCACAACGCCCATTACGCGGTGCTGGCCCAACATCCCGGCCACCGGGCGCTGGTCACGGATATCTGCGTGCCGGTGTCCAGACTGGCCGAGGCAATCGTGGCGACCCGCGCGGATATCGACGAGACAGGGCTGGCCGGGCCGATCCTCGGGCATGTGGGCGACGGCAATTTCCATGCCATCCTGCTGATCGATCCAGACAGCCCCTCGGACCAGGACACCGCCATGGCCCTGTCGCACCGCATGGTCGAACGCGCGCTCGACCTGGGCGGCACGGCGACCGGAGAGCACGGCATCGGCATGGGCAAGCTGGGCTACATGGCCCGCGAACACGGCGCAGGATGGGAGGTGATGGGCGACATCAAACGCGCGCTTGATCCGCTGAACATCATGAACCCCGGAAAGCTGGTGCGGCAGGCCTGAACGCGATTTGATGTTGCCTGCAAAGCCTCTAGACTGGCTCGAAAGGTCATCGGCGACAGGAGGAACGCATGAACATCATCTGGCTCGGGCACGGCAGTTTCCGGATCGAGATTGCGGGACAGGTCCTGCTGGTCGACCCCTGGCTAAGCGGCAATCCGATGCTGACCGAGGATCAGCATGCACCCGCCACCGATGGCGGAACGCATATCCTGCTGACCCATGCGCATGGCGATCACGTCACCGACGTGCTGCCGTTGGCCAGGAAACTGGGCATCCCCGTGGTCGGGCAATACGACCTGATGAACCACTGGGCCACGAGCGAGGGGATCGAAACCGTCGGCTTCAACAAGGGCGGCACCGTGACGCTTGGCGAGGTCAAGGTCACGATGGTACACGCGGTGCATTCCTCGACCTTCGCGACCCCCGACGGCCCCAAGGTGGCCGGCACCGAATGCGGCTACATGATCGCGGGCGAGGGGCACACGATCTACCTTTCGGGCGACACCGACGTGATGGCGGACATGGGCCTCTTCCACGACCTGCATGAACCCGATATCGGGATCCTGTGCGCGGGCGGCCATTTCACCATGGACATGACCCGCGCCGCCTATGCCGCAAAACGGTTCTTCGATTTCAAGACCGTGATCCCCTGCCACTACCGCACCTTCCCGATCCTCGAACAAACGGCCGAGGTCCTCGCCGCCGCCCTGCCCGGCGTCGACGTGATCGAACCTCAGGTGCTGGAACCGATCGCGCTCTGACGCCGTCCGGCATCCTGGGCCGGGCCGATGGCGTATTCCTGAAACAGGCCGCCATCGGCGTAGGGATGCGACGTCAGAAGGGTCAGGCGCGGTGCGATCCGCCCCGGACCGAACAGCGGCACGCCACCGCCAAGCACCACGGGCGCGCGCTTCAGCCGCAGGATGTCGATCAGGCCAAGGGCCAGCAGCGAACCGGCAAAGGCCCCGCCGCCGCAAAGATAGACCGGCCCTCGCGACTGCGCGACAATCCTGGCCAGCGTCTCTGCAAGATCGCCGCGCATCACCGTGACATCGCGTTTTGCGGGCAGGTCGATGGTGGCTGAAAAGACGAAGGTCCGCATGTGACCATAGGGGTTCTGGCCCGGCGCCATGCCGAAGCGATAGCCGAATTCATAGGTCGCCCGGCCCATGATGGCCGTGGCATAGCGCGACAGGCGGTCGCGGTAGTCGTCGACCACCGCCCCGTCCTGCGCAAAGCCCGAGATGTCCCCGCCGGGACCCGAGATATAGCCGTCGATCGAAACGGCCACGTCATAGATGACAGGATGCATGAGATGCTCCGCGATCAAAGTCCAACCAGCCCGAAGGCGTCGATGAGGGTCAGGCTTTCTTGATCACTGGCGGGGCACTCCTCTGGATATGGCATGATACTACCCGCTTGCCCCGGCGCGCGCAATCCGCGGCCGGAACGGGCCGCGTCTCACGGCATCAGCACATCGTCCCGGGCAAAGGTCGCGCTGTCCACGGTCAGGTCGTCGTAGGTCAGCTCGATCTGCACCTGCGCGACCGATCCGGCGGGAAACCCGATATAGGGCAGGCCATCGTCGGGCGTCAGCGCGTTGGGGCTGGTCGTGCCTTCGTGACAGGGCGGCAGGTCCCAAACCTGCAGCGCGCCACCGTTCACCGCATAGCGCATCTGCGCCAGACCGCAGCGCCAGGCCAGCAGATGCGTGACATAAAGCAGATCCTGCCCGCCATAATCGCGCAGCGCCACCCAGTTGCCCTTGGTCATGTCCAGGATCGGGCGCACCTCGGTCGCGGTGGTGAACTGGCCCGTGGGCTGCTGCGCTTCGGCCACCAGCCCGGCAGGCGCGGCGGCCGGCGCAGCCGCGACACTCGGCGCCCCCTCTCCTGCGCCGCCAAAGGCCGCCGCAATGGCGATCAGGACGAAATCCAGCATCTCAAAACTCCTTTCTCAAATCCCGCGCCGCGTCCCGCCGGTTTCAACGCTTTTTCTGGCGGCGCATCTGACCTATAATCCGTGCGATAGAATAAGAGCAGACAGGCCCGCATCACAATGGCACGCAAAAAGGCCGCCGCACCGCAGGTGAACATCCTGATCGTCGGACAGGCCGGGCGGCTGCAATACGAGGCGCTGCTGTTCGCCGCGTCGCTGCGCGAGACGCTGACCGGCGACCGCTTTCGCCTCTACATCGCCGAACCGCAGCCCGGCCCGCTCTGGCAGATCGATCCGCGCATTCAGGATGCGGATATTCGCGCCGCACTGACGGGGCTTGGCGCGACCTTCCTGCCCTTCGCCTCGGCGCATTTCGGGCAGGCCTATCCCTATGGCAACAAGATCGAGGCGCTGCTGGCCCTGCCCAAGGGCGAGCCGTTCGTGTTTTTCGACACCGATACGCTGATGGTCGGCGATCTGGCGCAGGTGCCGTTCGACTTTGACCGCCCCTCGGCATCGCTGCGCCGCGAAGGCACATGGCCCAAGCTGGAACTTTACGGCCCCGGCTACACGCAGACCTGGAAATCGCTTTACGACAAGTTCGGGCTGGATTTCGAAAGCTCTCTCGACCTCAGCCAGCCCGACGAATACTGGCGGCGCTATCTGTATTTCAACGCGGGCTATTTCTATTACCGCTGCCCGCAGGAATTCGGACGGCGCTTTCTGGACTATGCGCTCGCGATCCGCGATGACGCCCCGCCCGAACTGGTGTGCCAAAGCCTTGATCCCTGGCTCGACCAGGTGGCGCTGCCGTTGGTCATCCACAGCTTTGGCGGCGGCCGCGATGCCCTGCCGCCCGGGTATCTCGACGGATCGGTAAGCTGTCACTACCGGCTGTTGCCGCTGCTGTATGCGCGCGAAGACCAGCGCGTGATCGACATGCTCGAAGCGGTGAGCCAGCCCAACAAGATCAAGAAACTGCTCAAGCTTTACGAGCCGTTCAAGCGGATGATCTATCAGGGCCGCGGTCACAAGGTCCGCGCCCTCTTTGATCAGGACGACCTGCCGCTGCGCGAACAGGCGATCCGCAACCAGATCAAACGGGAAGGCTTTTGGATGCGCTAGCCGCCAGGTCGCGCCCGGCGGCCTGTCCCGGCGGCGTGATCCCGCGGTGCAGACGCGCGTAGGCCCCCGACAGCACCGCATCGCGGTGCACCGCACCCACCTGCACGGGGATGAACTCAAAGCCGAAGATCCGTGCGACCGCGAACCGATGCGCCCCGCCGCCCGACCGCAGATACGTGTCGTCGGGGCCGATGTGCACCAGAATGCCACCGTGTTCGCGGCGGCTGGCCTCGGGCAAGGCGGCCATCGGCGTCAGCTGCCCCGCCGCGCGGATTTCGGCAAAGGCGGCATCGCGGCGCGCGTACCAGGCGCGCAGATCGTCAATTGTGCGGCAGCCGTCGGGGCGGTGGCCTTCGGCGATCTCGCGGGTGTGGCGCGCCCAGATCGGCGTCTCTTCCCACGGCGCACCGTCGATCAGGCGCATGCGGCAACTGATCTCTTTCTCGGACACGGTCAGCGGCTTGCGCGACAGATGCCAGTCGCCGTCCAGCACCAGACCGCTGTGACGGCGCCGCAGGGTGGGTGCCCCACGTGCGGGATTGGGCCGGTAAAGATGGGTGATCCGGTCCAGCGGCAGCCAGACGGTTTCATCGCTCAGCGGTGCATCCGGGCCATAGCGGAACCGGTTCGTCAGATCGCGCAGCGCCTTGAGCGGTACATCGTTGCGCAGCGCACGCTGAACCCGCTTGAGCATTTCCATCGCTGCCGTCCTTTCCGCACCCTGCTGTCGCGTCGCACCCGCTGTTACATCATCGTCATCATATCATCATGCAATCGACATGAAACTGTTACATGGGGCGTGGCGGCGCGTTGGACATAGGCGGCGCGTGGGTGGCGTGGTAAACTCTCGGCGATCTCGTCAAGGAGACCCGCCATGCCGGATGCCGTGACCCTGCTTGCCGGAACGACCAAGGGCCTTTTCCTGTTGCGCGCCGACCCGGCGCGGCAAAGGTGGACGCTCAGCGGGCCGCACTGCGACGGCTGGTCGGTCAACCACGCCATAGGCGATGCCGAAACCGGCAGGCTTTGGGCCGGTGGAGGCGGTGAATGGTCCGGCGCGGGGGTCTGGCGGTCCGAGGACGGCGGTGCAACCTGGACGCTGTCCAAACTCGCGGACGGCCAGATGGATACCTGGGCGCGCGACGATCCTGACACCGCCAGAATGCTGGGTGTCACCCCCGCCGATCCGGCGCCGTTCTCGGGCCAGATCAACGCGATCTGGTCACTTGGACAATCGGGCGGGCGGCTTTTTGCCGGGGCCAAGCCCGCGACGCTGCTGTCCAGCGACAACGGCGGGCAGACCTGGACGGCGGTCGAGGCGCTCAGCAACCATCCGTCGGCGGCCGACTGGCAGCCGGGCGCGGCGGGGCTGACGCTGCACACCATCGTGGCCCATCCCGAGGACGCGGGCCGCATGTGGCTGGGCATTTCCGCCGCCGGGGTTTTTGCCACCGAGGATGGCGGGCAAAGCTGGGACCGGCGCAACCGGCTGTCGAATGCCGGGGCCGCCTGCGATCACCCGCATCCGGCCGCGCCGCGCGACGGGCAGACCGGGCATTGCGTGCATAACATGGTGCGCGCGCCAGGAGCGGCGGACGTGCTTTATCAGCAGAATCACCACGGCGTGTTCCGCAGCCGCGACGGCGGGCGCAGCTGGGACGATATCACCGACGGTCTGCCCTCGACCTTCGGCTTTCCCATAGCGGTCGATCCGCACAACGCCAACCGGATCTGGGTGCTGCCGCTGAACGGCGATGCGCAGGGCCGCTATCCGCCCGACGCCGCGGCGGCGATCTGGCGCTCTGACACCGGCGGCGACAGCTGGCAGGCCTGCCGGACCGGTCTGCCGCAGGCGGGGTGCTATTTCACCGTGCTGCGTCAGGCGATGGCGGTGGACAGGCTGCCCAAACCGGGGGTCTATTTCGGCACCAACTCGGGGTCGATCTTTGCCAGCACCGACGGCGGCGACAGCTGGGACGAAATCGCGCGCCACCTGCCCACAGTGCTGTGCGTGGAAACCGTGACACATCCCTGACACACGACATCAATCGCAATGGTTCAACCAAGGCGGGTTTTGTGATATGCTGCGGCCATTGGTTCAATCAATTTGGGAATGCCGCCATGCCGCGCCTGTTCCTTGCCGTCCTTTGCATCGCCATTCTTGCCGTGCTTCCCGCACGGGCCAAGCCCAGCTTTCCCTGCACCGGATCGCTCAACCCCACCGAACGCACGATCTGCCGCGACGCGCTGCTGGGGGATCTCGACCGGCGCATGGTGCAGGCCTACGGGGCGCGCCGCGAACGGTCGGGCGGGGACGCCGGGCGCAAGCTGGTCAGTGACCAGCGCCTGTGGCTGGGCTGGCGCAACACCTGCGGCACCGATAGTGCCTGCCTGCGCCGCCGCTACGAACAGCGGATCATCGACCTGACCGGGGGGCGCGGTCCGTCATCGGGTATTGTCGACCTGGGCCTGACCGCGACCCTCGCGACCCCGCCGGCCGCCGCGCCAAAGCGTCGCCTGCGCGCGGGGCGGTATGAACGGATCTATCCCGATGGCCGTATCGAATGGGAGGCTGTCAACGGCAGCGCGTTTGGCACGGATTTTCCCAACGGCGACGGTACCATGTCGCTGAAATCGCAATCGGCACCACCCAGTTTCCCGTCCCTGCCCGACGCCTATTCCGGCTGGGGCCTCGCGCTGGAACTGCGCCTGCTGGAGCTTGTGGACAGCCTGCTGCCCTCAGCGGATCAGGCCCCCTACCGCGACATGCAGAACGCCTTTCCCTATTCCGACCGCATCCTGCGCCACGTGCAGGCGGTCGGATTCCTGATGGACGAGTGATCCGATGCGGACACGGCTATTTCGCATGGTCCTGTTGATCGCGACGCTTCTGGCGCTGGCGATCACGCCGCTGCGGGCACAGGACGACGACGGCCAGTCACGGCTGCCGGGGCTGGCCGAACAACTGGCCCAGGCGAATGCAGAGAGCGGCGGCCCGCAGCCCGAGGTGCTGTTCCCGACCTTGCCGGAAAACTTCGTCGCCGATGACGCGACCCTCAACAAGATCCAGGCATCGGTGCAGGGCTATTACGATTACCGCACCCGGCAATATCAGCACCGGCTGGACATCTTCCGCTGGCAGCATGTGTCGAGCCAGATCATCTTTGGCATCGTGGTGCTGATCGTGCTGGCGGGGCTCTATTTCTCGTGGATGCAGTTCCGCGCGGCGGAACAGGGCACCAAGCTTGGCGTGACATCGCTCGAGGCGTCCGACGGCGGGTTCAAGGTGACCTCGCCGGTGCTGGGGGTGATCATCCTCGTGCTGTCGCTGGCGTTCTTCTACCTGTACCTGATCTACGTCTACCCGGTGACGGATTCGTTCTGACCCGCCCCACCAACGCAAAGGGGCGCCGCACGCGCGACGCCCCCTGCCCGGTCTGACGACCTGTTCAGCCTTGCTTGGTCAGCAGCGTATAAGACGAAATCACCTCGCCCGAAACCTGCGCGCGCGCGACGCGGCCCGCATCGGTCTTGAGGCCCTTGGCCCCCACCGATTTGCGGATCAGGCGGCCCAACTGCTGGTTCAGCGCCTTTTGCCCGTGGGCTTTCTTGGTTTCCTCGTTCCAGCCAATGGCGGTGTTGTAGATCAGCATGAACTCTTCTTCCTTGGCGGCGGCCTTCATCACCGTCAGGACGAAATTCTCGTCGAACTTGCCCTCGGCATCCAGCTTCTGCGCCAGTTCAACGGTGTGGTCGATGACGGCGCGCTTGGCGCGGATGCGCTCGGCCAGCGGATCGTCCTTTTCCGCGGTCTCGAGCAGGTGGTTTTCCAGCACCTTCTGCAGAAAGTGGCCAAGTTCCATGCCTTCGGCCTTCGCCTCTTCGGCGAAACGGGCGCGCACGGCGGGTTCCAGGCTGAAGGCGACGTTGGTCGCCTTGGCCAGCCGAACCGCGCGGCGCTGTTTCTTGTTCGGGGTTTCTGCCGTGTTCTCAGTATCTTGCGTTTTTGCCTTGGTTGCCATTTTCTGGTCTCCTTGCCTCAACATACTTTGACTCTATGGTGGAGAGGCGCCACCTGTCAACATACTCGTATACTATGCGTGCAATGCGTGGCATCGCCACAACAGCGCCCCGCCAGAGCCCGTTGCCCCGGCTCGCGCAATCGCCTAGTTCTGTGCGCAACATCCAGGAGGGAGACACAGACGATGACCGACGGACCCAGCTACGGCTTCGACACCTTGCAGATTCACGCAGGCGCCCGGCCCGACCCCGCCACCGGCGCGCGGCAGACGCCGATCTACCAGACCACCGCCTATGTCTTTCGCGATGCCGAACACGCCGCGGCGCTCTTCAACCTTCAAGAGGTCGGGTTCATCTATTCGCGCCTGACCAATCCCACCGTCGCGGTTCTGCAGGAACGCGTCGCCACGCTCGAAGGCGGCGTCGGCGCGGTCTGCTGCTCCTCTGGGCACGCGGCGCAGATCATGGCGCTGTTCCCGCTGATGAGCCCGGGCAAGAACGTCGTCGTGTCGACCCGGCTTTACGGTGGCACGGTCACGCAGTTCAGCCAAACCATCAAGCGCTTTGGCTGGTCGGCCAAGTTCGTCGATTTCGACGATCTGGAGGCGGTCGAGGCCGCCATCGACGACGACACCCGCGCGGTGTTCTGCGAATCCATCGCCAACCCCGGCGGTTATATCACCGATTTGGATGCCATTTCGGCCATTTCGGACAAGGCGGGCCTGCCGCTCATCGTCGATAACACCAGCGCCACGCCGTACCTGTGCCGCCCCATCGAACACGGTGCCACGCTGGTGGTGCATTCGCTGACCAAGTACATGACCGGCAACGGCACGGTCACAGGCGGCGTGGTGGTGGATTCGGGCCGGTTCGACTGGTCCGCATCGGACAAGTTCCCGTCGCTGGCCGAGCCCGAGCCCGCCTATCACGGCCTCAAGTTCGCCGAAACCTTTGGCCCGCTGGCCTTTACCTTCCACGGCATCGCGATCGGCCTGCGGGATCTGGGCATGACGCTGAACCCGCAGGCGGCCCATTACACGCTGATGGGAATCGAAACCCTTTCGCTGCGGATGCAGCGCCATGTGGAAAACGCCACGCAGATCGCAAGCTGGCTGGAAAAGCATCCGGCGGTGGAACAAGTCACCTATGCGGGGCTGAAATCCTCGCCCTACCACGACCGTGTCGCCAAGATTTGCCCGCGGGGGGCCGGTGGCCTTTTCACCATTGCGCTCAAGGCCGGGTACGAAGGCTGCGTGAAGCTGGTGGATTCACTCGAGATCTTCAGCCACGTGGCGAACCTGGGCGACACCCGGTCGCTGGTGATCCACTCGGCCTCCACCACCCACCGGCAGTTGACGCAGGAACAGCAGGTTGCCGCGGGGGCCGCGCCGAACGTGGTGCGGATTTCCATCGGGATCGAGGATGCGGACGACCTGATCGCCGATCTCGACCAGGCGCTGACCAAGGCCAACGCCTGACCCCATGGCGCCCGGACCGATGCCGCGCAAGGGCAAGGGGCCGCTCCAGCTTCTGAAAGCAGAGGTGGAGCGGCATGTCCTGCCTGCGCTTGCGGCCGAAGGCTTCGCGCCGGACGAGAGCCTGCGCCATGCCGCGGGCTGGGATGGCGAGGGATACAGCTGGTATTTCCGCCAAGCCGACGGGCCTTGGCGGCTTTGCCTCGAAACCGGGCGCAGCCGCGACCCCCGGCTGCGCCTGCATCGTGCCGGACCGCGACAGCCGTCGGAGAGCGACGTGCAGGACCTCATGAAGCTCGACAATGGGCCGGATGCCGTCGCACCCGTCGCCCTGTCCCCGTGGGAGAGCTGGAGCGATCCGGTCAGCGCGTGTTTCGCCCCTCTCTATCGGGACCTGGAGACCTGGTCGGGCGCGAAGCGGTACGCCATGGCCCCGCTTTGGCTGCTTCAGACCCTGCTGTCCCTGCTGTGGTTTCCCATCGGTCTGATCATCGGCGTGTCGAGCGCGAACTGGGTCGGCAGCGACGCGGCACGCAGCGGCGCGCGGCAAACCGAAATCGCCACGGCCTTCGCCCGCCGGATCAAGGGGCTGGGGGATCGGCTGAACCGGCGCACCCCGCCCGCCTGACCGCTTTAGTCTTCGAGCGCGAAGATCATGTTCACGCTCGCCGTCATGCTGGTTTCGCCCTGCGCGGTCGGGACGGAGACCGCGGCATCCCGCATCGACATCGCCATTTCCGGGCGCGGCGTCACGCTGCCGCCTTCGGACATGCTCAGCACCGCGCCGCGCTTCAGGCCCGCCGCCTCGGCATAGGTCTTGGCGCGGGCCATCGCGTCCGCGACCGCAGCCTTGCGGGCCTGATCGATCAGGGGCTCGGGGTATTGCAGGCCGAATTCAAGCCCGCCCAGCCGGTTCGCCCCGTCCTCCAGCACCGCGCCCAGCACCTCGCCCAGCCGGTCCAGCGCGCGCACCCGCACCGTCACGCGGTTCGACGCCTCGAAACCGTCGATCTGCGGCCCGTCCGGGGACGGGCTGCTGCGGTTGGACCAAAGCGGATTGAGCGACAGGTCCGAGGTCTGGATGTCGCGCGCCGCGATATCGAAGCTTTCGAGTCGCGCCAGGATCGTGTCGGTGATCTCGGAAGTCTGCGCCATCGCATCGGCCGCGTCGGCGGCCTGCGCGGTGACGCCCAAGGTGATCGTCGCCATATCCGGCACGGCAGAGGCGCTGCCCTGCCCGGTCACCGCGATCTGGGGGCGCGGGGCGGCGGCGTCCTGCGCCAAGACCGGGGGCGCCAGCGCCAGAAGAACGGGCAATATCAGGGAAAGGCGCATCGGAACCTCCTTTAGCCGGGGCAACCTTCACGCAGTGTTGCGCCGCGCCAGGCATCCTGCAACCGGTCTTTCCTTTCCCTCGGCAAACTCCTGCTGTAAAATGGTTTCGTGAGCCGCAACAGACTCCTCAGTCCTCGGTATGGATGGTAAACGACGTCGCATGACCCCGGATTTCGCACTTTCGCTTTCGTTCAGCGGCATCACCCTGTTGCAACGCGTCCCGCAGGGATGGGCCACCGTCGACGAGGTGGCGCTGGACAACGGCGATCTTGACGCCGCCCTGCGCGATCTGCGCGCCAAGGCCGATGCGCTGTCGCCCCGTGGCGGCCAGGTCAAGCTGGTCATTCCCAACGAACAGATCCGCTATCTCGGCCTGCCCGCCCCGTCGGACCCGTCGGGCATGCGCGCCGCGATCGAGGCGGCGCTGGAAGGGGCCACGCCCTATGCGGTCAGCGACCTCGTCTATGACTGGGCACAGTCCGGTGACATGGTGCAGGTTGCCGCCGTGGCGCGCGAGACCCTGGACGAGGCGGAGGGATTCGCCGCCGGGCATCATTTCGTGCCCGTGGCACATGTCGCGGTCGCCCCCGATGGCCAGTTCGAGGGCGAAGTGTTCTTTGGCGCCGCCAGCCAGTGGGACGGTGCAACGCCCGAGCGTGACAGCGCCCCGGTCGTGGTCACGGAGGCCGCCCCGGTGCCGCAAGCGCCGCCCGCGCCCAAAGCCGCGCCGGCCCCAAAGGCAGAGCCCGCGCCCGAGGCAGAGCCGGAGGCCGTAGCAGAGCCGGTGCCCGCGCCGAAGCCGGCTGAGGCGACACCTGCCCCCAAGCCGGAGCCAGCACCCACGCCGAAAGCGAAAGCCGCGCCAGAGCCAAAGACCGAAGCCGCCCCCGTGCCTGCGCCGGAAAAGCCCGCGCCTGCGGCAGCGGCGGCACCGCCGGAACGCGCCGCGCCAAAGGACGTTGGCAAGGCCGGGATACCGACCCCCGAACCGGCGGCCAATGCCGCGGACGCGGCAGAGCCGGGCATGCCCGTCGCAGATGCCCCGGCACCACCGCCGCCTGCCAGTCTCAAGGTGCCGACACCCAAGGACGACACCGGCGTCGCCGCGCCCAGCATCGCCCCGCACACTGAGGCCGACACGCCCCCGCCCGCCTTTTCCAGCATCCGCGCCAGCCGCAACCCGGCCGAGCCGCCCGCGCCTGCGAAACCGCGCAAGGACGTGGCGCCGCTCGTGGCCTCGCGCATCACGCCGGTGCCCGCGGGCAAGGGCGCGGCCGGTCCGGCCAGCAGCCCCGCGCTGACAGCCACAGGCGTCGAAGCCGCCGCAACGTTCCACCGACCGGCGCCGGATCAGCCTGCGGCCGAGGCCGCAAAACCGGGCGGAATCAGCGGGTTCTTCAGCCGCCGCCCCGCCAACGCCAAGCCCGAAGCCGCCGTCGTAGCGGCGGCCCCCGCGGCCCCCCCCCCCCCCCAAACCCCCCCCCAAGTCGGTCAAGACCTCGGCGCTGGCGCGGCTGGCCGCACGGCGCGACACCGCCGCCCCCCCGCCCGATCCAACCCCGCAAGAGGCCGAGCTTCAGCGCATGACCGTCTTCGGCGCCCGCCAGGACACGCGGATCGGCGGCAAGCCGCGGTTCCTTGGCCTGATGCTGACCACCGCGCTCCTGGTGTTCCTCGTCGGCGTCGCGGCCTGGGCGTCGGTGTTCCTCGACGACGGGCTTGCGCGCTTTTTCCGCCCCGACACCAGCCCCGATGTCGCCGTGGCGCAAGAGGACCTGCCACGCCCCACGCCCGAACCCGAGGCTGCGGAGGAACCGGTGGAACTGGCCGCGCTCTCGACCGACCTGCCGCCCGAAAGCGACCTGGCGGACGCGCCCGAGGCGCTGACCCAGCCCGCGCGCCCGCGCGCGCTGACCCAGGACGAGGCGGATGCCACCTATGCCGCCACCGGCATCTGGCAGCGCGCGCCCGCCGCGCCGTCGGAACCGCCGCCCGGCGATCTAGACGGGCTCTACGTCGCCTCGATCGATCCGGGCGTGCAGCAGTTCGACGCCATCGCCCTGCCCTCCGCGCTGTCGGCGGGCGATCCGGCGTTTGTCTCTCCGCCCGTGCCGGCCCCGGCGGATGTGATCTTTGACATCGACGACCGCGGCCTTGTGCGCGCCCGGCCCGAGGGGGCGATGAACGCCGATGGCGTGCTGATCTACGCCGGTCTGCCGCCCGTGGTGCCACCGCGCCGCATCCTGGGCGACGCGCGCCCCGATGTGGCCCTGCCGCAGACCGAAGCCGAGGACGACGCGACCCGCAGCCGCCTGCAGGGCCTGCGCCCGCAAGCCCGGCCCGACGATATCGTCGAACGGAACGAACGCGCGACGCTGCAGGGCCGGTCGATGGCAGAGCTCGCCGCTTTGCGCCCCACCGCGCGCCCCGACGTGGAAAAGCTCGAGGCCGAGGCCGACGTGACCGCCACCGCGCAGGCCGTCGACACCTCGCGCAAGCCGCTGCCGCGCCCGCGCGACATTGCCCGCATCGTGGAAGCCGCCCGCGCGAAAGCGGCCTCCGCCCCGGCCGAGGCGGTGCAGGTCGCCGCCGTGGCGCCGCGCACCGTCGCGCCCAAGATTCCGTCCAAGACGACCGTGGCGCAGCAGGCCACCGTCAAGAACGCGCTCAACCTGCGCAAGGTCAACCTGATCGGGGTATACGGCAAACCGTCCAGCCGCCGCGCGCTGGTGCGGCTTTCAAACGGCCGCTATCAAAAGGTCAAGGTCGGTGATCGCGTCGATGGCGGTCGCGTCGCCGCCATCGGGGAAAGCGAACTGCGCTATACCAAGGGCGGGCGCAGCATCGTGCTGAAGATGCCCCGCGGCTAGAGCCCTTCGGCCCCCGGAAATCTTGAGATTTCCGGTCCGTTTTTCTCAAGAAAAACGCGCCTCTGCCCGAAGAGATTGACCCTGTCAGCCTTGCCGCGCCGCCGCATGGTCAGGCGTCGGTGGTCAACTCGCCGCTGTCGATCTGCTCCTGCTCGATCGATTCGAACAGCGCCTTGAAATTGCCCTCGCCAAAGCCGTCGTCGCCCTTGCGCTGGATGAACTCGAAAAAGATCGGCCCGATCACGGTTTTCGAGAAGATTTGCAGCAGAATGCGCGTCTCGCCGCCATCCACCACGCCTTCGCCGTCGATCAGGATGCCGTGCTTCTGCATCCGGTCCAGCGGTTCCTCGTGCCCCTGCACCCGGTCCTTGCTGAGCGCATAATAGGTCTCGGGCGGCCCCGGCATGAACTTCACGCCCTTCTCGGCAATCGCATCCGTGGCGTCGTAAAGGTCGCGCGCGCCGACGGCGATGTGCTGGATGCCCTCGCCCTTGTACTTCTTGAGGTAGGCAACGATCTGCCCGGTGTCGCCCCGATCCTCATTGATCGGAATGCGGATACGGCCGCAGGGCGAGGTCAGGGCGCGGGAAAACAGACCGGTGAACTTGCCCTCGATATCGAAGAACCGGATTTCGCGGAAATTGAACAGGTCGCCGTAGAACCGGAACCAGGTGTCCATGTTTCCCTTGAAGACGTTGTGCGTCAGATGGTCGAGGTAATAGAACCCCACGCCGCGCGGCTTGGATTGTTCGATCCAGTCGAACTCCGCATTGTAGGGCGAGGTGTCGTAATACTGGTCGGTGAAGTAAATTAGCGATCCGCCGATCCCCTTGATCGCGGGCCAGTCGACGGTTTTGTCTGTGCCCTCATAGGGTTCCGCGCCCTTCTTCACCGCATGTTCATAGGCCTGCTGTGCATCCACCACGCGCCACGCCATCGACGGCGCGCAGGGCCCGTGTTCGGCGACAAAGCGGGCGGCAAAGCTGTCGGGCTCGGCATTCAGCACGTAGGTGATGTCGCCCTGCTGCCAAAGCTCGATCGCCTTGCTCTTGTGGTTGGCCACGTGGGCATAGCCCATGCGTGCGAAAAGATCGCGCAGCTCTTGCGGGTCCGGATGGGCGAATTCGACAAATTCGAACCCGTCGGTGCCGGCGGGATTGTCTGCGGTGATTTTGGATTGCGGGGCGTCGTGCGGGAAAGGTCCCATGTGCGTGTCCTCCTGTGTTGAGGATCAAGGTACGCCAATCACAAGGCGGGTTCTGCGCGTTCTTGGGCAGCGTTGGCGATTGCAATGCAAGGATCACGCAAATAAACTGCTTTTCATGCAGCAACCCCGCACCCCGCTCGATCCAACCGATCACCGTCTTCTGGCCGCCGTCCAGAAGGATGCGCAGCTTACCGCGCAGGAGCTTGGCGCGGCGCTCAACCTCTCGGCCAGCCAGGCCGGGCGGCGGCGCCAGCGGCTCGAGGCAGAGGGGTATATCCTGGGGTATGCCGCACGGCTGGATCCGCTGCGGCTGGGCCTTGCGGTACAGGCCTTCGTGCAGGTGCAGCTGGCCCGCCACGGGGCCGAGGAAGGCCGCGCCTTTGCCCGGCTTCTGCGCACACGGGCCGAGGTGGTCAGCGCCTGGACCATGACCGGCGAGGCGGATTATCTGCTGCGGGTCTACTGCCCCGACCTGCCCGCGCTAAACATGCTGATCCACGAAGTCCTGCTGGCCCACAGCGCCGTCGCGCGGGTGCAAAGCCAGATCGTCATGGATCAGACCAAGGCCGACGCGCCCTTCCCGCTCTGACGCGGCCGAGGCGCGCAGCGGCCCCATCGGTCGCGGAAATATCAGCGCAGGCGCGGCTATTGCGGTTGTGTTGACCTGAGGTCCCGGCGCATCATCTATGCAGCACCAAGGGAGCGTTATCCATGGAATCCTTCCTGTTTCAGGCGTCCATCTATCTGCTCGCGGCGGTGATCGCCGTCCCGGTCGCGGCGCGGCTTGGGCTGGGGTCGGTACTGGGCTACCTGGTGGCGGGCATCGTCATCGGCCCGGTGCTCGGCCTTGTGGCCGCGACCGAGGATTTGCAGCATTTCGCCGAATTCGGCGTCGTGATGATGCTGTTCCTCATCGGGCTCGAGCTTGAGCCGCGCGCGCTCTGGGACATGCGGCACCGGCTGATCGGGCTGGGGGGATTGCAGATCACCCTGACCACGCTGACGATCATGGCGGCGGGCATGGTTCTGGGGCTCGACTGGACGACGGCGCTGGCGGTCGGGCTGATCTTTGCGCTGTCGTCAACCGCGATCGTGTTGCAGACGCTGAGCGAAAAGAACCTGATGCAGACCGGCGGCGGCAGATCCGCCTTTTCGGTGCTGCTGACGCAGGACATCGCGGTCATCCCGATGCTGATCCTGCTGCCGCTGCTGGCCCACGGGGCAGAGCCGTCGCTGGGGCTGGACGGTTCGATCCTGCGCCCGGGCGTAGAGCATGCCGATGACCACCACGGCACCATGTCGCTGGTCGAAGGATTGCCCGGCTGGGGCGTCACGCTGGTGACGCTGGGCGCGGTCGCGCTGATCATTCTGGGCGGTGTCTACGGCGCGCGGCCGCTTTTCAAGTTCATCAACGCCTCGCGCCTGCCCGAGATGTTCACCGCCGTCGCGCTGCTGATCGTCGTGGGCATCGGCTTTCTGATGCTGATGGTGGGCCTGTCGCCCGCGCTTGGCACGTTTCTGGCGGGCGTGGTGCTGGCAAACTCGGAATTCCGGCATCAGCTTGAATCGGATGTGGAGCCGTTCAAGGGCCTGCTTCTGGGGCTCTTTTTCATCACCGTGGGGGCCGGGATCAACTTTGCCACCTTCCTGGCCGCGCCCTTCGTCATCCTTGGGCTGACGCTAGGGGTGATCCTGATCAAAGGGGGCGTGCTTTTCCTTCTGGGGCGCCTTTTCGGCCTCAAGGGGCGTGATCAGTGGCTCTTTACGCTCAGCCTCGCGCAGGCGGGGGAATTCGGCTTTGTGCTCATCTCCTTCTCACTCCAGCAGGCGGTGCTGACCTCTGCCATGGGCGAGCGGCTGCTGCTGGTCGTGGCGCTGTCGATGCTGGTCACGCCGCTGCTGTTTATCCTTTACGAATGGCTGTCGGGGCGCATGGCGGCGGATGTCGAGGACGAGCCCGAAGAGGACGAGATCGACGAACAGGGCACGGTGCTGATTGCCGGGATCGGGCGCTTTGGCCAGATCGTCAACCGCATGGTTCAGTCGGCGGGCTTCAAAACCGTGGTGATCGACAACGACCTCAAGACCATCCAACTGATGCGGCAATTCGGTTTCAAGGGCTTCTTCGGCGATCCGACGCGGCCGGAACTGCTGCATGCGGCCGGCATCGACGAGGCCAAGGTGCTGGTCGTGGCGCTTGACGACCCCAAGTCGACCACCACGCTGGTGGCGCTGGCTAAGCAGCTGCGTCCTGAACTGCACGTGGTGGCCCGGGCGCGCGACCGCACCCATGTCTACGCGCTCTATCAGGCAGGGGCGGACGATATCGTGCGCGAACTTTTTGACAGTTCTCTGCGGGCCGGACGCTACGTGCTGGAAAACATCGGGTTGTCGGAATACGAAGCCGCGGTCGCGCAGGAAACGTTCTTCCATCACGACCGCCACACGGTGCGCGAACTTGCTGCCCTGTGGGATCCGAAGATACCCACGGCCCAGAACGAGGCCTATATCGCCCGCGCCAGGGAGCTTGAGAAAGACCTCGAAACGGCGCTTCTGACGGCCATCGATACCAAGTCCAACGCCGCCTGACCTATATCGCTCCGGCACAAAAAAGCCGCGCCCTCGGGCGCGGCTTTTAGATCATTGGGTTGCCGGGGGGCGTTCAGGCGGCGCGGCCGACCAGAACCTCGTCCACCTGCTTGGCGGCAGACAGTTCGTCCCCGCCCGACACGGCGGCGACTTCGCGGGTCAACCGCTCCAGCGCGGCTTCGTAAAGCTGACGCTCGGAATAGCTCTGCTCGCGCTGGTCGTCACCGCGGTGCAGATCACGCACGACCTCGGCAATGGCGATCAGGTCGCCCGAGTTGATCTTTTGCTCATATTCCTGCGCGCGGCGCGACCACATGGCCCGCTTGACCTTGGCCTTGCCCTTGAGCGTCTTCATCGCCTGGCTCACCACGTCGGGCGACGACAGCGACCGCATGCCGATTTCCGTCGCCTTGTGCGTGGGCACACGCAGGGTCATCTTGTCTTTCTCGAACGAAATCACGAAAAGCTCCAGCGAGATGCCGGCGATATCCTGCTCCTCGATCGACACGATCTGACCCACGCCATGGGCGGGATAGACCACGTAATCGTTCGGGCGGAATTCGGATTTTTTCGTCTTGGTCATACAGTGGTTCCTCACAGCTCACCCTAGCGCAGGCGACACCAAAGGTGACGGGGATAAATCTATCTCCGGTCACCTTATCAAGGTTTTTGGTTTATGCCCCCGGGTGCAGACGGGCCCGGTTGTGTGCGCGTGGTGTTGTCATTTGCAATATGATCATACCACAAAATACGCATACTTCCTAGCGGCACGCGAAACAGCCGCTTTTCCCTTGCAAGCCAAAGGGATGGATCGGAAAGTTCACGCAAAAAGGGCAGTGATTGCGCCCTTTCCTCGAATCGGGCTCAGCCGCCTTCGCCCGGCGCTTCGGAGAAGTATTTTTCCAGCTTGCCGGTTTCGCCGTCACGTTCTTCGGCATCGGGCAGCGGGTCTTTCTTGGTGATGATGACCGGCCAAAGTTCGGAATACTTACGGTTGAACTCCACCCATTTTTCCGCGTCCGGTTCAGTATCGGGGCGGATCGCATCGGCGGGGCATTCGGGTTCGCAAACGCCGCAGTCGATGCATTCGTCGGGATGAATCACCAGCATGTTCTCGCCCTCGTAGAAGCAATCCACCGGGCAGACCTCGACGCAGTCTGTGTATTTGCAGGCGATGCAAGCATCATTGACAATATAAGTCATGGGAGCGCGTTCCGTCAGTCGTTTGCGAGCCTAGCTAGAACAGTGCGCGGCATCATTCAAGCGCCTGACCCCGGGTTTGATCCATCAAACGGCGATCACGTTTCGTTGGGCGGCCTTTGCCGTCAAAACGCGGTCCGGATGCCTGCATTTCAGCCGGTCTGGTACGGGGTTCGGGCGGGGCAAGATCGGTGTAAAGCGCCTGCGCTTCGGGCGCGGGGCCGCGACGTTCGCCCAAGGCCTCGATCCGGATCACCCGAACATCTTTTTCCTTGGAAAAGGTCAGCACATCCCCCGGCCCGACAGCGCAGGCGGGTTTGGCGACCCGCTGCGCGTTGACCCGGATGCCCGCCGCCACGACCTTGGCGGCCAGGCTGCGGGTCTTGAAGAAACGGGCGTGCCAGAGCCATTTGTCCAGACGGATTTTCCCCGTCGGTTCTGCCACTTACGATTTGTCCTTCAGCCCCATCAACGCGGCAGCGAAGGGGTTGTCGGGGTCGATCTGCTTTTCCTTGCGGGGCGGGCGCGCCTCGAAGGATTTGCCGCCATGCGTGGGCTTGTCCTTGCCGCGCGGCTTGCCCTTGCCACGGGGGCCGCCCTTGCCGCGGGGCTTATCGCCCTGGGCCGCGCGCCGACCGCCGCCGCTGCCTTCGCGGCGGGGGCCGCGGTTCTGACCACGATTTCCACCCCATGTGAAGGTAAAGAACGCCTCCATCTCGGGTTCGGAAATGGCGGCGTCGGCTGCGGTGCCGACGGGCACATCTTCGGCAGCGACGTCCGGCACCGGGGCTTCGGGCGCAGGCTCTGCCGGCTCTTCCGCAATCGGCGCCTCGCCTGCGTCGGGAATATCCGTCACCTTTTCGGGCGCTTCGGGCACGGCATCGGACACATGCGCCTGTTCGGTCACGGCCCCCGCCTCGGATTGCCCCGCATCGAACACCGGCGTATCGGTATTTTCCGTCGCCGGATCTTCCTCGACCGGTCGCGCGACCTCAGCCTCGGCATCCTTGGGCACAACAGCGTCGACCGCCTTGACCTTGACCCGCTCACCGGCTTCGGCCTTGTAGCCTAGGCCCTGCATGAGATCGGCAAACTGCTGCAAGGTCAGACCGGTGATCGACAGCATGTCGGCCTTGGCCTCGAACCCCGCGCGGCTGTCCTCGGCGCGCAGCAGGTCGGCAAGCCGTTCCAGCATGTCGATGCGGATCGCCCGCTCACCGGATTTGCGGTAGCCCGCAATCAAATAGTGTTCCGCAGGCACGGCATCGATGTTGGGCACGGTCACCAGGCCCGGCGGCGGCGCTTCGGGAAACGTGTCCAAACCTTTGGCGAGGCTCCACAAAACCAGCCGCAGCCTGGTCGGCGCGGGCTTCAGCAGCAGCGGCATGAAGATCGTGTACTGGCCAAACCGGATGCCGTGTTTGCGCAGCGCGGACCGCGCCTCCTGATCCAGGCCCTTGACCTCGTCCGCGACGTCCGCGCGGGCGATGATGCCCATCGCCTCGACCATGCGGAAACCAAAGCCCCGCGCAATTCCTGTCAGCGCCTCATCATGCTGGACGTTCAAAAGCGGCTCGAACAGGGCTGCGATCTTGCGGTCGATGAAATGCTGCAACCGGCGCTGCACCTTCTGCAGCACATCCGGCCCCGCCTCGTCATCGACAAAGGCCTTGACCCGGGGCTTGAGCGGATCATCGCCCGCCTCAAGCTTGCCGATCGCCTCGGTCCCCCACATCAGACCGCCCTGTTCGGTAAAGTCGATCTCGGTATCGGGGGCGTTGTAGAACCGGTCGGCGCGCAGATGGAAATGCGGCGCAAGGGCCTGCAACGACGCGGTTTTCAGCGTCTTGGCCTCCTGACCTGTCGCATCCTTGTCCTGACGGAACCGGAACCCTTCGAGTTTACCGACGAATTCGCCTTCGACGGTCACCTCACCCTTGTCATTCACTTCGGCCAAAAGGGCCTCCTTCTGCTTCAACCGCCGCAGCAACACGCTGGTGCGCCGGTCAACAAATCTTTGCGTCAGACGGTCATGCAGCGCATCCGACAAGCTGTCTTCTACAGCGCGGCTGCGGTCGCGCCAATGGCTTTCGTCGTGCACCCAGCCCTTGCGCTGCGCCACATAGGTCCATGTGCGGATAAACGCCAGCCGCTTCGACAACGTGTCGATGTCGCCGTCGGTCCGGTCGATGCGCTTGATCTGCCGCGCCATGAAGTCATCCGGGATCGCCCCCCGTTCGTGCAAGTGCCCGAAGATAACGCCCAGAAGGTCCGCATGTTCCGCGTGGCTGATGCCGCGAAAATCCGGGATCCGGCAGACATCCCACAAAAGCCGTACCGACACCGGATCGGACGCCCGCGCCGCCACCTCTGCTCCCTCGCTCAACGCCTTGAGCGCCTGCAGGTCGTCAGCCTCGCGCGCCTTGACGAGCCGCTCATCGCTCGGCGCCACCTCGAGCGAGGCGACAAGCGCATCGATGCTGGCAAAGTTGAGATCGGCGTTGCGCCAGTTCAGCTTGCGCAGCGGCGTGAAACGATGGTTGCAGATCGCCTCGGCCCAGTCGTCGGGGATCGGCCCCGCCTCGCCCGTGACGCCGAAGGTGCCGTGGCTCATTCCGCGTCCGGCCCGCCCGGCGATCTGCGCCAGCTCGTTGGGTTGCAGGGGGCGCATCCGGCGACCGTCGAACTTGGTCAGGGACGAAAACGCCACGTGGTTGATGTCGAGGTTGAGGCCCATGCCGATGGCATCGGTGGCCACCAGGAAATCGACATCGCCGTTCTGATATAGATCGACCTGCGCGTTGCGTGTGCGCGGGGACAAGGCGCCCATGACGACCGCCGCACCGCCCTTCTGGCGACGCAAAAGCTCGGCAATCGCATAGACATTTTCAACCGAAAACCCCACAATTGCGCTTCGCGCTTGCAGTCTGCTTATCTTTTTCGAACCAGAGTAGGATAGCTGGCTCATTCGCTCGCGCCGGACGAATTCCACCCCCGGCACCAGTTCGGCAATCGGCCCGCGCATGGTGTCAGAGCCCAGGAACAGCGTCTCGTTCAGCCCGCGCATCCGCAAGAGCCGGTCGGTGAAGACATGCCCCCGCTCGGGATCGGCGCACAGCTGGATTTCGTCGACCGCGACGAAATCGGTCCCCATCCCCTCGGGCATCGCCTCGACCGTGCAGACCCAGTAGGTGGCGCGTGGCGGCACGATCCGCTCTTCCCCGGTGACGAGCGCGACAACGCTGGGCCCGCGCACCGCGACGATCTTGTCGTAAACCTCGCGCGCCAGCAGACGCAGCGGCAGGCCGATCATGCCGGTCCGGTGGCCCAGCATCCGCTCGATCGCGTAGTGAGTCTTGCCGGTGTTTGTCGGGCCAAGGATGGCCGCGATCCGCCCGCGTGTCAGCATGAGGGGCGCCTTTGCTCGGCCAGATTAGAGGGTTGTTCCTTTGACCGCCAAGTCCAGCCGGTCCAGCGCCTCGGTCACGTCCGGATCATGCGGGCGCAGTTCCAGCACGCGGCTGTAGGCATCATAGGCCAGCGCGGGCTTGTCCAGCGCCTCGAATATCGCGCCAAGGCCGCGCATCGCACCGAAATGATGCGGGTTCAGCGCCAGCGTGCGTTCCAGCGCATCCGCTGTCGGCCCGTACATGTCGGCGTGGAAATAGGCCTGCGCCAGCCCGTGCCAGCCTTCGGCGAAATCCGGAGCATGATCGGTGAGCGCGGTGAAATGCTCGATCGCCGCCTCGACCTTGTTGACCTCCAGCGCGTCGCGCCCGCGCTTGAGCAGCAGGTCCATCGCGGCGGATCCGGATTTCGACCATTCCAGCCGGATTTCCTTTTCCAGCCGCCGCGCATCGGCCTCGTCCGCCTGGGCAAGGTCGGCCAAAAGCGCCGCCGTGCGGTCGGCATCCTGCGCAAACCCGGGCTGGGGCAGCGAAAAACAGGCCAGAACGGCAAATGCCGTGACGTGAGATTTGAATTTCATCGGTGCCATGCTCATAACGACTCTGAGTGTAGCGTCTGTGCCGGGAATTGCCAGACACCATGCACGGCAACCGAGGGAGAGCACGAATGAGTGAAGTTGTGAACGGCGCGGTCAAGGCGCTCAATGACAAGATGGACGGCCAGGGTTTTGACGGCACCGCCAAATTTCATATCACCGGCGAAGGCAGTCTGATGATCGACGGCGACGGGGCCCGCGCGGGCGATGAAGAGGCAGATGTGACCCTCACCGCCGATGCCGAGACCTTCGAGGCGATTCTGAACGGCGATCAGGACCCGACGTCGGCCTTCATGTCCGGCAAGCTCGCCGTGGACGGCGACATGGGCAAGGCTATGCAGCTGGCCCAGGTCCTGAGCTGATGACACTGACGCCCGCCCCCTTTCGCGACGATCTGGCCCAGGGGCCTGCGGGGGGGCGGGCGTTTTGGGCGACCGCGTCTGACGGCGTGCGAATCCGGCTGGGGCATTTCCCCGCGGCCGAGGGGCGCGGCACGGTCCTGCTGTTTCCCGGGCGCACGGAATACATCGAAAAATATGGCCGCACGGCGGCCGATCTGGCCAAGGGCGGGTATCACACGCTGGTCATCGACTGGCGCGGCCAGGGCATGGCCGACCGGCTGCTTGACGATACGCGCACCGGTCACGTCGATGTTTTCGAGGATTATCAGAAAGATGTCGCCGCCATGCTCGACGCCGCGCGGGCGCTCGATCTGCCGCGTCCCTATCACCTGATCGCGCATTCCATGGGCGGCTGCATCGGCCTGCGCGCGGTGACCGAGGATCTGCCCGTCGCCTCTTGCGTCTTTAGCGGGCCGATGTGGGGCATTCGCATCGCCCCGGCGATGCGCCCCGCCGCCTGGGCGCTGAGCTGGGGCATCGACCGGCTGGGCCACGGCCACCGCATCGCCCCCGGCACGAAGTCCGAAAGCTATGTCACCTGGCAGCCGTTCGAGGATAACCAGCTGACCACCGACGCGGACATGTTCGACTATCTGCGCGGGCACCTGGCGGCCGAGCCGCGGTTTCACCTGGGCGGCCCGTCGCTGCGCTGGCTTTATCAGGCGCTGGCCGAATGCCGCCTGCTGGCGCGACGACCTTCGCCCGATCTGCCGTGCCTCACGTTCTGCGGCACCAATGAACGCATCGTCGACACGGCGCGAATCCGCCAGCGGATGGACAATTGGCCCGGCAGCACCCTGCATTGGGTGGAAGGCGGCGAACACGAGGTCCTGATGGAGTCGCCGGAGACGCGCAACCGCATCACCGCGCAGACCCTGGCGCTTTTCGATGCGGCCAGCGCCGGAAAACCCGCCAGATCCGCCTGACAGGACCGCGGCGCGGCCTATGTCTGCCGCATGGGCGATCCGGTTCTCAGCTTTACAGACAGGGGCATCTACTGCCCCGCGGGCGATTTCTACATCGACCCGTGGCGCCCCGTCGATCGGGCGCTGATCACCCATGGCCATGCCGATCACGCCCGCGCCGGGCATGGCGCCTATCTGGCCACCCATGCCGCAGGGCCGGTCATGCGGCACCGGCTGGGCGCGATCACGCTGGACGGTATCGACTTTGGCGAGGTCCGACAGATCGGCGGGGCCGAGGTGTCGTTCCACCCCGCGGGTCACATTCCCGGATCGGCGCAGATCCGCGTCGCGGTCGGAGGCGAGGTCTGGGTGGTGTCGGGCGACTACAAGGTGCGCCCCGACGGGCTATCCGAACCGTTCGAGCCGGTGCCCTGCCACACCTTCATCTCGGAATGCACATTCGGCCTGCCGGTCTTCAAATGGGCCGACCAGCGCGATGTCGCGGCAGAGATCAATGACTGGTGGACGACCAATGCCGCCGCCGGTCTGACCACGATCCTGGGGGCCTATTCGCTGGGCAAGGCGCAGCGGCTCTTGTCGCTGGTCGATTCCGGCATCGGCCCGATCCTCACCCATGGCGCCGTCGAGGGCACGAACGGCGTGCTGCGGGCGCAGGGGCTGACCCTGCCGGACACAACGCAGGTGACCGCGGAAACCCGGATCAAGGACCATCCCGGCGCCCTGGTCATCGCGCCGCCTGCCGCGTTGGGGTCGGCCTGGGCGCGCAAACTGGGGCCCGCCTCGACCGGTTTTGCCTCGGGCTGGATGCGGCTGCGCGGGGTGCGCAGGCGGCGCGCGGCGGACCGTGGCTTTGTGATGTCAGACCATGCCGACTGGGATGAACTGCATCAGGCGATCCGCGCGACCGGCGCGGAAAACATATATGTGACACATGGATACACCGATATCTTTGCGCGTTGGCTGAATGATCGCGGCTGGAATGCCAAAGTCCTGCCGACCGAATTCGGCGGGGATGAGGATGAGGCCGAGGCGGCGGCATGAAGGATTTCGCACAGCTGATCACGACCGTGGACCAGACCACGAAAACCACCCTGAAAACAAAGGCTTTGGCGGACTACTTCAGCCACGCGCCGGATGACGACAAGCTTTGGACCATCGCGCTGTTTTCCGGGCGCAGGCCGAAACGCGCGGTGACCACAACCCAACTGCGCGAATGGGCCGCCGAGGTGGCGGATGTGCCGCTTTGGCTGCTTGAGGAATCCTATCCCATCGTCGGCGATCTGGCCGAGACCATCGCGCTGATCCTGCCGCCCGCGTCGCGCACCTCGGATTATCCACTGACCCATTGGATCAAGACGTTACGCGCGCTTTCTCAGCTTGATATCGACACCCGGAAAGCCCGTATTCTGGCCGCCTGGGACGAGTTGGATGCCACCGAACGGTTCCTGTTCAACAAGCTGATCACCGGCGGGTTTCGCATCGGTGTCAGCCGCAAGCTGATGACCCGCGCGCTGGCCCGCGCCACTGGGCAGGACGAGGCAGGCCTGGCGCATCGCCTGATGGGCGGCTGGACCCCGGACGATGTGACCTACCACAGCCTGATCGAGGCCGAGGACAAGGCCGCAGATCTGTCGCGTCCCTATCCGTTCTACCTTGCCTACCAGCTTGAGGACGATCCCGCCGACCTGGGCCCACCCGCCGACTGGCAGGCGGAATGGAAATGGGACGGCATCCGCGGCCAGCTGATCCTGCGCATGGGCGAACACCACGTCTGGTCCCGGGGCGAAGAGCTGATGACCGACCGGTTTCCCGAACTGGCCCGGCTGCGCGACTTCCTGCCCGACGGCACCGTGCTCGATGGGGAAATCGTCGCCTGGGATGGCACCCAGCCGCTGCCTTTCAACACGCTGCAATCGCGCATCGGGCGCAAGACCGTGCCGAAAAAGCTGCTGCGCGACGCGCCGGTCATCCTGCTGGCCTATGACCTGCTGGAAGATGGCGGCACCGACCTGCGCGACCGGCCCCTGGCCGAGCGGCGCGCGACCCTGCGGCAACGGGTCGGCGCTCTGCCTGACGACGCGCCGGTCCGCGTGTCGGAGGCCATCGACTTTGGCACCTGGGACGATCTGGCCCAGGTCCGCGCCACCGCCCGCGATCACCGGGCCGAAGGGCTGATGCTCAAGAACCTGGCCAGCCCCTACCTTGCGGGCCGCAAGAAAGGCGACTGGTGGAAATGGAAGCTGGACCCGCTGACCATCGACGCGGTGATGATCTATGCCCAGCAGGGCCACGGGCGGCGCGCCAACCTCTTTACCGACTTCACCTTTGCGGTACGCGACGGCGACTCGCTGGTGCCGTTCACCAAGGCCTACAGCGGCCTGACGGACAAGGAATTCAACGAAATCACCCGCTGGGTGCGCAAGAACACCCTGCAACGCTTTGGCCCGGTGCGGCAGGTCACGCCCGAGCATGTGTTCGAGATCGCGTTCGAGGGCATCCATGCCTCTCCGCGGCACAAATCCGGCGTCGCCCTGCGGTTTCCGCGCATGTCGCGCTGGCGGCACGACAAGCCGCTGGCCGAGGCCAACACGCTGGACGATCTCAAGGCGATGCTGGAGGCCTATGGCTGACGCCCCGGGGGCGCTGCCCCCGGACCCCCGAGGTATTTTCGAACCAGAGAAGGACGGACCGCTTTCGGGGTTGAGCCGCCGCGCGCCGCATCCTACCTCTGGTGCAACAGATTGAGGAGAGTTCCATGCCCATCCGCCCGCTTTTCGACGCCAACGCCTCTGCCGGGGGAAAGAACCTGGGTGATTTGCCGGAATGGGACCTGTCGGACCTTTACGCGGCACCCGACGCGCCCGAGCTCAAGCGGGATCTGGACTGGCTCGAACAGGCCTGCGCATCGTTCGCGGCCGACTACGAGGGCAAGCTGGGGGATCTGGATGCCGCCGGGTTCCTGGACGCCGTGCACCGGCACGAGAAGATCGAGAATATCGCCGGGCGCATCATGTCCTTCGCGGGTCTGCGCTATTACCAGCTGACGACCGATGCGGCGCGCACCAAGTTCCTGTCGGACACGCAGGAAAAGATCACCACCTACACCACACCGCTGGTGTTTTTCACGCTGGAGCTGAACCGGCTGGACGACAGCGTTCTGGACGGTCATTTCGCCGCGAATGACGATCTGGCGCGCTACAAGCCCGCCTTCGACCGCATCCGCGCGATGAAGCCTTATCAGCTGTCGGACGAGCTTGAGCGGTTCCTGCACGACCTGGGTGTTGTCGGCGACGCATGGGAACGTCTGTTCGACGAGACCATCGCCGGCCTGGAGTTCGATGTCGACGGCGAGGCGCTGACGATCGAGGGCACGCTGAATCTGCTGACCGACACCGACCGGTCGAAACGCCAGGCCGCCGCCGAGGAACTGGCGCGCGTCTTCGGCCAGAACATCCGCACCTTTGCGCGTGTGCACAACACGGCGACGAAGGAAAAGGAGATCATGGACCGCTGGCGCGGCATGCCGACCGCGCAGACCGGGCGGCACCTTTCCAACGACGTGGAGCCGGAGGTGGTCGAGGCGCTGCGCGACGCGGTGGTTGCCGCCTACCCCAAGCTGTCGCACCGGTATTACAACCTCAAGCGCAAGTGGCTGGGGCTGGACGTCATGCAGGTCTGGGACCGCAACGCGCCGTTGCCTTTGGAAGACCCCAAGACCGTGACCTGGGACGATGCCCGCGCCACGGTGATGAATGCCTATGCCGAATTCGACCCCCGCATGGCCGAGATCGCAGAGCCGTTCTTTGACCGCGGCTGGATCGATGCGGCGGTGAAGCCCGGCAAGGCGCCGGGGGCCTTCGCGCACCCGACGGTGACGGACGTGCACCCTTACGTGATGCTCAACTATCTGGGCAAACCGCGCGACGTGATGACGCTGGCGCACGAACTTGGCCACGGCGTGCACCAGGTGCTGGCGGCGGGGCAAGGCGAGATGCTGTCATCGACACCCCTGACGCTGGCCGAAACTGCGTCCGTTTTCGGTGAAATGCTGACCTTCCGCCGGATGCTCGACAACGCCGCCACCGATGCCGAGCGCAAGGTGCTGCTGGCGGGCAAGGTCGAGGATATGATCAACACCGTCGTGCGCCAGATCGCGTTCTACGATTTCGAATGCAAGCTACACGCCGCGCGCCGCGGGGGCGAACTGACGCCCGACGACATCAACGCGCTCTGGATGTCCGTGCAGGCGGAATCCCTGGGCGACGCGTTTGAGTTCATGCCGGGATACGAGACCTTCTGGGCCTATATCCCACACTTCGTGCATTCGCCCTTCTACGTCTACGCCTATGCCTTTGGCGACGGGTTGGTCAACGCGCTCTACGCCGCCTACCAGGAACAGCCCGAAGGCTTTCAGGAGAAATACTTCGACATGCTGAAGGCGGGTGGGTCCAAGCACCACAAGGCTTTGCTGGCGCCCTTCGGCCTCGACGCGTCGGACCCCAAGTTCTGGGACAAGGGGTTGTCGATGATCTCTGGCTTCATCGACGAGCTGGAGGCTATGGAGGGGTGAGAAACTCGCCGCCTGGCCCTTCGGCTTGTCATCGGGGGGCAGACAGCCTGAGATTGGCGAAAACTCAGGCCCATTATCGTACGGATGCGATTAGATAAGCGGGACCGAGTTGCCCTGTGAGGACGGAGCTAACGTTCGTTCTTTGGACCCGGCACGGAATCAAGGCCGCCCTTGGCAGCTGCCGTGGGCGCGCCGCCCCCCCCCCCCGGGGGGGCGCGGGGACCCCGGCACGCCGGTGGGGGGGACCGAGAAGCCGACCCTCGCAGCACTTGCGAGGTCAACATAGCCAAAGCGCCTCGGCCCCTCACTTCAACTGCGAATCCTTCGATCCGCGCCGGTTGATCCCGCCGCGCGCCTTGAATGTGCCGTCCCGCTCCTGCTGGCAGTCAATGCAGAGCTTTACCCCCGGAAGGGCCTGGCGGCGTTTTTCAGGGATCGGCTCTTCGCAATCGACGCAGAACTCGGCGCTTTCGCCCTGTGGCGTGCGCCGGGCCTTGAGCCGCGCCAGTTCGTCCTGAATCGACGCCTCGATCTGTTCGTTCACCGCGCCGTCGCGGGACCATCCGCCTGCCATGAGCCTTCCTCCTGCACCAAAGATAGGCGCGCGGCGCCGCGCGATCCAGCCCCATCGATATCCTTGAAACCCCGCGCACCGCGCTACCTTACAGGCCAAGGAGATTTGCGCCATGACCCGTACCCTGTTCGCCCTTGCCCTGACCTGCCTTGCCGCCCTGCCCGCGCAGGCGCTGGAGCGGTTCACCTTCGACAGCATCGACGGCGGAACGATCGACAGCGCCGATTGGGCTGGCAAGCCGGTGCTGGTGGTCAACACCGCCTCGCGCTGCGGATTCACACCGCAGTACGACGGGCTGCAGGCGCTTTATGACCAGTACAAGGATCAGGGGCTGATCGTGCTTGCCGTGCCATCGGATGATTTCCGGCAGGAGCTGTCGTCGGCCGAGGACGTCAAGGAGTTCTGCGAGGTCAATTTCGGCCTGACCTTGCCGATGACCGACATCACTCATGTGCGCGGAGCGGAGGCGCATCCGTTCTATCGGTGGGTGGCGGACACTGCGGGTTTTGCGCCAAGCTGGAATTTCAACAAGGTGCTGATCGGCCCCGATGGCAACGTGAAGGCGACCTTCGGCTCCACCACCCGCCCGCAATCGCCGCCCATCACTGGCCCGATCGAGAAAATGCTGGGCGCCCGCGGCTAGCGTCGCGCCTTGCGCCAGCCGGCCTGCCGGGCATCGGCCTCAGAGCAGAACCAGCGTTCGCCCTTCGTCGGATCGATGCGCGTCTTGTCGTACCAGTTCTGCCCCGGCATGTGGTAGATACGCTTGCCGTCGCGGCTGATGTTGCCCTTGATGGTGCATCCCGTGGGCGCCTCCTGCACCGCCGCCTTGCGGCCGATCCGGCGGAAGGCCGCGGGTGAGGTGACACCGGTGGCATGCAGACCCCGACCCGCCACCGCCGCCGCCTTTTCCTGCAGATCATAGTCCCAGCCGTATTGGCGGTAGGCAAAGGCCAGCCCGTCCGACACCAGCATTTCGCCGATATCGCGCCCGGCGATATGACAGATCGCCACGATCCGGTCATAGCGGTCGATGTCGCGCGTCTCGCAGGTGGCGAACTGCCCGTCGAACCGCGCGCGCACCTCGCGCCGGACCCAGGCACCGCATTCCCAGGCGGGCGCGCCCTGGCCGCCGCAAAGCTGGTCGGTCTCGGGCGCGTCGATGGCGTGCAACCGTACCCGGGTGCCGCCAACATCAAACGTATCGCCGTCGATCACCCGCAAGACGCCGTCCGGGCCCGCCGCCGCGGCCGTGCCCAGACAGAGCAGACCAAAAAGTAAACAAATCCTTAACATGCCGCGAACATCACCGCGGGCAGCGGTGATTTCAACCGGCAACTGCGCCGATGCTTAACGCTGCGCGGTCATCCAGTCGGGGTGTATCCAGGGCGCATCATTCGCGGGCGGCAGCGACCGGCCCAGAACGTGATCGGCGGCCTTTTCCCCCACCATGATGGACGGCCCGTTGAGGTTGCCATTGGTGATGCGCGGAAAGACCGAACTGTCCGCGACGCGCAACCCGTCGACCCCGATCACCCGCGCCTCCGGATCGACAACAGCCATCGGATCGTCGGCCCGCCCCATCTTGCAGGTGCCGCAGGGATGGTAGGCGCTTTCGGCGTGTTCGCGGATAAAGTCGTCCAAGGCCTCATCCGACTGCACGTCCTGACCCGGCTGGATCTCGTGGCCGCGATAGGGCGCAAAAGCCTCCTGCCCAAAGATTTCGCGGGTGAGCCGGATGCAGCGGCGAAAATCCTGCCAGTCTTCCTCGGTGCTCATGTAGTTGAAGAAGATGCGCGGATCGTCCTCGGGCCGGGCCGAACGCAGCGTGACCTCACCCCGCGACGGCGAGCGCATCGGGCCGACATGGGCCTGAAAGCCGTGGCCCTCGGCGGCGACCTTGCCATCGTAGCGCACCGCGAGCGGCAGGAAATGATACTGGATGTCGGGGTATTCCACCCCGGTCTGCGAGCGGATGAAGGCGCAGCTTTCGAACTGGTTCGACGCCCCCGGCCCGTCGCCGCGAAACAGCCAGCGCGCGCCCACGTAAGCCTTGCCCAAAAGGTTCCAGTATTTGAACAGGCTCACCGGCTGGGTCGCGGCCATCTGGATATACAACTCCAGGTGGTCCTGAAGGTTCTGCCCGACGCCGGGGCGGTCCGCCACCACCGGGATGCCGTGTTCGGCCAGATGCGCGGCGGGTCCGATCCCCGACAGCATCAGCAGTTTCGGCGAGTTGAGAGAGGAGGCCGCGAGGATCACCTCGGCGCGGGCGCCGATCACCTCGGTCCGGCCGCCCCGGCTGACCTCGACCCCGGTGGCGCGCCCCTCCTTGATCACCACGCGGCGGGCCAGCGCGCGGGTGACGCGCGCGCCCAGCTTCTGCGCGGGCCGCAGATAGGCGTTGGCGGCGGACCAGCGGCGGCCCTTCCAGATCGTCGCCTCCATCGGGCCGAAGCCTTCCTGCTTGAGGCCGTTGTAGTCGTCGGTCGCCTCGTAGCCCGCCTGCACCCCGGCCTGCACAAAGGCCTGAACCAGCGGGTTGTCGCGCTTGCCGCGGCTGATGTGCAGCGGGCCGTCGGTGCCGCGCACGTCTGAGCGACCGCCGTGCCAATGCTCCATGCGCTTGAAATAGGGCAGCACATCCGCATAGCCCCAGCCATCGGCCCCCTGATCGCGCCAATGGTCGAAATCCATCGCATGGCCGCGCACATAGACCATGCCATTGATCGAAGACGATCCGCCCAGCACCTTGCCACGCGGACAGGCCAGGCGCCGCCCGCCCAGATGTGGCTCGGGCTCGCTCTCGTAGCCCCAGTCGTACATCTTCATGTTCATCGGATAGCTGAGCGCACCCGGCATCTGGATGAACGGCCCGCCGTCCCAGCCGCCGTGTTCGATCACCAGCACATCCTTGCCCGCCTCGGCCAGCCGGTAGGCCATGGCGCAGCCCGCCGACCCGGCACCCACGATCACATAGTCCGCGTCCATCTTCCCTCACTTCCGGCGCATCACCATAACATCAAGGAGCACTGCAGGCGGCGCGGAAAGCGCCCCTGAGGCTCCGGCGGTGGGCCTCTTCAAACTGGCCGAGGCGCTTTCAGGGCAGACGTTTCCCTGAACCGCTTCTCGGCAAAATCTTCACGTCCCCGGTGTCGAGGACGCCCGACAGGGCGGAGGAGATGCGCCTTAGAACGGCGCCTCCATCTTGCCCATGCGCACATAGACGCTCTTGACCTGCGAATAATGCGCGATCGCCTCTTTCGAATTCTCCCGGCCCACGCCGGACATCTTCATGCCGCCAAAGGGCGCTTCAACCGGCGCGTCGTTGTAGGAGTTGATGAAACACGACCCGGCCTGCAACTGCGCAATCACCCGGTGGCCGCGCGCGAGGTTCTGCGTGAACACCCCGGCGGACAGGCCGAAGGGCGTGTCGTTGGCCCGGGCAATCACCTCGTCCTCGTCGTCGAAATCCAGCACCGACAGGACCGGGCCAAAGATCTCTTCCCGGGCGATGGTCATATCGTCGGTCACACCGTCAAAGATCGCAGGCGTCAGCCAGAAGCCGGGTTTGTCCAGCCGATCGCCGCCGCAGACCAGCCGCGCGCCTTCCTCCACCCCCTTGGCGATGTAGCCCTGCACGATCTCCATCTGCCGGGCCGACACCAGCGGGCCAAAGCTCGTCTCGGGATCCATCGGATCACCGATCACCGCATTGCCCAGCCGCTCGGCCAGGCGGTTGACGAACGCCTCGCGGATGCCGTTCTGCACGAAGACCCGCGTGCCGTTGCTGCAGACCTGGCCCGAGGAATAGAAATTTGCCATGATCGCACCGCCCACCGCGTCCTCGAGGTCGGCATCGTCAAAGATGACCAGCGGCGACTTGCCGCCCAATTCCATGGTTACGTGTTTCAGGCCATCGGCGGCGGTCGCGTAAACCTTGCGGCCCGTGGGCACCGATCCGGTCAGCGACACCTTGTCGACGCGGGCATCGCTCACCAGCGCGCCCCCCACGGCCCCCATGCCCTGCACCACGTTGTAGACACCGGCGGGCAACCCCGCCTCGTGCAGGATCTCGGCCACCTTGAGCGCCGACAGCGGCGTGGTTTCGGACGGTTTGAAGATCATCGCATTGCCGCAGGCCAGCGCCGGCGCGCCCTTCCAGCAGGCGATCTGCGTGGGATAGTTCCACGCCCCGATCCCCACGCACAGGCCCAGCGGTTCGCGGCGGGTATAGACCCAGTCCTCGCCCAGCTGGATATGCTCGCCGGTCAGCGACGCCGCCAGCCCGCCGAAATACTCGAGCGCATCCGATCCGCTGGTGGCATCCGCGACGCTGGTTTCCTGATAGGGCTTGCCCGTGTCCCAGGTTTCCAGAACCGACAGGTCGTGGTTGCGCTCGCGCATGATCGCCGCCGCGCGGGTCAGGATACGCCCGCGTTCGCGGCCCGACATCGCGGCCCAACCGGCCTGCGCACGCCGTGCGGATGTGATGGCTTTCTCGATCACCGCGGGGGTTGCGGCATGGACCTTGGCGATCACCTCATCGGTGGCGGGATAGACCACCTCGATCAGGTCGCCCTCTGCATCCTCGACATAGGTGCCGTCGATGAAATGGCTACCCTGGGGTTGCGTGTCATAGGCCATCTGGCCCTCCTTGCTTTGTCTTTTCGGTCATTCTTTGCGTCCCGACCCTTGGGCCGGGGCCGCCGCCCTCTCTCAGTCGAGGACGGGCTTCTTGTACGTGCCTTCGACATCCTGCATGACGCCGCGGTGGCGCATGGCGATCCAGACCAGCACACCCACGTACAGCGCGATGACGATACCGCCGATCCATTCGATCTGCAGCCACTGCCCCTTGAACAGCAGCGTCAGGCTGAACAGAACGGCGGTGTTGCCCGCGATATAGGGCCACTTGCCAAAGCGCTCGGTCGTCAAGTTCAGGTTGTCGGTGTACAGCCGGATCAGGCTATCGAGCGAGTTGATGACGAAGGTCGTGCCGACGATCACCATCGCCCAGTTGATCAGCCCATCGGTCGAGATGCTGTTTTCATAGTAGTAATACAGCACCGCGAACCAGATCCCGAGCGGGATCGAGGGAATGACCATCAGCGCCGCCAGCATGTGCTGGGTCTTCATCCCGCCCACGAAGCGCGAGGTGAATTGCCCGATCATCACCGACCAGGCGAACCACCAGAAAAGATAGAATTCGTGGTAGTCGGTCAGCGGCAGCACGAAGCGGTGGATATTGGCGAAATAGCCGCCGATATGGCTCACTGTGGTGCCGAATTCCCCCAAGGACATGCCCGCGTAGATCCAGAGCCCCGCGATCAGCGCGAGGAACAGAACGGTCGACCCCACCGACAGCACCTTGACGAACTTGATGTCCGTCGAGCTGTAGGAGGCCGCGAGGATCACCGCGAAGACGATGACATAGAAGGTCGCAACCACCGTTTCCCCGTCGCCGATGCTGGGCAGGTAATACGGCAGATAGATCAGGAACAGCGAACCGGTAAAGGCGCAGGTGGTGATGATGACGATGTTGTTGACCAGCCGCACCAGCGGCTTTTCAAAGAACTTCACCCGTGGTTCGATCGCGCAGAAATAGAACGCGGTCAGGAAATAGAAGGCCCAGATCAGGAACCCCCAAAAGCCGAATTCCAAAGCCAGCGGGTTGGTGAAGGCGTAGGCCGGGTTCGTTTCGGTATCGGCATAAAGCGGGTAGTCGAAGGCCAGCGGGAACATGATCAGCCCCACATCCAGCCCGGACGTGAAGAGGATCGCCACAAAAACGAACAGCGGCACCGGGTCCGGCCCGATCAGCCGCAGGTTCCACCATTTGATCGTCACAAAGATCACCAGCCCGAAGGCCAGCAGAATCCCGAATGAAATCAGGTATGTCATGTTTGTTTCCCCGTTTTTATCGTTTTTGCATCCGGCCCCGCGGGGCTGGTTTTGGTCTTTGCGGTGCGTCGCGGTCTTGCGCCGCGGATTGCCGGACGGCGCGTCACGCCCGCTCGGGTCACTCTCCTCTCGGGAACCGTTTCCTTTCTTCCAGCACGTTCAGATCCATGTGGTTGCGCATGTACCGCTCTGACGCCTTTTGCAGCGGCTGGTAGTCCCAAGGGTAGTATCCGCCCTGGCGCAACGCCTCGTAGACAACCCAGCGGCGGGCCTGGCTTTGCCGCACATCCGCATCGAACGCCTCGAGGTCCCAGCGCGCCGCCGCCATGACGCGGAACCGTTCCAGCGTGGCGGCATGGGCCGGGTCGCCCGCGAGGTCGGTCAGTTCCTGTGGATCGGCCTGCATGTCGAACAGCTGTTCGGGGTCCAGCGCGCAGTTAGTGTATTTCCAGCGCCCCTCGCGCAGGCAGATCAGCGGCGAATAGGACGCCTCTGCCGCGTATTCCATCGCGACCGGGCTTTGGCGTGTCTTGCCCTGCCCAAGCGGCACAAGGCTTTCGCCGACGGTCCAGGGCATGACCTCGGCCATGCTGACGCCAGCAAGGTCGCACAGGGTCGGGCATATGTCGATGTTGCTGACCGGCGCGTCCACCCGGCCCGGTTCCATTTGCGGCGCGCTGATCATGATCGGCACGCGGGCCGACCCGTCAAAGAACGACATCTTGAACCACAGGCCGCGTTCGCCCAGCATGTCGCCGTGATCGCTCACGAACAGGATCGTCGCCTCCTGCCGGGTGCGCTCCAGCACATCAAGGATCTCGCCCACCTTGTCGTCGAGATACGAAATATTGGCGAAATAGGCGCGGCGGGCGCGTGTGATATGCTCTTCGGTGATATCGAAGGACCGCCAATCGTTGGCATCGAAGATGCGCTTGGAATGCGGGTCGTGGTCGTCGTAATCCATTGCGGCGACCTGCGGCATCAGATGTTCGCACTCCTCGTAGAGATCCCAGTACTTGCGCCGCGCCACGTAAGGATCGTGCGGATGGGTAAAGCTGACCGTCAGGCACCAGGGCCGGTCGTCGCCGCCCCGCGCCAGATCGTAAAGCTTCTGCTGCGCCAGGAACGCGACCTCGTCGTCGTATTCCATCTGGTTGCTGGTCTCGGCCACGCCCGCGCCGGTCACCGACCCCATGTTGTGATACCACCAGTCGATGCGCTCTCCGGGTTTGCGGTAATCGGGCGTCCAGCCGAAATCCGCCGGATAGATGTCGGTGGTCAGCCGGTCCTCGAACCCGTGGAGCTGATCGGGGCCGACGAAATGCATCTTGCCGGAAAGGCAGGTGTAATACCCCGCCCGGCGCAGATGATGCGCATAGGTTGGGATGGAGGACGTGAATTCGGCGGCATTGTCATAGACGCCCGTTGTGCTGGGCAACTGCCCCGACATGAACGCCGCCCGTCCCGGCGCGCACAGCGGCGAGGCGGTATAGGCGTTGCGGAACCGCGTCGAACGCGCCGCCAGCCGCTTGAGGTTGGGCGCATGCAGCCAGTCCGCCGGGCCGTCGGGGAACAGGGTCCCGTTCAGCTGATCCACCATGATGATCAGGATATTGCCGCTCATTCCCGCCCCCCTATCAGCGCCTCGGCGCAGTCCATCACCTGTTCCACCGCATCGGCGCCAAGTGGCCGCCCGTCCAGCGCCGCGCGCAGGTACATCCCGTCGATCAGCGCGCCCAGCGTATCCGCGACCGGCGCGGGATCGGCCACATGCAGCCGCAGCGCCGCGATCAGGTTCGATCGCAGCCGCCTCTTGTAGATCCGCAAGAGCCGCGCCGCCTGGTCGTCGCGCTGCGCCAGAACGTAGAAATTGAGCCAGGCCGCAACGGTCGCGGGCGCGAAAAAGCTCTGTGCGAAATTCGCGGCGATCAGCGCGCGCAACCGTGCCTCGGGCACCGTGGTGCGCCTGAGCGCGGCGCGCACCTCGGCAGAATATTCCGTCAGGATATGCCGCATCGCGGCCAGGAAGATGTCCGACTTTCCGCCGAAATAGTGATGCGCAAGCGCGCTGGACATGCCGGCACGGCGCGCGATCTGGCCCACGGTCACATCAAGCGTCCCCGCCTCCCCGATTTCGCCGATCGTAGCTTCGACCAAGGCCGCGCGACGGGCCGGTTCCATTCCAACTCTGGGCATCCGCATCTCCTGTCCCCAGCAGTATGCGGTTAATTGACTGATCAGTCAATCAAGAAAAAACCAATCCTGGTGGGGCGTTCCTGTGTTAACCTTTTCGCGGATTGTTCGAGGAAAGGTGAAGTCATGCTGCAATTCGACGCCGAAACCGCCGCCCTGCTTGAGCGCGCCTATGCCGGGTCGGACGTGACCGCGCGACGCCGCGCCAGCTTTGACGCGCTGCGCCCGGCGGGGGGCGACACGATCCTCGACATCGGCTGCGGCAACGGGCTGTTGACCCGGGAAATGGCGCTGGCGGTGGGGGACGCGGGGCGTATCATCGGCATCGACCCCAGCGACCAGATGCGCGATCTTGCCGTCGCACGCTGCGCTGACCTGCCTTGGGTCAGCATTCGCGAAGGGGTCGCCCATGACCTGCCGGTCGACGCGGGCAGCGCCGACAAGGCGGTGTCGGTGCAGGTTTTCGAATACATCGAGGACCTGAAAGAGGCCTGCGCCGCCGCACATCGCGCGCTGCGCCCCGGCGGGCGGCTGGTGGTCGGGGACATGCATTTCGACAGTCTTGCCTGGCACAGTGCCGATCCGGACCGGATGGCGCGGATGATCGCTGCCTGGGACGCGCATTTCGTGCACCGCAACGTTCCGGCGCTCTTGCCGCCAATCCTGCGCGCGCTGGGGTTCGAGATCGAGGCGGTCACGCCCCACACGATCCTCGATACCGAACTGCGCCCGGATGGTCTCGCCGGGATGATGATCATCCTGATGGAACGCTTTGCCCTCGACAAGGGCCTGATGCCCGAGGACGAGGCCAGGGCCTGGAGCGCCGAACAGAAGGCGCTGGCCCAGGCAGGCGCGTTCTTTTTCTCGCTGACGCACGTAGTGATCGCTGCGCGCAAGATCTGACACGCGGTGGTCAGCGATTGGCGGGCGACAGCTTCGGCAACGCGCGGATCAGACCGCCAGCGTGCCCAGAACCCGGTTCTGCGGCAGGCGCGCGATTTCGACCCCGCCGTCGGTCCGGCGCAGGTTGTAGCCGTAGCCGCGCATCCGGAACTTCCATTCCGCTTCGGACAGCACCTTGCTGCGCTCGCTCAGCAGGAAGGCGGTGATCTCGTCGAAATTCTCGGTCAATGTGTTGTCGGCAAACATCTTACTCTCCATACAGATAGTGTCTGTAAGGACATTTGCGTTTACGAGTAGGGCGGAAATATGCCGACCGCAGGGAATTTTTCGGTCAGCGCAACAATAAGGGCCGAAATCAGGTCTTTGTCGCGGGAACCGGCGGGGTGATCGCCTGACGCTTCAGCTGCTGTTCGCGCCAGGTGATAAAGCTGATCGCCAGCAGGATGACCGTGCCGCCCGCGATCACCCACGGGTCCGCCGGCTCGGCAAAGAACACCACGCCCAGCAGCACCGACCAGACCAGTTGCAGAAACGTCACCGGCTGGGTGACCGACACCGGCGCGGCGGCAAAGGCCAGCGTCATGGTGTAGTGTCCCGCGGTGGCAAAGCAGGCGACGCCGAACAGGACGGCCAGTTCGAACATCGTGGGCGTCACCCAGTCAAGCGCCGCCAGCGGCGCCAGCCCGATCGTCACCGTCACCGACAAAAGCGCCACGACCACAGTGGCGCTGACCTCGCCCGACAGGATCTTGGCCAGAAGGTAGGAGCCCGAGAACAGGAGCGCCGTGCCCAGCATCGCCACATGCCCTGGGTCGAGCGCGCGAAAGCCCGGCCGCAGGATCAAGAGCGCACCGGCCAGCGCGGCCACGATGGCCAGGATGCGCCGCAGGGCGAGCTTTTCGCCCAGCACGAAGACCGCAAGGATCGTGACATAGACCGGCGTGAGGTAGTTCATCGCCGTGACTTCGGCGATGGGGATGCGCGACATGGCAAAGAACCACAGCGTCACGCCCGCCGTATGCACCAGCCCGCGCAGCCCGAAAAGCCGCCATTGCCGCGCGCTCAGCCGCGTGGCCAGCAGCGTCCGGGCGACCGGCAGCAGGAACACCAGCCCCAGCAGGTAGCGCAGGAACGCGCCTTCGGCCGCGGGCACCCGGCCGTCCAGCACCTTGACAAGTGCGGTGACTGCGACAAAGCACAGCCCCGTCACCACCATCCACAGGATGCCCACGACGGGCCGCTGTTGCGCTGCGCTCATCCGACCCTTGAACACCCGGGCGGCGCGGTTTGCAAGCGGCTCAGCCGCCCAGCAGCAGCGACGCGGCGATGGCCCACATCACCAGCCCGACGCCGGTTTCCAGCACCCGCCACGCGCCGGGGCGGGCAAAGACCGGCGCCAGCAGCCGCGCGCCGTAGCCCAGGCCAAAGAAGAACACGAAGGATGCGGTCATCGCGCCCAGGGCAAAGGCCAGCCGGTCGGCATATTGCGCCGACACCGCCCCCAGCAGCACCACCGTGTCGAGGTAGACATGCGGGTTAAGCCAGGTGAGCGCGAGGCAGGTCGCGAGCGCCCGCGACAGGCTTTGCGCGCCCGCCCCCGCGCGCAGGCTTTCGCCCCCGCGCCAGGCGGCCAGCAAGGACCGCGCGCCATACCAGATAAGGAACGCCGCCCCGAAAAGCCGCATGCCCCATTCCAGCCCCGGCACCGCCTGGGTCAGCGCCCCGAACCCCGCGACCCCGGCGGCGATCAGGATGGCGTCGGACACGGCGCAGGTCAGGCAGACGGCGAAGACATGGCTCCGCGCCAGCCCCTGCCGAAGGACAAACGCGTTCTGCGCCCCGATGGCGAGGATCAGCGAAAACCCCAGGCCAAAGCCTGCCAACAGCGCCTCTGGATCCACGTCCCGCTCCGTTCCTGCCGGGGCCCGTGCCCCCGCCCGCGCTCTAAGCCACCGCAGGGTGGGTTTTCAACCCACCGCGCCGCTCAGGCGTCGTCGAACCCGGGCAAAGGGTCGAGCGGAAAATCTTCGGCATGCTTGCCCATGGCTTCAAAATCCAGCCCCCGCGCCGCACAAATCTCCCGCGCCTCCCGCCGCCGTGCATCCGGATCATCGCCCTTGCGCGCCAGCACGAGGAGGCAGGCAGTCAGCCATTGTGCGCGGAGCTTCAAGAGAGAATGACTTCGATTGTCAGCGAAAATGCGTTCTGAAATATCATAGGCCTCGCGCAACGGCGCTTCCGCCTCGACGCAGCGCCCGATCTCCAGCGCCGTCGCTCCCACGTTCATCGCGCGGGTCGCAAGCACGCCGTCGTCCATGCCCGGCACCGCCCGGCTGATGTCCAGCGCGCGGCCAGAAGCGCGCCACTGCGCATCCTTGCGCCCCTGCAACCACCGCAGATAGCCGCGCTGGTTCCAGACATGCGCCATCTCCGCGCTCTCAGACCCGAAAAGCTCGGTGCGCAGCGCCTCTGCCTTGTCCAGTGCCGCCTCCGCCACCGCCTCGGCCTCCGCCCGCCGTTCACCTGCGGCCTCGTCCATCACACTAAGACTGATGTCGGCCTGCTGCATGTAGGTTCTCGCGAGGTCCGCCCGTTCCGCACCCGTCCGATGCGCCTCATCCAGCGCCACCGCCCGCGCGATCAAGTCCTGCGCCTCCTCAAAGGCGCCGATTTCTGCAAGCTGCTGCGCCAGGTTGCCCAGCCCAACCGGAATGTCCCGATGCTCCTCCCCCAGCCGCGCCGTTCTCAATTCCAGCGAGGCACGATACAGCGTCACCGCCCCAGGGCGATCCTCCTGGCTGGACAGGAACAATGCGGTCTGGTTCAGCGCATAGTCCATCGCCGCCCAGCCCGGCTGGCCCCAGGTGCCCTGCCAAGGCGCCTCAGCCGCTTGCCACAGCGCCTGCGCATGCGGCGTCAGCGACCGGCAGAGCGGCCAGTTCTTGACCAACCCAGGGCTGTTATCACCGCCGCCCGGATAAACAGCCGCCAAAACCGCCGCCGCGCCTTGGGCAGAGGCAAAGCCCTTCCCCCGCCGCTCTTGCTCTGCCCGCAGCACCGCCTGAGTCAGCCGGTGCATTTCAAATTCCCCGGTGCCGCTCAGCACCGACCACCGCCGCGCCTCCACAAACGCCGCCTGCAGCGCTGTGGCATCCTCTACCAGCGCTCGCAAGGTCTCGGGCAGTTGAACGCGATAAGCCGCCCAGCTTGAGTCGGCCACTGCATCCCTGAAAAGGTCAGGCGTAATTCCCACAGGCGCCAGCCAAGCGCAGCAATCCACCAGCGCCTTGGCCCCGTTACTCAGGCGGCCATAGCTCAGCATCACGGCCCCCGCGACGGAATCGGGATAGTCCTGCCCCTCGGGCACGCGGGTCAGAACCTGCGCCACCTCGTCGCGCAGATCGCCCAGGCTGATCCCGTCCTCGCGCACCAGCGTGCCCGCCATGACCAGCGCCAGCGGCAGCCCGCCCAGTTGTTCGGCCACATCCCGCGCGACCGCACGCTCTGCATCGCTGGCCCGCGGCATCCGCGCCTCTTGCAACAGCAGGTCAACCGCGCCGCCCGTGGCATCGGCAAAGCCCAGCACCTCGAGGTCGATCTTGCCGAACCCCGGCCAGCCCAGCGCCAGCCGGGTGGTCACGATCACGTCGATCCTGGCACCATCCGCCATCAGCGCCTTGATGTCCTGGAAATCGTCGATGTTGTCATAGACCAGCAGCCAGCGCGCGCCGCTGTCCTTGATCCGTGCAATCACCGCCTTGCCATGCGCCATGGTCACAGGCTCCGGCACCGGCATCCCGAAGGCGGCATTCCCGAGGGCGGCCAGATCGCTCAGCAACGTCAGCTGCTCGCGCGCATCCAGCCAGGCGCCTCCGTCGTAGCCGGGGCCGAATGTATCGGCATATTCCCGCGCCAACGTGGTCTTGCCGCGCCCGCCCTCACCCTTGAGCACGGCCCCCTTGCTGGCCGTGATCTCGCCCCCTTCCCGAGACGCCAGAATCGAGCGCAGCCGCGCCATCTCATCGCTGCGCCCCACCAGGGGCCGTTCGCGACCGGGTGGAACGATCTTGGGGAAGGAGACCTGCGGTCGCGTGGGTTTGGCCGGATCATCAACGACCACAACCTGCTGCGGTGTCTCTTTCTCTGGCTTGCGGAATATCTATCTGCCCGCGTACCAGAGCCAACCTATCACGGCACAACCAACAGCGAAGACTGTACCAAAGATTGTCGCGATGCTGCTTAGAACGCTCCACTGCTCGACTGTGAAAATGTCTATCAACCCCAAACCGTTCAACCTTCATCCGAGCGTGATCCGGTGGCCATCTAACCACATCCCCCCGCCCCTGCCCACATCTTTGCGGCGATGCGTAGGGTGGGTTTGCAACCCACCGTCGGCAAAGAAAAAGGCCGGTCGCGGGACCGGCCTTAGGGTGCGGATAGAGCCTCTGGGTCAGAGCTGCGCCATGACCTCATCGCTGGCCTCGAAATTCGTCGTGACGCGCTGCACGTCGTCGTCGTCCTCCAGCGCCTCCACGAGCTTCATCAGGGTCTGCATGCCGTCGAGATCAAGCTCGGTCGTGGTGGTCGGGCGCCACACCAGCTTGGTCGACTCCGATTCGCCCAGCGCCGTTTCGAGCGCGCTGGACACCTCGTTCAAATCCGTGTCGGCGCACCAGATCACGTGGCCGTCTTCGGAGCTTTCCACATCCTCGGCCCCCGCCTCGATCGCCGCCATCATCACGTCGTCGGCATCGCCCACGCTTGCCGGATACGTCACCTCGCCCTTGCGTTCGAACATGAAGGCGACCGATCCCGTCTCGCCCAGATTGCCGCCGTTCTTGGTGAAGGTCGAGCGCACGGTCGACGCGGTCCGGTTGCGGTTGTCGGTCATCGCCTCGACGATCACCGCGACGCCGTTGGGGCCGTAGCCCTCGTAGCGGATTTCGTCGTAATTCTCGGCATCGCCGCCGATCGCCTTCTTGATGGCCCGGTCGATCACGTCCTTGGGAACCGAGTTCGACTTGGCTTCCTTCACCGCAAGGCGCAGGCGCGGGTTCTTCTCAGGATCGGGGTCGCCCATCTTGGCGGCCACCGTGATCTCTTTCGACAGCTTCGAGAACAGCTTGGCCCGCACGGCGTCCTGACGCCCCTTGCGGTGCTGGATGTTGGCCCATTTGGAATGCCCCGCCATGGTCATTTCCCCTTGAAAATATCCGAATTCGCCCGTCTCTATAGGCCAGAGGCCGGTGCAAGGGCAAGCCCGTGCAGGCGGGTCCCGGCGCGTGTGTGAAGGACAGCCATGACCCCCGACCAGATCATCCTCTTTTCGCTCTTCGCCGCGGTCTTCGCGCTGCTGCTCTGGGGGCGGTTCCGCTATGATCTGGTGGCGTTCACGGCGCTCTTGGCCGGCGTGGTTCTGGGCGTCGTGCCGACCGAGCAGGCGTTCAGCGGCTTCGGCCACCCGGCGACGGTGATCGTGGCGCTGGTGCTGGTGGTGTCGGCGGGGCTGGTGCGGTCGGGTGCGGTGTTCCTGATCACCCGCACGCTCATCGACAGCGGCCGCGGGCTGGGCGCGCATATCGCCATCATGGGCAGCGTCGGCGGCGTGCTGTCGGCGTTCATGAACAACGTCGCGGCCCTGGCGCTGCTGATGCCTGTGGACATCCAGACCGCCCGCAAGGCCGGGCGCGTGGCCAGCAAATCGCTGATGCCGCTGAGTTTCGCGACCATCCTGGGCGGCATGGTCACGCTGATCGGGACACCGCCCAACATCATCATCGCGTCGATCCGGCAGGACGCGCTGGGATCGCCGTTCTCGATGTTCGACTTTGCGCCCGTGGGCGGCATCGCGGCGATTGCCGGGCTGAGCTTTGTGGCCCTTGTCGGCTGGCGGCTGATCCCCGACCGGGGCGAGCGCACGAGCCCGGTCGCTGAGCTGGAACCCTACCTTGCCGAACTGTCCGTGCCCGAAGGCAGCGAGCTTGAGGGCCAGCGCCTGCGCGCCCTGCAGGACGAGGCGGATGCGGCGGACGTGGCGATCCTGGGGCTGATCCGCGACGGCAAGCGCCGCTATGGCCAGGCGCTCGACACGGTGCTGCAGAAAGGCGACGCCATCGTGGTCGAGGCGACGCCAGAGGCGCTGGATGAATTCCGCAGCGCGCTGCGGCTCGAATTCCCCGAAGGCCAGCGTGACGAGGAGCTGAGGGCCGACAGCGACGGCATGACCCTGACCGAGGTCGTGGTGCCCGAAGGTGCGCGCATTGCCGGCCGGACCGTATCGGCGGTAGGCCTGACCTGGCGGCTGCGCACGGTGCTTTTGGGCATTTCGCGCAAAGGCCGGCCGATCCGCGGCGCGATGCGGCGGACCGTCATTGAAACCGGTGACATCCTGCTGCTGCTCACCCCGAAGGACACCGGGGCGGCGGTGGCCGACTGGCTGGGCTGTCTGCCGCTGGCAGACCGCGGGCTGGCGGTGACGCGCGACAGCAAGACCTGGCTGGCCATCGGCCTTTTCGGGGGCGCGGTGGCGGCGGCGAGCTTTGGCCTGATTTATCTGCCGGTGGCGCTGGGGTTGGTGGTCATCGCCTATGTGCTGGGCCGCATCCTGCCGATATCCGAGATCTACGATCACATCGAATGGCCGGTCGTCGTGCTGCTGGGATCGATGATCCCGCTGGGCGCGGCGCTGGACGAGGCAGGCGGCACGGCGCTGATCGCGGGCGCGCTCATCGGCCTGACGGAAGGGCTTCCCGCCTGGATGATCCTGACCGCGCTGATGGTGGTCACGATGACGCTGTCGGATGTGCTCAACAACACGGCGACCACGATTGTCGCGGCCCCGGTGGGCATCGAGATGGCCAGCCGGCTGGACGTGTCGGCGGACCCGTTCCTGATGGCGGTGGCGGTGGCGGCATCCTCGGCCTTCCTCACCCCGATCGGGCACAAGAACAACACGCTGATCCTGGGGCCGGGCGGCTACCGCTTCGGCGACTACTGGCGCATGGGCCTGCCGCTCGAGCTTATCGTGATCGCCGCTTCCATTCCGGCGATCATCGTGTTCTGGCCGCTATGACGCGCGGCCTTCCCCTGCCGCCCCGCAAGAGGTAAATGCCGCGCATGAGCACCTTTCTGATCCTGCAGCTGCGCCCCGAGGACGAGGCCAGCGACGACGAATACGCCGCGTTCCTGGACAAGGGCGGGCTGGACGCGGCACAGACCCGGCGCATCCGGCTGGACCGCGAACCGCTGCCCGAGGGGCTCGATCCGCGCGATTTTGCCGGGGTGATCGTCGGCGGCGGGCCGGGGTGCCTGTCGGACGATCCGGCCACCAAGGACCCGACCGAGGCGCGGATCGAGGCGCAGATCCTGTCGCTCATGCCGACGATCACGGCGCATGACCTGCCGTTCCTGGGCTGCTGCTACGGCATCGGCATCCTGGCGCATCACCTGGGCGGCGCGGTCAGCAAGGCACGCTACGGCGAAGCGGTGGGGGCGGTCACCTGCACCGCCACCGCCGCCGCAGCCGACGATCCGTTGCTGGCGGATCTGCCTCTGGAATTCGACGCCTTCGTCGGCCACAAGGAAGCGGTGCAAGCCCTGCCGCAGGGCTGCACGCATCTGCTGTCCTCGGCCCCCTGCCCGTTCCAGATGATCCGCCATGGCGCCAACGTCTATGCCACGCAGTTCCACCCCGAAGCCGATGCCGAGGTCTTTGCCACGCGCATCCGCACCTATCGTTCGCACGGGTATTTCGATCCTTCCGAAGCCGATGAGTTGATCCGCGCCTGTCAGGCCAGCCGGGTCCAGGTGCCGGAGCGGATCCTGGCCAATTTCATCGCCTATTACGGCTGACAGCGGGCGATGCGGGCCTATTGCGCCGCCATCGCGATGTCGGTGGGCAGGACAACGCGGAACGCCGCCCCGCCCTGACCGGTCACATAGCTGATCCCGCCACCCAGCCGGTTTACGATCTGGCGGCAGATCGCCAGCCCCAGCCCCGCGCCGCCCGCCTGCCCGTCGCTGACGCGGGCGAATTTCTCGAAAATCACATCCTGCGCCTCGGCCGAGACGCCCGATCCGTTGTCGACAAAGTCGATGGCCAGCGATCCGGCCTGCTGCGTCACGCGGATCGTCAGCTCCGGCGTGGCGGCATCGCAGTATTTGCGCGCGTTGGTGATGAGGTTGATGAAGACCTGACTCAGCCGGTCGAGATCGGTGTGCAGCACCACCGTTTCAGCCTTGGAATCGCGGTTGATCACCAATTTTGCCCCGTCGTCATTGGCAGCGGCCGCCGCGACCGCGCGGTCCAGAACCGTGCTCAGCAGCCCTTGCCGAAGGTTCAGGTTGACCTGACCGTTCTCCAGCACGCTCAGATCCAGCAGATCGTCCAGCAGACGCGTCAGACGGATCGCCTCGTCCTGGATGATCGTGGCGTATTTCGCCTGTTCCTCAGGGCCCAGGTCAGCCCCGTCGCGCAGGATTTCGGAAAACGCCCGGATCGAGGTCATGGGCGTGCGCAGCTCGTGGCTGATCTGGCTTAGGAACGCATCTTTTTGCACCGACAGGCGGGTGAGCTTGGCATTGGCTTCGCGCAGCTGCCCGGCGGTGCGGCTCAGCTCTTCGGACTGCGCCTCGAGCCGAGCGGAATATTCCATCATCTGCGCGGTCTCGTCGGCCACGGCCATCAGATCCTCGACCGACACCGACATGCCGCCGACGATCTGGCCGACCATGGCATGCGCCGTGGCCGCGCCGACCGATCCGGCCAGCTGCCGTTCCAGCGTTTCCAGAAAGTCGGGCGAGGTTTCGGGAAGCCCGCCGCGCAGGCCCTGACGCTGCGCCTCGCGCGAAAACAGCGCCTGCGCGTCGCGCGCGCCCAGGATGCGCTGCGCCATGACCATCAGATCCTCGGACTGCGCCACGCCGCCCGACCAGCTGCGCGCGCCCACCGAATGCTGAAAGATATTGACGAACTGCGCGCCTTGCAGCCGTTCGAGCGGCGACGGAAAGCTGATCAGCGAAAACGCGAAGAACGCGATCAGGTTGAACGACATGCTCCAGATCAGCGTGTGCATCAGCGGGTCGAGCCCGTCGATCCCGAAAAGCGCCTGCGGCCGCAGCCAGCCCACCCCCCAAAGCCCGTTTTGCATCAGCGTGTCGGGCAGGATCATCCCCGCGCCAAAGCTGGGCAGGAAAAGAGTGTAAAGCCAGACGACAAAGCCCGCAATCAGCCCGGCAAGGGCGCCGTTGCGCGTGGCCCCGCGCCAGAAGATCCCGCCCAGCATCGCGGGCAGAACCTGCGCGACCCCGGTAAAGGACACCAGCCCGATGGTCGCCAGCGCCGTGCCCCCGCCCGACAGGCTGAAATAGATATAGCCCAGCCCCACCACGCCGATGATCGACAGCCGCCGCGACAGCAGCACCACGTGACGCACGTCACCCGACACGCTGGCACCGCCGCCGGTCAGCCGCAGCCAGATCGGCATGACGATATGGTTCGACACCATCGTCGACAGGGCAATCGCCGCGACGATCACCATCGACGTGGCCGAGCTGAACCCGCCCAGGAACGACAGCAGCGCCAGCCCCTCCTGTCCCTGTGTCAGCGGAATGGTCAGCACGAAAAGGTCGGGGTTCGATCCCGGCGGCATGAGGTCGAGGCCGACAACGGCAATCGGCACCACGAAAAGGCTGATCAGCATCAGGTACAGCGGAAACGCCCAGCTGGCGGTGCGCAAGTTGGTTTCATCGTCGCATTCGACGACCAGCACCTGGAACATCCGTGGCAGGCACAGGAATGCCGCCGCCGACAGAAGCGTGATCCCCGCCCAGCGCCCGCCGTTCACCTGCCAGTGCCCCAGTTCCGACGCGTCGATGCGGGCCAGCGTCTCGGTCACTCCGCCCGAGAGGCCCCAGACCACGAAGATACCCACGGCGAGCAGCGCGAACAGCTTGACCACCGCCTCAACCGCGATGGCCATGACGACACCGTGATGGCGTTCATTGGCATCAAGGTTGCGGGTGCCGAAGATCACGGTGAAGATCGCAAGCCCCACCGCGACCCAGAACGCGGTGTAGTCGTGCACCGCATCCGCCGCCGGCGCGGGCGTGCCGAAGACCTGAAAGCTCAGCGTCACGGATTGCAGCTGCAGTGCGATGTAGGGCGTCGTGCCCACCACGGCGAGGATCGTGACCCCGATGGCCAGCAGGTTGGATTTGCCATAGCGCGACGAGATGAGGTCCGCCACCGAGGTGATCCGCTGCGACCGGCCGATGCGCACCAGCTTGCGCAGGATCCACCACCAGCCGATCATCACCAGGCTGGGGCCAAGATAGATCGCCAGGTATTCGAACCCGGTGCGCGCCGCCGAGCCAACTGCGCCGTAAAAGGTCCAGGCGGTGCAGTAGACCGACAGCGACAGCGTGTAGACCAGCGGTGAGCGCAGCCAGCGTCCGTGCCCGCGCATCGCCGAACGTTCGGCGACGAACGCCACCACGAACAGGAAAAACACATAGGCCAGACACGCCGCGACCAGCGCGTTGAGCGTGGTCATGCCCCGGGCCCCGGCGGATCGTCCCGGTCCCGGCCGCCCAGCGCCAGGGAGATCAGGCAGGCCAGCGCGATCATGCCCAGCCAGACCGCGAAAAGATAGGTCAGCGCGCCGCTGCTGGACACACCGGCCTCAGACCCCTTGGGCCACAGAAGCGGCACCGCCCAGAGCAGCATGAGCAGAAGCGGCAAGAGCCGTGCGGCGTCCATCAGCCGCCGCCGCCGGTAGGTGCGCCGCTCGACGAAAAGCGCCTTGCGCCCGGGTATTTCGGGCGGCGGCATCATGGCGTGCTGAGCGCGCGCACAGCCTCCAGCATCTCGGAATTGCTGAACGGCTTGGCCATGAAGGCGTTGACCCCGGCGCGTTCCGCCATCTCGCGGTCCTTGGTCTGGCCGCGCGCGGTCAGCATCAGCACCGGCAGCGCCCTGGTCTTGGGGCTTTCGCGCAATTCGCGCAGGATGTCATAGCCGCTCTTGCCGGGCAGCATGACGTCAAGGATCAGCACATCGGGGTTGCGGGCATGCACGGTTTCGACCGCCGTTGTGCCATTCGCATGGGTGTTCACCGTCCAGCCATCTCGCGACAGGATAAAGCTGATCGCCTCTATGATATTGGGTTCATCCTCGATCAGCAGGACATGCTTTTGCATTCCATTGGTCCTCTCCCCCCATGAGTGGAACGGCGGCCCTGGCTGTTGCCGGTTTTTGCGCTTTTTCCGCTCCGTCCCGAAGTTATCGCCAATCGGGGGGCCCGTGTCAAAACGCGTCTTACGCCGGACCACCCAGAATCGACGGTTCGCGCCGGGCTGCGCACTGCAGGCGCGGGCAAATCCGGCAGGTGACGCCCACCGGCGCGGGATCATCCCTGTCGCCCGCCCCGGTCGCCTGCACCAGCATCTGTGCCTCGTAGATCGGATCGCGGTTGACGCGGGGCGTCCCCATCGGCTGCGCCACGGCCCAGGCGCTCAGCCCGCCCGCGTCGTGGCCCGGCTGGGCCACACGCTCGTAAAGCACCGTCATGGGACGGCTGAGCGCACGGTAAAGCGGCCAGAGCGGACAGGCCGCCCCAAACCGGGGCATGGCGAAATCCGGCAGCGGCTTGCGGTAGATCAGCGTGCCAGAGGCATCGCAGATCGCCAGCGCCACGGGGGCGGAAAGCCGCCCCAGCGGCAGCGCCGCCAGCCTGCGCATGACCAGCCCCGCATCCATCCCCACAGCATCGGCAAGCTGCAACGGATCGGCCCCCGCCGCGGTCAGCGCGGCATCCAGCACGTCCAGCGGCAGGCGCGCCGCATCCTCGGCATAGCGTCGCAACACCCGTCGCAGCAAAGCCCGCGCGACATCCGATACCTCGGCACCCAGCCGGTCGGCCAGCGCGTCGGGGCTGTCATCGCCGGTTTCGAGCTGCGGGAAATGATGGTCCTGCGCATCCAGGATGCCGTCGACCTCTTCCTGAGGCACCGTCACCTCGGCGCCGCCATCGTCCGCGGCCTCAAGGTACGTCACAAGCGACCGGCTGGTGTCGGCCAGCCGCGCGCTGTCCTCGAAGATGTTGCGGTGAAAGCGCTGCTGCCATTCCGGCTCGATCTCGCCGGGTTCGGCCAGGATCGTCGCGGCGGACTGGATGGCGGTGACGGTCGACAGCATCTCGTGCAGGGACGCGGCCAGGTGGGGATCGTGGGTCATGCGGTCGCTCAGCGATTCCACCGTGCGTTCAAGCGCGTCGATGCGGCGGCGGCTTTGCTCCAGCAGCGCCGCCCAGCCCGGGAACCGGCCCGCGAATTCGTCGACGCGGTCCAGCTCGGCCGCGTGGCCGCGCAGGTCCGATGCCGCCTCGCGCAGGGACGCGATCAGCGTCGCCTCGGCCCCTTCGGTCAGAATCTGCGGCTCGACCTCCAGCAGCGTCGCGATGTCGAGCAGCAGCTTTCCGCCGATTCTGCGGCGATTGTGTTCAATGAGGTTGAGGTAGGATGGCGAAATCTGCGCCATGCGGGCCAGATCGGCCTGCTTGATCCCCGCCATGATCCGCCGCTCTCGGATGCGGCTGCCGGTCAGCGTGTCCCGCGCCATTTGAATTTTCCTGTCTAATCAACGCGTTTCTGCAGCGCCGAATAACTTTTTTACAAGCGGCCCCGCAACCTTGTGTACTATTTGACAAAATTATTCATGTTTTAAAAGCAGTTGTTGCGAAATTTTCTGTCCGTCCGGCATATTACCCTTGCACTTTGTGCGCGCGTCCCCGGGACACGAGGAACCCCGGACGACGCTTTTTCCAAACGGGAGGATTACATGTCCAAAACGAACCTGACACGCCGCGGCGTGATTAAGACCGGTGCAGTCGCCGGCGCAGGTCTGGCGCTGCCGACGTATCTGTCCGCAGCCGCCCACACCGGCTTTACCAACGCGCCCACCGGCGACACAGTGACGCTGGGCTTCAACGTGCCCCAGTCCGGCCCATATGCCGACGAAGGTGCCGACGAACTGCGGGCCTACGAACTCGCGGTCGAGCACCTGAACGGTGGCGGCGACGGCGGCATGCTGCAGACGTTTTCGTCCAAGGCGCTCGAAGGCAACGGCATCATGGGCAAGAAGGTGGAATACGTCACCGGCGACACCCAGACGAAATCCGACGCTGCGCGCGCATCCGCCCGTTCGATGATCGAAAAGGACGGCGCGGTGATGATCACCGGCGGGTCCTCCTCGGGCGTGGCCGTGGCCGTTCAGGCGCTCTGCCAGGAGGCGGGCGTGATCTTCATGGCGGGCCTCACGCATTCGAACGACACCACCGGCAAGGACAAGAAGGCCAACGGTTTCCGGCACTTCTTCAACTCGTACATGTCCGGTGCGGCGCTCGCGCCGATCCTGGTCGACCAGTACGGTGCGGACCGCAAGGCCTACCACCTGACCGCCGACTACAACTGGGGCTACACCACCGAAGAGGCGATGGCCTCCTCGACCGAAGCGCTGGGTTGGGAAACCGTGAACTCGGTCAAGACCCCGCTGACACAGACCGATTTCTCGTCCTACATCGCGCCGGTCCTGAACTCGGGCGCCGACGTTCTGGTCCTGAACCACTACGGCGGGAACATGGTCAACTCGCTGACCAACGCGGTTCAGTTCGGCCTGCGCGAAGCCGAAGCCAACGGCAAGAAGTTCGAAATCGTCGTGCCGCTCTATTCCGAGCTGATGGCCCGCGGCGCCGGTCAGAACATCGCCGGCATCCTGGGGTCGCAGAACTGGGACTGGAAACTCGAAAACCAGCTGGGCGCGCGCTACTCGGGCACCAACGCCTTTGTGCAGTCCTTCGGTGAAAAGTACGGTTTCCCGCCGAGCCAGGCCGCGCACACCTGCTACGTGCAGACGCTGCTGTACGCGGATGCGGTCACCCGCGCCGGGTCGTTCGCGCCCTGTGCGGTTGCCGAAGCGCTCGAAGGGTTCGAGTTCGACGGTCTGGGCAACGGCCCGACCCTTTACCGCGCCGCGGATCACCAGTGCTTCAAGGACGTTGTCGTCGTGCGCGGCAAGGAGAACCCGGAGAACGAGTTCGACCTGGTGGAAATCGTCGAGGTCACCCCGGCCGAGCAGGTCACCTATCCGCCGGATCACCCGCAGTTCGCCGGCGGCGCACTGGGCTCCTGCAACAACGGGGCATAAGGTCCCCGGCCCCGCGCCCATCGCGCGGGGTCCTCTGCCGGACGCGGGCCCGCCCGCGTTCGGCTCTATGCCGACCGGACCGGCACTGTCCGACCTCATTGCATGACACCAGGGGGCATTGCAGCCATGGATCAGATAATCGTCCAAATCCTGAACGGGCTCGACAAGGGATCCGCCTATGCGCTGATCGCCCTCGGGCTGACGTTGATCTTCGGCACGCTGGGTGTCGTGAACTTTGCGCATGGCGCGCTTTTCATGCTGGGCGCCTTCTGCGCCGTCGTGTTTTCGCGGCTGATGAACCTCAGCCACGAGATCGTGGACGACACCCGCACCGACTTTCTCGGCAACCCGATGACGGTCGACGTGCCCTACATGCACGATATCTTCGGCCCCGAGATCGGCGCCTCGATCATCGATTGGGCGGTGCCGCTGTCGATCCTGTTCGCGATCCCGGTGATGATCGCCGTCGGCTTTGCGATGGAACGCGGGCTGATCAAGCATTTCTACAAGCGTCCGCATGCCGACCAGATCCTGGTGACATTCGGCCTGGCCATCGTACTGCAGGAAATCGTCAAGGCGTTCTTCGGCGCGAACCCGATCCAGACGCCCGCCCCGGCCGCCTTTACCGGCAGCTTCGATTTCGGATCGTGGCTGGGCTTTGATCCGCTCACCATCATGTATCCCTACTGGCGGCTGGTGTATTTCTTCTTTGCCACGGTGATCATCGGCGGTGTCTTCGCCTTCCTGCAGTTTACCACCTTCGGGATGGTCGTGCGCGCCGGGATGGCCGACCGCGAAACCGTGGGCCTACTGGGCATCAACATCGACAAGCGCTTTACGATCATGTTCGCCGTGGCCGCCTGCGTCGCCGGGCTGGCGGGGGTGATGTACGCCCCCATCGTGGCGCCCAACTACCACATGGGCATGGACTTTCTGGTGCTGAGTTTCGTGGTGGTGGTGGTCGGCGGCATGGGGTCCCTTCCGGGCGCCGTGCTGGCCGGCTTCCTGCTGGGGATTCTGGAATCCTTCGCCTCCATGCCGGTGATCGTCGACCTGCTGCCCGGCATCAACCAGATCGTCATCTATCTTGTCGCGATCATCATTCTGCTGACCCGTCCGCGTGGCCTCATGGGCCGCAAGGGCGTCATGGAGGAGTAAGACCATGCTCGGTATCAAAGGTAAGGATCTGACGGTCTTTCTGCTGGTAGTGGTGCTGGCCCTGCTGGCCCCCTTCCTGCTCAATCCCTTCCCGGTGGACAGCGCCATGGCGCAGTTCAACGCGGGCTACCCTGACCTGATGCAGCGTTTCGTGATCTTCGGGATCTTCGCCATCGGCTTCAACATCCTCTTCGGGCTCACAGGCTACCTGTCCTTCGGCCACGCGGCCTTTCTGGGGGTAGGCTCCTACGCGGCGATCTGGATGATGAAGCTGCTGTCGCTCAACATCATCCCCGGAATCGTCATGGCCGTGGTCTTTGCCGGGCTCTTCTCGATCCTGGTGGGCTACATCTCCCTGCGCCGCTCGGGCATCTACTTCTCGATCCTGACGCTGGCCTTCGCGCAGATGTCCTACGCCCTGGCCTACTCGGTTCTGACACCGCTCACCGGCGGCGAAACCGGCCTGCAGATCAAGCAGACCGACACGCCGCTCCTGTCCAACATCCCCGATGGCGAGATCGGCCGCGCCAACCTCTTCGGGCTGGAGATGAGCGACAGCAGCATCATCCGCCTTGGCGATTGGGAATTCACCATGAACGTCGGCTACTACGTCTGCGCCGTCGTGATGATCCTGGCGTTCTATATTGCCATCCGCATCTTCCGCTCGCCCTTCGGCATGATGCTGCGGGCGGTGAAGTCGAACCAGCAGCGGATGAACTACACCGGCCTCAATTCCAAGCCCTACACGCTGGCGGCCTTTGTCATCTCGGGCATGTACGCGGGTCTGGCTGGCGGGCTCATGGTCGCGATGGACACCCAGGTGGGACCAGAGCGGATGTTCTGGACCGCCAGCGGCGAGGTCGTGCTGATGACGATCCTCGGCGGTGCCGGCACGCTCATCGGGCCGGTGCTTGGCGCAGGCTTCATCAAGTACATGGAAAACATCGTCTCCAAGATCAACTCGGGCGTGCTGCACGAATGGTTCGCCTTCCTGCCCGACGGGTTGGAGGATTTCCTGGTGACCATCTTCTATCCCTTCGTCGGCAAAGGCTGGCACCTGACGCTGGGCCTGATGTTCATGGCCGTGGTGATCTTCCTGCCCGGTGGCCTCGTCGAGGGCGGCCAGCGCATCGCGCGCCTCTTCCGCCGGAAAAAGGTCGAGGATGGCAAATCCGAAGCCGCCAAGACACCCGCCGAATAAGGAGCGCAGAGCATGGGCATTCTTGAAGTCAAAGACGTCAACAAGCGCTTCGGCGGGCTGCAGGCGCTGGGGGATGTGAACCTCAGCGTGCAGGACAACACCGTGCACGCGATCATCGGGCCCAACGGGGCGGGCAAGTCCACGCTGCTCAACTGCCTCGTGGGCAAGCTCATCCCCGACACCGGGTCGGTGATGTTCGACGGGCAATCTGTGCTGGGGCGCAAACCCTACGAAATCTGCCAGATGGGCATTTCCCGCGTGTTCCAGACGCCCGAGATTTTTGGTGATCTGACGGTGATGGAAAACATGATGATCCCGCTCTTTGCCAAGCGCGACGGGTCCTTCCGCATGCACGCGATCGAATCCGTCGGCTCCGAAAGCGACCTGCGCGAAGAAGCGGAAAAGATGCTGGACGAGGTCAACATGCTGGACAAGCGCCACATGCATTCCGCCTCCATGTCGCGCGGCGACAAGCGGAGGCTGGAAATGGCGATGTGCCTCATCCAGAAACCCCGCCTGCTGCTGCTGGACGAACCCACCGCCGGCATGGCGCGGGCCGACACAAACAACACCATCGATCTGCTCAAGGAGATCAAGGAAAAGCGCGACATCACCATCGCGATCATCGAACACGACATGCACGTGGTGTTCAGCCTGGCCGACCGGATCACCGTGCTGGCCCAGGGCACGCCCCTGGTCGAGGACACGCCCGAAAACATCAAGGGCCACCCCAAGGTCAAAGAGGCCTACCTGGGCGAAGCGGCCTGATCCATGCGTCGGGTGGGTTTGAAATCCACCCCCCTTCTTACGGCGGAGACACCGACATGAACGTCAAACCCGACTTTTCCAAGAACGCCAACCACGCGGCCACCGCTCCTGCGTTCCTGTCCGTCTGGGATATGCACGCCTATTACGGCGAAAGCTACATCGTGCAGGGCATCAGCTTCAACGTCCACGAGGGCGAGATTCTGGCGCTTCTGGGCCGTAACGGCGCGGGCAAGACCACGACGCTGCGCGGCATCGCGCGGCTGGCGAGCCCCCAGGTCAACGAAGGCGAAATCTGGCTCGACCATCAGCCTCTGCACAAGATGCAAAGCTACGAGGCCTCGATGGCGGGCCTGGGCCTCGTGCCCGAGGACCGGCGCATCATTCCCGGCCTCACGGTCGAGGAAAACCTGCAGCTGGCGCAGATCGCCCCGCCCATCGGCTGGTCGATCGAACGGCTCTACCAGCTCTTCCCGCGCCTGGGAGAACGCCGGAAACAGGAAGGCACGACGCTCTCGGGCGGCGAACAGCAGATGCTGGCCATCGCCCGCGCGCTGGCCCGCGACATCAAGGTGCTGCTGCTGGATGAGCCCTACGAAGGTCTGGCACCGGTGATCGTGGACGAGATCGAAAAGACCCTGCGCATCATCAAGGAACAGGGCATCACCACGATCCTTGTCGAACAGAACGCGATCCGTGCGCTGCAGCTTGCCGACCGCGCCGTGATCCTCGACACCGGGTCGATCGTTTTTGACGGCACGGCCGCCGAAGTGCTGGAAAACGAAAGCCTGCGGGCCGAATACCTGGCCATCTGATGGGTCGCGCACCGCGCATCGTTCAAAGGTCGGGGGCGCAAGTCTCCGGCCTTTTCGTTAGGGAACATTGCGAAGACCCATCGCGTTTTCGTGATGATAAGCACAGACCGCCGCAAAGGCGGTGCATGACACGGAGGAGACGACCATGACCGACAAGACTTACCCCCCCGCAGAGGAAATGGTGAAAAACGCCCACGTTGACGCGTCGCGGTATGAGGAGATGTATGCGGCGTCGGTGTCGGATCCTGAGGGGTTCTGGGCGGAGCATGGCAAGCGGATCGACTGGATCAAGCCTTATTCGACCGTCAAGAACGTCCTTATTCGACCGTCAAGAACGTCGACTTCACGCTCGGCAATGTCGGCATCAAGTGGTTCGAGGATGGCACGCTCAACGTCGCGGCCAACTGCATCGACCGGCATCTCGAGACCCGCGGCGACCAGACCGCGATCATCTGGGAGCCCGACGACCCCGAGGACGCGGCCAAGCACATCACCTACCGCGAGCTGCACCGCAGCGTCTGCAAGATGGCCAACATCCTCGAAGAGCTGGGCGTGCGCCGCGGCGACCGCGTCGTGATCTACCTGCCGATGATCCCCGAGGCCGCCTATGCCATGCTTGCCTGCGCGCGCATCGGCGCCATCCACTCCATCGTCTTCGCGGGCTTTTCGCCCGACGCGCTGGCCGCGCGGATCAACGGATCCGACGCCAAGGTACTGATCACCGCCGACGAGGCGCCCCGCGGCGGCAGGAAGACCGCGCTCAAGACAAACGCCGACCAGGCCCTGCGCAACTGCAAGGACAGCGTCAAATGCCTGGTGGTCAAGCGCACCGGCGGCCAGACCACCTGGGTCCAGGACCGCGACTATGATTACAACGAGATGGCCGCCGAAGCCTCGGACGTGAGCCAGCCTGCCGAGATGAACGCGGAGGACCCTCTCTTCATCCTCTACACCTCGGGCTCCACCGGGCAGCCAAAGGGCGTCGTGCATACATCTGGCGGCTATCTGGTTTATGCCGCGTTAACGCACGAGATCACGTTTGATTACCACGACGGCGACGTCTACTGGTGCACCGCCGACGTGGGCTGGGTGACCGGGCATTCCTACATTGTTTACGGGCCCTTAGCGAACGGCGCCACCACCGTGATGTTCGAAGGCGTGCCGACCTATCCGGACGCCAGCCGCTTCTGGCAGGTCTGCGAAAAGCACAAAGTCGCGCAGTTCTACACCGCGCCCACGGCGATTCGCGCGCTGATGGGCCAGGGTAATGATTTCGTAACCAAATGCGATCTATCCTCGCTGAAACTGCTGGGCACCGTGGGCGAACCGATCAACCCCGAGGCCTGGAACTGGTACAACGAGGTGGTGGGCGGCGGCCGCTGTCCCATCGTCGACACCTGGTGGCAGACCGAAACCGGCGGGCACCTGCTGACCCCGCTGCCCGGCGCGCATGCGACCAAACCCGGCGCCGCGATGAAGCCGTTCTTCGGCATCAAGCCGCTGGTGCTGGACCCGCAGACCGCCGAGGTGCAGGAACAGAACCCGACCGAGGGCGTGCTGGTCATCGCCGACAGCTGGCCCGGGCAGATGCGCACGGTCTGGGGCGATCACGAGCGGTTCGAGAAGACCTATTTCTCGGACTACAAGGGCTATTACTTCTCGGGCGATGGCTGCAGGCGCGACGCGGACGGGGATTACTGGATCACCGGCCGGGTCGACGACGTGATCAACGTCAGCGGCCACCGCATGGGCACGGCCGAGGTGGAATCGGCACTGGTGGCCCACGCCAAGGTCGCCGAAGCCGCAGTCGTCGGCTACCCGCACGAGGTCAAGGGCCAGGGCATCTATTGCTACGTCACCCTGATGAACGGGGTGGAACCTTCGGACGAGCTGACGAAAGAGCTGCGCACCTGGGTCCGCCAGGAAATCGGCCCCATCGCGTCCCCGGACCTCATCCAGTGGGCCCCCGGCCTGCCCAAAACCCGATCCGGCAAGATCATGCGCCGCATCCTGCGCAAGATCGCCGAAAACGACTACGGATCCCT
>NZ_JBMPGU010000019.1:0-14331 GCF_049323015.1 Thalassococcus sp. BH17M4-6
CCTTGATCTGATCACCATTGGCCGGTCTTCGGTCGATCTTTACGGCGCGCAGATTGGCGGGCGGCTTGAGGATATGGGGTCGTTCGACAAATACATCGGCGGCTCGCCCACCAACATCGCCTGCGGCACCGCGCGGCTGGGGCTGAAATCGGGGCTGATAACCGGCGTGGGTGACGAGCACATGGGGCGGTTCATACGCGAGCAGTTGGGGCGCGAAGGGGTCGACACCCGCGGCGTCAAGACGGACCCGGACCGGCTGACCGCGCTGGTACTGCTGGGCATCCGCGATCAGGACAGCTTTCCATTGATCTTCTATCGCGAAAACTGCGCGGACATGGGGCTGACCGAGGACGATATCGACCCCGACTACATCCGCTCTGCCCGGGCGGTGGTGGCCACCGGCACGCATCTGAGCCACCCCGAGGTCGAGGCCGCGACGATCAAGGCGCTCGAAATCGCGCGGGCGAACGGGCAGCAGACCGCGCTCGACATCGACTACCGCCCGAACCTGTGGGGCGTGGCGGGACATGGCGACGGCGAAAGCCGGTTTGTGGAAAGCGCGGCGGTCACGGCGAAATTGCAGTCGACGCTGCATCTGTTCGATCTGATCGTCGGCACCGAAGAGGAGTTCCACATCGCCGGCGGCAGCACCGACACCATTGCCGCCTTGCGTGCGGTCCGGGCCGTGTCGGGCGCGACGCTGGTGTGCAAGCGCGGGGCGGCGGGCGCGGTGGCCTTCACCGGCGATATCCCCGACAGCCTCGACGATGGCCAGGCCGGGCCGGGGTTTCCCATCGAGGTCTTCAACGTGCTGGGGGCCGGCGACGGGTTCATGTCCGGCCTGCTGAAAGGCTGGCTCGACGGGGCGGACTGGCCCACGGCGCTGAAATACGCCAATGCCTGCGGTGCCTTCGCGGTCAGCCGTCATGGCTGCACCCCGGCTTACCCGAGTTGGGATGAGCTCCAGTTCTTCTTTGAACGCGGGATCAAGCGGCCAGACCTGCGCAACGATGCCGAGCTGGAACAGGTGCACTGGGCCACCAACCGGCATGGCGACTGGTCTTCGGTCAAGACCTTCGCCTTTGACCACCGCCTTCAGCTTGAAGAGATGGAGGGTTACACGCCGGAAAAGGGCGGGAAATTCAAGGAACTGTGCCTCGATGCGGCTTTGAAAGTTCAGAATGGCCAGCCCGGCTACGGCATTCTTTGCGACAACCGGATCGGGCGCAGTGCCCTGCACCGGGCCACCGGCAGCGGCCTTTGGATCGGTCGCCCGACCGAGCTTCCGGGGTCTCGACCCATCGCGTTCGAGCCGGACCTGGGCGACGATCTGGGCGGATTGCGCGAATGGGCGCGGGAAAACGTCGTCAAGCTGCTGGTCTTCTGCCACCCCGATGACGACGACAAGACCGCCAAGATGCAGATCGCGCGGGTCAAGCGGCTCTTTACCGCCGCGCGGCGCAACGGGCTGGAATTCCTGCTGGAAATCATCCCGTCGAAGGTCGGCCCGGTCGATGATGACACGTCAGCAACGCTGATCCAGAGCTTCTATGACGCGGGCGTCTTTCCCGACTGGTGGAAGCTGGAGCCGTTCAAGACCGAAGCCGCCTGGGCCAGTGCCGTCGCCGCCATCGAACGCAACGACCCACGCACGCGCGGGATCGTGGTGCTGGGGCTGGACGCGCCCGAGGAAGAGCTTGCCGCCTCTTTCGCGCTGGCCGCCCGGCAACCGCTGGTCAAGGGATTCGCCGTGGGACGCACGATCTTCGGCGATGCGGCGCGCGCCTGGATGCAGGGGCAGTTGAACGATCGCGCAGCCGTCGATCAGATGGCCGAGAACTATCAGCGCCTTTGCGAGATTTGGGACAAGGCCCGCAAACGGGCCATGGAGGATGCCGCATGAGTAAGACAATCCGACTGACCGCTGCGCAGGCCATGATGCGCTACATCGCGGCCCAACTGACCGAAGAGGCAGAGCCCTTCATCGCGGGCTGCTGGGCCATCTTCGGCCACGGCAATGTCGCTGGTATTGGCGAGGCACTTTATGCCAGCCGCGACGCAGTGCCGACCTATCGCGGGCACAATGAACAGACCATGGCGCATGCCGCCATTGCCTACTCGAAGCAGCTGCGCCGTAAACGCGCGATGATGGTGACGTCATCCATCGGACCGGGCGCCACGAATATGGTCACGGCAGCAGGTCTGGCCCATGTGAACCGCTTGCCCGTGCTTCTGGTGCCCGGCGATGTTTTTGCGAACCGGGGTCCGGACCCCGTTCTGCAACAGATCGAGGATTTCGGCGACGGAACCGTATCGGTCAACGACGCCTTCAAGCCCGTCAGCCGCTACTTCGACCGGATCACGCGACCGGAACAGCTTCTGACCGCCCTCCCCCGCGCCTTCCGCACAATGACAGACCCGGCGGACTGCGGTCCGGTCACTCTGGCATTTTGTCAGGATGTCCAAGCCGAAGCCTTCGACTACCCAGTCAGTTTCTTCGAACCGAAGATCTGGTATCGGCGCCGCGTTCGCCCGGACGACGGCGAACTTGCGCGCGTGGCCGACGTGCTCAAGGGTGCCAAATGTCCGGTGATTGTTGCCGGCGGCGGCGTGCACTACGCCGAGGCGACCGAAGCCCTGAAGGACTTTGCCGAAGCCCACAACATCCCGGTGGCCGAGACGCAAGCGGGGAAATCGGCCCTGCCCTGGGATCATCCGCTGAACCTTGGCCCCGTAGGCGTGACCGGTGGAGAACCTGCCAATGAGGTCTGCGCTCGGGCGGACGTGATCCTTGGCGTCGGCACGCGTTTTCAGGACTTTACGACCGGGTCCTGGGGGCTTTTTGCGAATCCTGAACGGCGCATCGTCAGCCTGAATGTTGCGGCCCATGATGCGGCCAAACACGGCGCTATGCCGTTGATGGCGGACGCTCGTGTCGGATTGGAGGAGTTGGGTACCGCGCTTTCCGAGGCGCGCTTTGAGGGGGACGCGCAGCCGCTGAAATCCGATTGGTTCGTCAAGGTCGATCCGCTGACAGAAGCCCCCGGCGAGGGCAATGCGCTGCCGACCGACATGCAGGTGATCGGCGCCGTGCAGCGGACAGCCGGAGAGAACACCGTCGCCATGTGCGCGGCAGGCACCATGCCCGGCGAATTGCACAAGCTCTGGAAGGCAGGCCGCCCTGGGTCCTACCATATGGAATACGGGTTCAGCTGCATGGGTTACGAGATCGCAGGTGCCATGGGGATCAAGATGGCCGAACCGGAGCGGGATGTGATCTGCTTTACCGGCGACGGCACTTACATGATGGCCAATTCCGAGATGGCGACGGCGGCGATGATGGGCATCAGCTTTACCGTCGTTGTCACAGACAACCGCGGTTACGGTTGCATCAATCGCTTGCAGATGGGCTGCGGCGGAGCGGAGTTCAACAATCTGCTCGATCATGCGATCGGCGGTGAAAACTCCAATATCGACTTTGCCAAGCACGCCGAAGCGATGGGGGCGACCTCGGTCAAGGTTGCCTCGATTGCCGAACTGGAAGAAGCGCTCTCCACGCGGGACACCATCACGGGCCCCTTTGTTATCGTCATCGATACCGACCCATATCCGTCCACCGAACCGGGCGGAACCTGGTGGGACGTTGGCGTTCCGCAGGTTTCCGAGCGCGCCGAAGTGAACGCTGCGCATGAGAAATACACCGAAAACAAGCAAAAACAGCGAGCAGACTGATGAGTGTAAAGATCGGTATTTCCCTGATCGCCTGGCAGAACGACGATCTGCCTGAACTGACCAAGGACTTCACAACCGAAGGTGCGATGGAGGATGCGTCGCGGATTGGGTATTCCGGCGTCGAACGCGGCCGACGTATGCCTGCCGACACCGAGGGTCTTCGCGCTTATCTGGACCGGTATGGCGTGGCGCTTTGTGGAGGCTGGTGCTCGGGTGATCTGATGCGCCTGTCGCTCGCCGATGAAAAAGAGGCGATCCGCGGGCAAGTCGAACAATTCGCCGCCCTCAATGCACCCTGCATCGTCTATGCCGAATGTTCGAACACCATTCAGGGCAATTGCGACCAACCCGTGAGCCAGCGTCCCAAGCTGACGCGGGATGAGGTCATGGCATATGGCAAAGAGTTGTCCGAACTTGCCAAGTGGTCGAAGGATAAGGGCGTCGTGCTCAGCTATCACCACCATATGGGTGCGATGGTGCAGGACGCCGAAGACATCGACTGGCTGATGGAAGGCTCGTCCGAGGACCTGACGCTGCTCTACGATACTGGGCATCTGCATTTTGCCGGGGCTGATCCCGTCGCGGTTCTCGACAAGTGGGGCCATCGCGTCCACCACGTCCACTTCAAGGACGTGCGCCAGCCCGTGCTTGATTGGGTGCGCGCCGAGGACAAGAGCTTTCTCGACGGGGTTGCGGCCGGCGTTTATTCGGTCCCGGGTGATCCCGAGGGGTGCATCGACTTCCAGACCATCACCGACCGGCTGAAAGCGATGAACTATTCTGGCTGGATCGTCGTCGAGGCGGAACAGGACCCCGCCAAGGCCCCGCCCTTCGAATATTCCAAGATCGGGTTCGACCACATTACGAAAATCTGCGGCCGCTCCGGCATCGAAATCGAGAGGTAGCGTGCATGCCCGATCTTCTGATGAAACCCTTCGGCACCCGTGGCAAGGTACACCAGATCACCCCTGAAAGCGCGGGCTGGCGCTATGTGGGCTTCTCGCTCTATCGCCTGCGTGCGGGCGACAGGGCGGCCGAGGCAACGGGGGATCGCGAGGTGATCCTTGTCATGGTCGAAGGCAAGGCCGCGATCACCGGTGCGGGACAGGACTGGGGCGTGCTGGGCGACCGGATGGATGTGTTCGAAAAGACCCCGCCGCATTGCCTCTACCTGCCGAATGGCAGCGACTGGCAGGCGGTGGCGGAAACCGACTGCGTGCTGGCGGTGTGCAGCGCACCGGGCCACGGCGGACACCCGGCGCGCCGCATCGGCCCCGACGGCATCACCCTGACCGAACGCGGCAAGGGCACCAACACCCGCCACATCAACAACATCGCGATGGAGAACGAGGATTACGCCGACAGCCTGCTGGTGACCGAGGTCTTTACCCCCGCGGGCCACTGGTCGTCCTACCCCAGCCACCGGCACGACGAGGATGACTTCCCGCGTATCACCTACCTGGAAGAAACCTACTACCACCGACTGAACCCGGCCTCGGGGTTCGGCATCCAGCGGGTTTACACCGACGACGGAGGGCTTGACGAAACCATGGCGGTGTCGGACGGCGATGTCGTCCTTGTGCCGCGTGGCCACCACCCCTGCGGCGCGCCATACGGGTTCGAGATGTATTATTTGAACGTCATGGCCGGCCCGCAGCGCAAGTGGCGCTTCGTGCCAGCACCAGAGGTCGAATGGATTATGGAACGGGACGCCTAAGATGACTGCACCTTTTCAACTCGCCGCCTGCGCAGAGATGCTTTGGCAGAACAAACCGATCGCCTGGCGTGCAGCGAAGCTTCACGAGATAGGCTTTGGCGTCGGTCTTTGGAACTGGCCCGAATGGGACCTGGACGCGCTGGAGAAAACCGGGGCGAACTTCACCATCATGAACGGTTATCTCGAAGGGCGGCTGACCGACGACGACGGCGCAGACATGCTGCTGAAATCGGCGCGTGAGACGGCGCAGGTCGGCAAGCGGCTGGGTGTTGATCGGCTGAACCTGCATGGCACCGGGCTTGGCGATGGTGGCATCCCGATCCCACGCCACGGCACGTTTGCACCGGGGATGGAACTCCGCGCCCGTGACACGCTCAACCGCATCTGTGACATGGCCGAGGAAGAGGGCGTGACGTTCACGCTGGAAAACCTGAACCCGCTGGACCACCCGGGCTGCCCGTTCGGATCGACCGAAGCCGTTCTGTCCCTCGTGTCCGCCGTCAACCGCCCTCAGCTCAGGATCAACCTCGACCTCTACCATACCCAGATCGGAGAAGGAGATCTCATCCGCTGGTGCGAAGCCTGCCTGCCTTGGATCGGCGAGGTTCAGGTCGCAGACAATCCGGGCCGCTGTGAGCCGGGAACCGGAGAGATCAACTATGCGGCGGTTGCGCAGACGCTTTCGCAGCTTGGATATTCCGGTCCTGTCGGCATGGAAGCCTTTGCAAAAGGTGACGAGATCGCAGCGCTGCAAGCCTTCAGAGACGCCTTTACGGTCTAGGTGTTCAGTCCCGGCATCTGGTGGATCGGGTTTAAGATGAATCTGTCCGGCTCTGATGTCCAGATCTTGCAGATGTATTCGTAAGGAGTGAGTCCGTTGAGGGTCTTGAGCCGACGCGCGAAGTTGTATGCTGCCATGAAGTCTGTGAGGTGCGTTCGCAGCTGATCATGGCTGTCGTAGTGGAAGCGCTTTACAGTGGCTTCCTTGATCGTGCGGTTCATCCGTTCGACCTGTCCGTTGGTCCAGGGATGGTTGGGTTTGGTCAGTCGGTGCTCAATCCCGTTTGCCTCACAGATCATGTCAAAGCGCATCGGCCGTGAATACGCGGTGTTCCGGTTCCGTGGCTGCTCGGCGAACTGAATGCCATTGTCGGTTAGAATGGTGTGGACCTGATATGGCACGGCTTCGAGCATGTATTGGAGAAACTCCCAAGCCGTCTTTCTGTCTGCCTTCTCGACAAGCTGGGTCACAGCAAACTTGCTCGTGCGGTCGATGCCGACGAACAGGAAGAGCTTTCCTTCAGCAGTCTGCACTTCGGCGATGTCTATGTGGAAGAAGCCGATCGGGTAGCGTTTGAACTTCGACCGCTTCGGCTTGTCGCCCTCGATGTCAGGCAGGCGTGAGATGCCATGCCGCTGTAGACACCGGTGCAGCGCTGAGCGTGTCAGGTGTGGGATGGACGGCTGAAGGGCATACAGGCAGTCATCAAGCGGCAGCAGCGTGTGGCGCCGAAACGCGACGATGGCCGCCTCTTCGCCCTCGGTGAGGACCGTCGAACGTGGCTCCTTTGGGCCAGTCTTGAGATCATCGACCGTCTGCCGTTTGCGCCACTTCGCAACCGTCTTGGGATTGATGCCGAGCTCCCGGCTCAACGTCGCGAGCGAAGCTTGCGATCGCTGTATTGCTGCTCTGACGGCGTACGTGGTCGTGGCGCTTCCGTGACGAACTTGTCCCATAGGGTATCCTTCCATTCCTTCGAAAGGATCACACCATCAAACCCTGGGATCAAACATCTAGGGTCAGGATGCATTGGTTTTCAAAGCGCTAAGTGATTCACGGCCCGGAAAACGGAGCGGTGACATGAGCGACCTTTTCTGGCTGACCGACGAGCAGATGGCCAAGCTTTCCCCCTTTCTTCCCCAAGTCCCACGGCAAGCCTCGGGTCGACGACAAACGGGTCTTGAGCGGGATTATCTTCATAAATCGCAATGGCTTGCGCTGGCGCGACGCGCCTGAAGCCTACGGGCCGCACAAGACGCTGTACAGCCGGTGGAAGCGCTGGAGCGAGAAAGGCATCTTCGCCAGGATGATGGTCGGCCTGGCTGCCGGACACCGCGAAGAAAGGACCGTGATGATCGACGCGACCTACCTGAAGGCACACCGCACCGCGACCAGCATGGCCGCGAAGTTCGGAGGATCAGAAAACGATCCAGTGGATCGTTTTCCCGACGGACGGGGCGTGGTCGTCTGATCGGTCGAACCAAGGGCGGCATGAATACCAAACTGCATGCGATCTGCGACAGCCAAGGGCGACCGCTCAGCCTGTTCGTCACCGCCGGGCAGGTCAGCGACTACATCGGCGCGCGGGCGCTGCTGAGCAACCTGCCCAAGGTCGACTGGCTGCTCGGCGATCGCGGTTATGACGCCGACTGGTTCCGAGACGCGTTGAAAGACAAAGGGATACGCGCCGGTATCCCAGGCCGAAAGCAGCGCACGACGAAGGTGAAATATGACAAGCGCCGATACAAACGGCGCAACCGAATCGAGATTATGTTCGGTAGGCTCAAGGATTGGCGGCGCGTGGCGACACGCTATGACCGCTGTCCCAAGGTCTTCCTCTCAGCCATCGCCCTCGCTGCAACCGTCATCTACTGGTTATGAATCCTGATCCTAATGGGGAACGAGTCAGAAGCTCCAAGGTATTCGACGATTGAAGCGATCGGCCCAGAGTCGGAACTTGGACTCACCTTCAAGATGCTGCCGCCGCAGCTCGCTTTGCCGACATTCGCTGCGAGCGCGATGTGTGGCGCCAGCTGAACTCACAGATCGCGGAAAGGTTGACAGCCGACACATCGTTTCCTCGATTTCGCTTGACCTGCCCCCTGCATGCCCCTCCGTCATCACGACAGCCTGCAAACTGGTGCTATCCTCACCTGCACACTTGTAAAAATGCCCATCAGCCCCGCTGGTCCGCGAAGACATGATTTCTGGGAAAAGCCTGCTAATTCATGGGATCATGTTCATGGGATCATGCGAGGGCAGTAGCGCTCAGCTGCCCCTAAAAACGAAAAGGAGGCCGCCATTCGCTTTTCAGTCACCATCGCCCTCATCCTCGTTCTGTCCGCCGTGGGGCTGACCTACGAGATTGCCGCGGGCCGCGTGCTGGCGCCTTTCTTCGGCACATCGCTGCTGAGCTGGACGACCGTGATCGCGACCGTTCTGGGCGGGTTTTCTTTGGGCAGCGCCCTTGGTGGGGTCGTGGCGGAACGGCCTCGTGCCGTCGCGTTGCGCAATGTCCGCAGCGCGCTTGTCGCGACGGCGGTGCTGATGACCGTATCGCCAACGCTGCTCGGTCTGATGCATTCCTGGGGCGCGCGCGGCACCGATGGAATGATGCTCAGCGTGTTCCTCGTGTTCTTTCCAGCCTCTGTCTGTGTGACTCTGCCGTCGCCCTTGCTTGCGAAACTCGCAATTGAGGCGCGGCCGGGCCGGGAAGGATCGTCGCTGGGTTTCGTGCTGGCCGCAGGGTCGGTCGGGGCGATCATCGGGGCCATCCTCGCCGGGTTCGTGACCTTGCCCCTGATTGGCTCAACGGCGACCTTCGCCGCCTGCGGAGCTGTGGCGCTGCTCTGTCTGCCCTTTCTGCGCGGCGGCCAGTGGGGCAGTCCCAGTGTAACCATCGCGGCGGTGGGCTTTGTCGCCTTTGCGGGTCTCGCCGGATCCCCGGCCTGCCAATACGAATCCGGTCTGTCCTGCCTGCATGTCGTCCAGCGCGGCCCGGAGATACGCCTTGTCTCGGACGGCACATTGCAAGCCGCCGAGCGCGTCGCGCCAGTTGAGTCCGACGATGGCACGGTCGGACTTGTCCTGAGCTATACCGAGTGGCTCTGGGCGCGCATGGATCGCGATCTGGGGCCGGAGGCATCGGTTCTGTTCGTGGGTGGCGGTGGCTACACGCTGCCCACAAAGCTGCTCGCGTCGCGGCCAAAGGCACAGGCGGTGGCCGTGGAGATCGACCCGCTGGTGACACAGGTGGTGCGTGTGCATATGCCGGCCGCCGCGGAAATGATCGCGCAGCAAGGCTATGACGCATCAGAATATGAAGTCGCCGACGGTCAGCTCGGCATCGTTCATGCCGACGGCCGGGTCTACCTCAACGAAACCGGTCAACGCTTCGACGCTGCCGTGATGGATGCGTTCTCCTCCGGCTCGGTCCCGGCGCATCTGGTCACGCGTGAGGCCTTCGCCCGCCTGAGGGAGATCGTCGATGGCCCAGTCTATGTGAACCTTTTGGATAAACCCGACGGCCCCCTCGCGCGCGGCGTCCATGCGATCCTGCGGGAGCATTATCCGCACGTTGAGACCGTTCAGGGTCATGTGAACGCGCGGGGCCAAACCAATATCCTCTTGGCGGCCTCCCTGCAACCGTTTGAGCCTCTGGACATTTTGCCAGACGGCTACGGCTCCACACAAATCTCCGACGCTCGCGTCTTCACCGATAATCGCGGTTGGGTCGGGCATCGGTAAATCAGACGAGCTAACCGGTGCAATCGGCCCAACGCAGCCGTCGATTGGCTGGTCCTGATGCTGCGGTAGCAGCCCGCTTTGCGGTCATTCGCTGCAGGCGCATAATCTGAGTTTGGGTGAACCTACAGATCACAGGACTTTGCGGATTTTCGCTGTGGCGGCCCGGGCGGCAGCTAGCGGCCTGGGCCGGACATTCGGTCCCCCACCGTTCGCGGCACTGTAGCTACGTTTGCTCTAGCGGCATTGAGGTGCGAGCAACTACTCACCGAAGCTGAGCGTCTGTTGAGACGCCCAGCCGAGCCAATCACTGGCTCACAAATGATACCAGCGAGCCAGCCAAATCTTTAGGGGCGCTGTAGGGGCCATCGTGACCGAAGCCCTCGAAGGTCTCCAGCGTCGCGTCCGGCAGGCAGTCTGTCAGCGCCTCCGACATCAGCGAGTATCGTTCATGGGTCTCGCTTCCCTTGATGACGAGAGTCGGGATGTCGATAACAGAGAGCTCGCCGCAGGTGACCTGAAGGCCTGGCGGTGCGGCGAACTGGATCGGCAATGTGCGACCGTTCAGCTTCCATATGGACTGCCAGTCGGCCGGCTCGCTGTTTGCTTGTCCCTCGTCCCACTTAAACACGACTTCGACAAACCGCATCGCCGCCGCCTCGGTGTCGCCCTCCTTCAGCAACGCCCCCGCGGGTGCGAAGCGCGACATCAAGTCCTTGGTCGCCGTTTCGGCTTCAGGGCCTTCGAGAAGCGATGCGATGACCGGTTCGTAGTGGACCATGGACCGGAACAGTTCGGGCCGCTCTAACGCCGCCTTGATGCCGATCTCTCCGCTATAGGACCATGTGACCAGGTCAACCGCGCCGACATCCAGATCCTCGATGACGGCTACAAGATCATCGACATGTGTGTCGATAGAGAAGCTGTCGCCATCATCCGGCCAGTCGGCCTCGCCGAAATAGCGCATATCATAGGCGACTGTCCGAATATCTCCGGGCATGGCATCGCGCACCGGCTCCCACACGCGGTGGTCCGAGATAGACCCATGCAAGAATAGCATCACGGGCCCCTCGCCATCCGAGACCGTCTTAAGGTCTGTCTCAGCGCAGAGCCCGGTTCCGGCGGCGAGCGCCGCCACCGTCACTAGAAGTATTGCAGGCTGCATATTATCCTCCTTTCAGAACATTAGTCCTGAAATATTGCCTGCTGCCTGTCCCGCGTCCCGAAAGTCGGTCCGAAATTATGCCGAAACTGCCCGAAATCTTCGCCCGCCGCGCATCGATGCCAACCTTCAAGGGCGCAACCATCGACGCGGTGCGTCGCGGCGTGATAGCTTCGGACGGAACGTTCACGCCTCTCCGCCCGAAGTCTTTTGACGTGCTGATTGCACTGGCGGAACGGGCCCCTCGAGCGGTGTCGAAAAACGATCTCTTCGACGCCGTCTGGCCTGCACAGGCCGTGACCGAAGACAGCCTTACGCAATGCGTCGGTGACATCCGACGCGCGCTCGATGATAGAAACAAAACCATCATTGAGACGATCCCGCGGATTGGGTTTCGGCTGATCCCTGATCGCCATCCGGCCGACCAGTCGTCGAAACTTGCGGTACTGGCCGCAGCTGTCTTCGCGATCGCCCTTATCGGGGCGGCCCTGGTGCTGCGCGAGCCAGCCACCGAGGCCGAGCCAACCACTATAGCCATTTCATCGGATGCCGGTACCGCGGGCCTCGCTGCGGACCTAGGGCACGCGATCGACCGATACGGGAGCCTTACCCGGGTGGCGCAGGAGGCCCGCTTCGACCTCGACCTGTCGTCCACTCCAACACATCGGATCCTGGCCGACGTTACGGATCGCACGACGGGACGGATCATTTTCACGAAAACCTACGAGACCGGTGACGGACTTGCACCGCGCATAGCGGCGCGGCTCGCGTCTCCTTTGAACGGAGAGATCGCCCGCGTTCTTTTCGATGCTTCGGAAACCAAACCGGTCGAGAACCTGTCTCCGCTGGAATGCTACCTTATTAGCTATCAGCTTCAGGGAAACCAGAACAATGATCGCATCGCTTCGCGGTCTGCGGCATGCCTGTCCGCACTCATCGAGGTGAACCCTCGCGATGCACGGGCGCTGGCGCTGCAGGGCGCGCTTTATGCGCAGCAGTACTGGTGGGGTGTCGGTCTGGACGAGCCGGCGCGTTCGAATCCGGACTTTCGCAGGGGTCTGGCCGAAAAAGCGCTTGTCTCGGTCCAGAAAGCGGAAGCGGTGCAGCCGCCGCTGGACGCCGCCACTTACTATGCGATGGCACGCGCGTATTACGCGAACTGCTTGCGCGAACAGACCCTAACGGCGGCGCGCCGAGCGCTGGAGATCAATCCCGACGATCCCAACATCCTCGGCGGCGTCGGCAACTGGACTGCCTATGTCGGAAATTGGGAGGACGGCGCAGCACTGGCGGCGCGGGCCATCGACCTTGCGCCGCAGGGCTACGCCCGCTGGTGGTACTGGCCAATCGGCAAATCGGCGTGGATCGCAGGAGACTATGAGGCTGCACTCGATGGCTTCATGCACGCGTACGACGAGAACCTGTGGCTCAGCCATCTTCAACTCGCCTACACCCTGCCGTTCCTGGATCGACTGCCGGAAGCCCGGCGCGCCGTCTCGCGGTTACACGAACTCAAACCCGGCTTTACACGAGCGGACGCACGCTATGCATACGTACGCTGGTGTTTCCCAGAAAGCTTCATCGCAAAAATGGATCAGGCGCTGGACCTGGCGGGCTTGCCCGAAATGCCTGATTGAAGCTGTACAAGGATAAACGCACCGCCTCCGCAGTTTTGACCCTAGGGGCTTAAGTCCCAACGCCTGCATAATCTCGCCGGGCTTGAGCTTTTGCGCGACCTCGGTCTCATCAAATCTCTGAAGTGCCCGAGGCAGCGGGATAGCTCTGACCATCGTGTCGCACATCGGGGTGGCCGGGGCAGGATGATGCGGATTTACATCTTGATCCGCGCTGTTGCGGCTGCCTCCGCAGCGATGCGCGTCTCAAGGGCCGAAAAATGCTCGATCAACGCGCCTGATCAGGTGAACCTGAGGACAAATGTGATGCGAGTGGGGGAAGTCGGCTTAAGATAGCTCCCAAAAAGCAAACCGGGGGCAGATGCCCCCGGTCTCTTTTCCTGTGCTGCAACGTCTTATCCGTTGGCGGAACTGATCGCCCGGCCCCAGTTGGTGTCGCCGATCTTTGCCACCGTGATCGACACCTTGTCGCCGCTCCGGAACCCGCCCAAATCGGTTTTGCTGGTGGTGCCCATGTCGAACTTGTAGACTTGGCCGTCTTCCAGGGTGACGGTATGCATTGCCTGGTCGACGGATTTCACGACACCGGTCACTTCGGCCGAATGGTACGGCGCAATCGCGTGGCCGACAGCCATGTCACCTTCGCTGCTCGCGACGATGCTGACCTCATCGCCGACCCTGTAGCCACCCAGATCGGTGCGTTTGCTGGACCCGTTGTCAAAGGTGTAGGTGACGCCATTGTCCAGGGTGACCGACTTCATCGCCTCGTCCACTGCGGCGACCTTTCCGGTCACATGAGCGGAGAAGTCCGGTGCGATGGACCGGGCATGATGTGTCTGCCCAACCATATCCCAGTTGATGGCAACGGCATCGCCGACCTGAAAGCCAACGAGCGCCTCATGGGCCTTGGTCATGTCGTCGAAGCTGTAGGTGACCCCATCGGACAGCGTCACCGTCCGGGCCGTGTCATCCAGCGATTGAATTGTGCCGACGCTCTGTTCGGCCGAAGCGAAGCCTGCGCCAAAAACGGCTGCGGCGATTACGAGTGAGAAGATGGAGGTACGCATTTGATTCATTCCTTGTATTTTCCGCCATCCGGCAGAGGTTGCGAACCGGGTCTCTCGTTGCCTGGGCAGGGCATCTGCCGTCGGTCGGGACCGGATGAAGCCTTTACACCACCCACAGCTTTCGCCGGATTGGTCCGATTTTTACATTTCTGACAGAATTCGGTTGTTTTCCGGAACAATCGGAAAAACCCGGCGCGGCGTTGCCCCGGATGGGTCGCTCACATCGCTGCGGACGAGTCGAACGGCAAGGAACGAAGCCGCCAAATCCCGCCAAATCCCGCGCGGTCCGGCGCCAGCGCCCCTAACCGCAGCGGATCCGGCACGCCATCAGGCATCGAGCCTGGAAGTGACGGTGTATGTGGGGGAGAGGAAACGATCGGGAAAATTCCGACTGCAGGACAATTGTAAGCGGTGCGCCGCCCCCACACACTAAAGAAGCCTCTGACTCGCAGATCAGGCGTCTGCTCGAAAGTGTGGGGGCGGCGCACCGCTTA
>NZ_JBMPGU010000019.1:14341-61257 GCF_049323015.1 Thalassococcus sp. BH17M4-6
GGATTGATATCTGTCAGACGCCCGTCCGAAGCCCATGGCCCTGCAAGCCCGACGCTCCGACACCTCAACCACGTCTTGATAGTGCCGGACAACCTCGCGGCGGCGGACAGGCTTCAACACTTTTTTCGCAGAGCGTCCTGAAGCATGGTCTTGTCCAGCGTCAGATCGGCAACCAGACGCTTCAGGTTGCCTCAACGCAAAGGCGATCTGTTCGCCTCTCAATCGTTTCTTCGGCATCGGTACACGCCTCTGTTGCCAGAAATGTACCCAAAATTTCGCACTCCGTTCGGACCAGTTTCAGGGGTCAAGACCACAAACCCGTATGGCGTCGTGAATGAGGATCCCGCTTACCGAGCAGGCTTACGGGAAATTTCCACTTGTCGGAAAAACGATTTTTTGCAAATTGGAAGAGCCGCAACTAGCCTTTTGGTAAATGCTGGCGTTTTTCTATGGTAACAGAGAGTTAGCACCATGAATACAAAACTTTTTCGCTGGGCCGCCTTGGTTGCTGTGACCTTGCTGCCAATATCCGCGGCAGCCGCCTCGTTGACCACAACCTTCGCCTCGAACAATGTCCAAGACGGCAACATGTTCGACATTGTCATTGGCGGGTCTGACATCACGATCAACAGCTTCGATCTCAATATCCAATCAAACGGTACGACCAACGTGGAGTTCTACTTGCGCGCCGGCGGTATCGGGAGTTCTCAGAATACGGCCGCCGACTGGACACGGATTTCCACCGGCAGCGTAGCCGCAAATGGCGTAAACAATGCGACGCCCTTTGATGTGACCGACACGACGCTAAGCGCAGGGACAACTTACGGTGTCTACCTGACGACGACGGACGGCACGAACCTGGCGTATACCGATGGCTCTTCCTTCGGGTCCGTCTATTCCTCGAATTCCGATCTTTCGATTCTCGAGGGTTACGGAAAATCCTATCCGTTCGGATTGAACTTCGCTCCGCGCGTCTGGAACGGTTCGATCAATTACACGGTCGGCAATATGACGCCCGTACCGTTGCCGGCCTCGGGCCTGTTGCTTTTGGGCGGTCTGGCCTTTGCCGGGGCTGGCCTGCGTCGGCGCAAGCGCAAAAGCTGACCTGGTAGGCCGACAATTGCCAATGCGCATCGACGATAGCGCTACCGGAACCGGACGTGAGCAGGTCTTGCGTGAAGTCCGGTAGCGCTATTTTTTTGGTCTTTGGCTTGTCGGCCTATGCACAAGGAACGAGCCGCTTCTCCTGAACCTGACCGAGGAGGTCGGGGCGTCAGAGGCTGTGGCAGAACTGGTTCTGGCAAGCGCCCGCCGTCCCTGCGATCACGCGCACCGCGCTTCGGCCAGGTAGCTTGCGATCGGACGACCGGCACCGCGGGCATAGTCCTGTCCCACGCGGGCCCAATCTATGCTTGCCGACAAGGACCAGTCGATTTCAGCCGTGCAGCCCAAGCCCGCGGCCTGTCGATCCGGCGGCGCGTAGTCGATGACGCGCTGACCCTCTTTGAACTGCGCAAGGGTCTGGAGCCAGCTTTCGTCCGGCCAGATCAGACGCAGGGACCGCGCGCCCGGATCGTATTCGGCGGTGAACAACGTGCCGAAGCCCTCGGCAAAGCGGTCCTGCCGAAGCGGCGCACGCGTGAACGAACCATGCAGATCCCGAACACCAACTTGCAGCGCGCTGAGGAACCGGTGGCGTTCGTGGGTACGGGTAAAGAGCGCGCGATCCGGCACGGTGGCACCGCTTTGATGGTTCGTGGCGATGGCGCGGCGCATGCGTTTCGCACCGCCGCCGGGGGCAAGCTCCACGCTCGCGGTTGCGCCCGACGCGTCGGCCAGCACGATGTTGTAGGCCATGTGCGATGGCACCCGATCGAGAACATGGAGCGCCTCTTCCACGGTATCGCACACCTCCAGCACATAGCGCAGGATGGTCGTGACACCGAAACCTGCGCCGGTGTCCGACCGCCCGCCATAGGCGAGCGCGACGCTGAGACCGGCATCGTTGATGCCGTCGGAAAGACCCCAGAGAAATTCGACCATGCCCATGACCGGCCTGCCGGTCCATTCGCTGCGCAAGAGCAGGCCTTCGTTCAGATCCGGCGCCAGGTCATAATTGCGCAGCAGACGCACATCGGTCCCGTCCGCCATCGCGGCCAGTGAACAGCCGCCAAGATACCGCGGCGGGCACCAGGTGGACAGGAACCGCGCCGCGCGGTCTCCGCCGCCGGCGATCGCGACAAGCTGATCATAGATCGGCAGCAGTTCCGGCATGTACCGATCCAAGGCGGTGCGGCAGGCGCTCCGGTCGGGCCCTGCATCACCACTGCGGGCGATGAACCAGGCCTCGTAGGCAGGCCACGACCGCAGCCAGCGTTTGTGCCATTTCGCCCCGGGCGTCTTTTCGCTGATGGCATCGAAGGTAAGTGTCATGGTCATGTCGGTCAGTCCTTGAATTCGAAGAAGAAGCGGATCATTTCCGCGCTTGCGTCCGGGCCCTGCGGATCGGTGTAGGAGCCTCCGGGCCTCCCGCCCGACCAAGCGTGGCCCAGCCCGTCGATCACCCACTGTTCCAGATGAGCGCGCCCGTCGGGGCCGCTCGATGTTGTGATGGCGCACCTGCGCCCGTTCACCCTGGTCGTGCGGGTGGTCTGCAGGCTGGGTGACGGCGCGTGCCGTTCGGCATCCCGGGCGATGCCGTCGCCGTTGGAAGGATGCACCGTTCTGTCATCAGAGCCGTGAAACACGATCATGCGGGTCCCCGGGTGCACTGGCTCTACCGATTGCGCCGGGCTCTGACCGGCCATGGCGGCAAAGGCAGAGCTGACGTCGCGGGCTGATCCATAGGGCAAGCCGGAATGGGCGCCTGCCGCTGCAAACACGTCCGGGTAGATCGTCCCGAGGATGACCGCCATCGCCGCTCCGGCGGAGAGGCCCGCCACGAAGGTCCGTTCGGGCGGGACATCATATTGCGTCATCGCCGCACGCGCGATACCGGCAAGGATTTCGGGTTCGCCCCGATCGCGGCGCTGGTCGTTCGGGCTGAACCAGTTCCAGCAGGTCTGCGCATTCGCGCCGCGGGATTGCTCGGGATAAAGCACGATGAAACCGTGCCGTTCGGCTAGCGCGTTCATTCCGGTGCCGGTGGCGAAATCTTCGGGTGTCTGCGTGCAGCCGTGCAGCATCATGACGATCGCCGTCGCACCCGACTCGGCCGAGGCGGGTACATAGGTACGATAAGCGCGGCTCCCGCTCTTCCCTTGATGGGTGCCGGAGAGAAACTCCGCCCCGGCCGGGAGGTCAAGCCGCCTCGGGGCCGGTCTAGCCCTCGTCGGGCCGTCGCCTTTCGGCATCACCCGCTGCAAAAGGTTTGTCAAACCGTCGGGGTCGAACTGCTGAGACGGCGAGGTGCCGCCGTCGAGCCCATGCCGCGCAAGGGTGCGTTGCACCAACTCCCGCGCGTCCGCCAGCCTTTTGGCGCGCGCCTCTCCTGTCACCGGGCGCCGCGCGCCGATGTTGAAATCGAACATGATGTTGGTCCTTGGATAAGGTGTGTTGCGTTATCGAATGCGGTCGGCCAGCGCCTTTTTCACCTCGTTCGAGGCTTGCAGCGCGCCCAGAACGGTGATCGAGCCGATGGTCTGGAGGGCAAGGTCCGGCGTCACATCAGGATCGATGCGCGCCAGCCCCACGACCTTCACATGCAGGACTTCGCCCGCGTCCCGCAGCGCTTCCAGATCGGCGCGGCTGTAGTCGCGCAGGCCCAGTTCCATCGTGTGACGCTCGACCGACTTGCTGACCACATCCGCATGACTGTCCAGCTGGTTGCGGATCGCGGTTCGGATGAAATCGCTGCGGTTGGAATAGAACCCTTCCTGTACCAGCAGATCGATCCGCCCCAGGTCGACATAGCCGAGGTTTATGGTGATCTTTTCGCTCTCGGGCGTCTTGTCACGAAGCTGTCTGACGTTGCTCATAGCGTTTCTCCATCCATGTGGATGGTATATGGCTGATATTCAGCGTGATACAAGTCTGAAAATGTTTGGCGCGTCCATTTCTGCCGCCTGGCGCGGACGTCAGCACCACACCAAAGAACCTGATCCGAATGTCCGTCCGCAGCGTCGGGGGGTCCCGCTATCCCGAAACGGCGGCCAGCCCTGCTGGACAGCACCGCCCGATCAGAAGAGAAGTAGGGTCCAGACAGGGTAGCCAGGATACGGCCAACGCGGACATGCTGACATCGATCTGGCCGATATTTGCCTTGATCTGGCTGGGCTTCGGTCTTGCGCGTTGGCGTATTCCGTCTGCAGAGTTCTGGCCCGCGGCAGAGCGACTGAACTACTTCGTCCTGTTCCCCGCGTTGCTTGTCTCCAGCCTCGCAGACGCACCCGTGCGCGACCCGGAGGTGCTTCGGCTGGGCGGCGCGGCGGTGTCGGCGATCATGATCGCCGCGATCGCGCTCGGTCTGTTTCGGCGGATTCGGCCAATGTCGTCACACCGCTACGGGCCGGTCGTGCAGGGGGTGATCCGTTTCAACACCTACCTCGCCTTATCTCTCATTGCGACGCTTTCAGGATCGGACGGTCTGGAGAAGGCGGCATTCTACCTCGCGCTGGCCGTGCCGCTCGTGAACCTGCTCTCCATCCTCGCCCTCAGCGACGCGGGCGCGGCAAAGGCGCCCTCAGCGCTGATGCGCTCGATCCTGACCAACCCATTGATCCTGGCCTGCCTTGCGGGTTTGGCGCTCGCCATCACCCGGATCGGCCTGCCTTTCGGTGCGGACCGGCTGGTCGCGCTGCTGGGCCAGGGGAGCCTGCCCCTGGGCCTGCTGTGCGTCGGTGCGGCACTCCGGCCCGGATCCCTTCGTGGCGATGCCCTCGCCCTGATGGGCACAAGCGCCGCCAGGCTTCTGCTGATGCCCCTGCTCGGCGTGGCCATAGCGCACCTCTTCGGCCTTGAGGGCCCAGAGGCGATCATCATGGTCGTCTTCTGCGCCGTGCCAACCGCCCCGACCGCCTATGTACTGACCCAGCAGATGAAGGGCGACGGGCAACTGATGGCCGGACTCGTCACGTTCCAGACCATGGCCGCCGCCGTGTCGATCCCGATGATGTTGACGTTCCTCGTGATCTGACCCGCGTCGGGACAGTCGTGGCCAATGCTGATCGAGAACGGGATCGTCGATGCAGTCGGCAAGCCGAAGTTTACCATTCATGCTCTGCGCCACGCCGAGCGTCCCTCTTCATCGCGCAGGGCATCAATCAAAGCCGCGGCACTTCTTCGACTCTGCGACGAAGTCGATCGGATCTCTGCCGGGCGTGTGAGCGAGCATTGACCGATGGCATGGACCTGCTGCGAATCTCAAATGTTATCTGCGCTCAGGATCGCAATAGCGTCGTTCGGCCGGGTCGCACTCCTGGATATGGACCGCCCCCTTCTCTAGCATGCGCCTGCGCAATGCCATGTGCTTCTGAAGGTCGAGGGCGTTGACACATGAGCGCTTGATCGGACGGCTGCTGGTGTCGATCATCGAACGCTCGGTGCATTGGCGCACGGTGCGGCCCTCCTTGCGCTGCTGGTCCAACGCGCTGCGCGCGCCTGAACGGCGGATCGCCCGCGCGCTCGAACTCATGCGTGCCGATCCGGCCAACGTCCCGTCGAAGGAGCGGCTGTCCCGCGACGCCGGATCGTCGCACTTCTTTCATGACCACGCAGGCTCTTCGCCGCGCACCGTCCTCGCGGTCTCGGCACTCCACGACAGTTGATTTTGAAACGCCTCGAAAAGTTCCGAGACGCCACGGGATCGCGGCACCGCCAGACCACCCTGTAACCTCCTCTGCCAAGAGCCTGCCTATGCCAGGCCGGGAGGAGACATGAAAGATACCGCTACAGAACCGCTTTTGGGTCGGCCCGTCGAACGCGTCGAGGATACCGCGCTGCTGTCAGGACGCGGGCAGTTCATCGCAGGCGGCCAGTCGCTGGTGCCGATGCTGAACATGCGCCTGGCGCGCCCTGCCACGCTGGTCGACATCACCCGGATACCGGAGCTGTCGAGCATCGAAGCCAAGGGCGATCAGATCACCATCGGCGCCGCCGTGCGTCAGGCCGCGCTCGAATCCTGGCCCGATCTCGCCGACCGCCTGCCGCTTGTCCGCGCGGCAATCTCCGGCTGCTCGGGCCCGGTGTTGATCGTCATCGGCGCGGCCAACAACGGCGGTCTGACCAAAGGCCAGACCGCGGCCTGGCTTCTGACGAACTACGTCATCAGCCTGGTCATGGCGCTTTACTACAAGCTGCCTGTCACCGGGGCCTATTCGATCCCGGGGGCCGCGCTGGTTGCCGGGGCGCTTGGCCCCTTTCCATTCGAGCAGGTGGTCGGCGCTTTCCTCAAGGCCGGAGCGATGGTCTTCATCCTTGGCATCGCCGTGCCGCTGATCATGGCCCTGCCCGGACCGCTGATCGGCGCGGTCGCTGGGCTGGCGATGATCACCGTTCTGCTGAGCGCCTTTCAATCGGCCTTTGACCGCAACGCAGGACACCAGATTGGCGCCTTCGTCACCCTGATCGTGGCAATATTCAACGTGTCCTTCCTGAACATCAGGACCCCGTTCTGGGCTCTGGTCGCCGGTGCAGCCGTTTCTGTGTTGAATGAAAAGGCGACGCGGTCATCTGCGACGGGGAAATGGCGAGCGGGTTCGACCGCTCGCCATGCTCCCTGTTGCCTTGGCCTTACTCGGGATCGCGGATCGTGATCGCGGGGTTCATCGGGTAGAAGTTGTGCGGCATGATGTGCACGGTCTTCCATTCCGTCGACATGACCGGCCAGTCCTCTGTGCGGGGCACGTGGTGGAAGCCCGCGGTGAACCACGTCACGATGTCCTGGTTCTGCAGCGGCGCGTCCTCCTTGACCCATTGCGCCAGGGTGTCGGAGCCGTCGCTCATCATCGCGAACTTGCCGCCGGCATAGCGCTCTTCGGGGTCGTGGACCGTGTTCCACACCGAATTCTCGATATAGGCGTTGCGGATCATCGGCGGGTCGTTCGCAAAGTCGAACGGGCCGTAGGCGACGCTGCCGTGGTGGATCATGTAGCCCGGATTGTGGCCCAGCGACCCCTTTCGATCCGGGTTCTGCAGCATGAAGTAGCGCGGCTTGAACGACGACACCTGGTAGGTCGCCTCGGATTCGGTTTCAGGCATCGTGTGCTCGACCTTCCACATCGACCGGCGCGGGCTGTCCTCCGCCACCTCGGCGGGGACGATGTCCATGGTCATGAAGTGGTTCTTGGGCTGGTCGATGTCGAAATCGAGCCGGAAGTTGAAGTAGTGGTCGTGGTTCGTGGCCACCAGGTTCGGCGCGATCAGCGTGCCGTACTCGGTATCGGCCTCCGCCGTTGGGCTATCCATCGAAGTGGCGTCCACGCCCTTCACGCCATCAAGGCCGGTGGCGCCGATCTTGATCTCCATCTGGCCGTTCTGCATGAAGCGGTAATCGATCAGGTAATCGTAGTTGCCCACCTCGGAAGCGGTGCGCACCACCAGTTCGGTCGCCGGGCGGCCCTCGGCGGGCACGTAGGTGTCTGGGCCCTGCGAAAAGACCTCGAAGTGCCGCCAGGCCGGATCGCCGATGTTGCGTTCGAAGATGCAGATCGCGTCGGAAATTTCCAGCGGCTGACCGTCGTCACCCGAGATCACCGCGGGCAGGAAGGTCGCGTAGGCGGGGCAGTCGATCCCGGCCACCAGCGGCGTCATGAAAAGACCGAAGCCGTATTCGCCGCTGTCCATGTAGGTCCGCCAGTACAGGCCCGCGCTGGGGTCCATGTAGGGCACGAACACCTCGGAGAGGTGTGCCTGATAGAGCAGCGAGCGCCATTCGTCGCCGTCCTTGACGTCGATGTTCGACAGCACCGCGCCGGGGCGCTTGTCCACGCGCAGACGCATGCGCCACATATCCCATTCAAGCGCGCCGTCGGCATAGGTGTAGTTCGGCTCGCCCTCCTGGGTCAGCTTGGCCGGGTTCATTTCGGGGCGTTGCGGGGTGCGGGCCTCGATCTCTTCGCCGGTATAGCCCCAGCCGTCTTCCGGGATCGTGACGTTGCCTTCGTCGATGACGCGCAATGCCTTGCCGGACTGAAGATCGACCACCGCATAAAGGTTCTCGATCGGCTTGGCATAGAAGTTCGACCCGTCCGGCGCGACGTAGCAAGGCACTTTCATCAGGCGCGCGCCGTCGTCTTCCGCGGTAAAGAAGTTGCCCGCCGTCAGCGGCAGGCAGAAGACCTGATCCGGGGTCAGGCCGCGCGCCTCAAGGCCCGCGATCATCTCGGGATGCTCCAGCGCCGCCGTCATGGCCGCGATGAATTCGTTGAAAAGAACCATCGGCTGGCCTTCGGCGGGGACCGAGCTTTCAACCTCGCCCGTGGTCAGGTTGACGATGGTTTCCAGAAAGCCGGTCCCCTCGGCATTGGTCATGTGCACCATCGCGCGGCGGTCGAGCGTGTCGCCTTCCTGCCAGGCCAGCACATCGGCCTTGGGCGGCTCGATCAGCTCGATCAGCGGAAAGAGCGTCTGATCCGTCGCCAGATCACCGGCACGCAGGATTTCGTTGATCTTCTGGAATTCCTCACCGGAAAATCCGTCAAGCGGATGCGCGAGCGCGGCACCGCTTGTGAGAGCCAGGGCCGCAGCCCCACCGAGTAGCATGTTGCGTAACATATTTGACTTTTTCCTCTCTGTTTGAGGGTGCCCGCCGAGGCGGATACCAACGGTTTCTTCTGCTTTCGGATTTCAGGCGAAGATGACCTGAATATCCGTATATTCCTTCAGGCCTTCCTCGCCGAATTCCACGCCGAAGCCCGATTTCTTCACGCCGCCGAAGGGGGCGTTTGGCTGAATCATACCATGAGAATTGATCCAGACACTGCCGCACTCCATCCGCCCGGCCAGGGCCTTGGCAGCCTCCTTGTCGGATGACCATATCGACCCGCCCAGACCCACGTCCAGCGCGTTGGCCTGCCGCAATGCGTCATCGACATCCCGATAGCGGATGATCGGCAATGCGGGGCCGAACTGCTCTTCGTAGACCAGCGGATCGTCGGCCGTGAGACCCGCAATGATCGTGGGTGGATAGAACAGCCCCTCGCCCGGTTCGCCGCCCAAGAGCACCTGACCGGTCTCTTTCGCCTGCGCGACCAGCCGCGACAGCTTTTCGAACTGCGCGCGGTTCTGGACAGGGCCAAGCACGCTGTCGTCCTGCGTACCCTCACCGACCTTGATGGTGCGGGCGTAGGCGACCAGGGCTTCGCAGACCGCGTCGTGAATGTCGTCATGCACATAAAGCCGCTTCATCGCGGCGCAGGTCTGGCCGTTGTTGATGAAGGCGCCCCAGAAAAGCCCCTCCGCAATCGCCTTTGGGTCGGCATCCGGCAGCACGATACCCGCATCGTTGCCGCCCATTTCGAGCGTCAGGCGTTTCATCGTCTCGGCGCTGGACCGCATCACCTTCTGGCCGGTGCCGCATGATCCGGTAAAGACGATCTTGGCGATCCCCTCATGCGCGGACATCGCAGCCCCCATGTTGAAGGACCCGTCGGCCGCACTGACCGAGTTCACCACACCCGCGGGCAGAACCTCGTTCATCAACTCGATCAGGCGCAGCGAGGCAAGCGGCGTCAGCGGGGACGGCTTGCTGACCACGGTATTGCCACTGCGCAGCGCGGGCAGGATGTGCCAGACGGCGATCAGGACGGGAAAGTTCCAGGGCGTGATCGAGCCGACAACGCCAAGCGGCTTACGATACATCTCAACCCGGCCTTCGGGCGTGTCCTGCAACACCTGCATCGGCAGCGACAGTCCGGCGGTGTAGCGCGCCCAGGCCACCGCGCCGCCGACCTCCCAGCGCGATCCGATGCCGCCCAGGGGTTTGCCCTGCTCGGCGGTGATCAACCGGGCAAGTTCCTCGGCATGCGACTCGATCTGGTCGGCCACGGCCATGCAGAGCCTTGCGCGCTCTTCGTCAGATGTGGCCGCCCAGGCCGGGAATGCCCCCCGGGCTGCGGCGACGGCGCGGTCAAGCTCCTCCTGCCCTCCGTCGGGCGCGTGGCCCGCGACGCCGCCCGTGCCGGGATTGGTCACTCTAAAACGGGTCGTCGTCTCGATCCGCATGCCGTCCGCGATCAGCCCGATCGTGTCGATGATGTCCTTCATGATATCCTCCATTCTCCCCATCCGGCGGCTTGTCCCTGCGCCGTCGATCCGGAAAGGCTACGAACTGGAAGAGCGCTTATCTTGGGAGAACGCGACAGCGCTTTTAGCTGATCGCGCCAGCACCGCGGGATTGGGCGACAACCGCGCCGGGCGTCGTGCCATAGCGCTGGCGGAACGCCCTGTAGAAATGCGACAGATCGTTGAAGCCACAGCCATAGGCGCAGTCGGCGACCGACCCTTCCGCCAAGCGGCCGCTGGACAGTTCGGCATGTGCCTGAGCAAGCCGCAGATGCAAAAGCCGCTGGCCCGGCGTTTCGCCCAACGGTTCGAAATAGCGCTGAAGGCTGCGCAGCGAAACGCCCAGCTGCTCGGCCAGTTTGCCGGGGCCCAGGTCCGGGTCCCGCCAGTGACGCGCCATCAGTTGCAGCGCCCGCTCCATGATCTGTCCGCGCGGGTCAGGTTGCTGACTGCGACGCTCGTGAAAATACGCCCCCATCAGGCCATAGAAAGCCTCACCCAGATGCAGGCCTGCCGATGGCGGACAATTCAGCATCTTGTAGACCACCGCCCGCAAGGCCAACCAAAGCGGATCATTGCGGTCCACCGCCACGCCGCCCTCGCAGATATTGCCGAACCGCCCGATCATCTCGTCCCGGGGAAGGTGCAGCGACACCTGGTGCGACAACCGCCCTTCGTACACGAAGCGTGACGGCTGCGCGGCATCGACGATGAACATGTCGCCTGGCCCCAGCCGAGTGGCCGCGCCGTTCTGGTGCACGACGCTTTCGCCGACATCCTGCACCAGCATGAAGAAATATTCTCCCGGATCGCGCCGGATGCAGGTCCGCGTGCGGGTGGCCTCCTGCGCGTCCAGCGACACCAGAGCGGCGTCAAACCCGCCCATCCTCCGCGATTGCGCCCGCCCATGGGACGGGCCCTGCCGCCGCGCCGGTTCGACCTCGAAGGCGCCACAGATATGCGCGATATCATCGCGCAGCACTTCGATGGGAATGGCGTCTGTGGTGATACGGCTCAAAGCCTGCATGATCCGGGTCTCCTCGAAACGGTGTGGCCGCCCTACGCATTGCAACGGCGCGACAGACACAATCGCAGCATCGGGAGTTGCGGCTCCCGAAAACCTTGCACTTTCCAAAGCAGACCGCCAGTGACATCGCGAAAGAACCGCACCGAGCCTCCTCCGGCCTGCCTTAAAGCCCAGGCTCTTGGGCATGATCCGAAGTTTGAGCGCCTCGATGACCGCTTGGTCAAGCCCATTCGGATGCCGGATGCAGGACGGCCCGCAGCGCCGCCTGGCAATCATAGTTACGGGCAGCCGCCTGACAAAAACATGGCCGTCGGCGACAGGCCCCTTCCCTCGTCAGGCGGCTGCCGCTTTCAATCCCAGCATCGCACGCGCCTGATGCGGCGTGGCGACAGGGCGGTCATACTTTTCGCAAATGTCGACCACCCGCCTGACCAGCGCCGCGTTGGACGGCGCGAGCGTCGTGCGGTCAAGCCGCACATTGTCCTCGAGCCCCGTGCGGGCATGGCCCCCGCTTGAGACGGCCCAGTCGTTCAACGTGAGCTGGTGTCGTCCGATCCCCGCTGCGCACCAAGGCGCGTCCTCGCCGAAAAGACGCCTGACGGTACGGATGTAGAAATCGAAAACCGCGCGGTCGACCGGCATGGCGTTCCTCACACCCATGACGAACTGGACGTAGGGAGTGGCGGCCAGCTCGCCGCGATCCGCCATGGCCTTGGCCTGGAAGATATGGCTCAGATCGAAGGCCTCGATCTCGGGCTTGACGTCATGGGTCCGCATTTCCGACGCGAGCCAGTGGACCAGATCGGGCGGATTCTCGTACACCCGCGTCGGGAAGTTGTTCGACCCGACGGAGAGCGAGGCCATGTCGGGGCGGCGCGGCAGCATCGCGCCCCGGGTCTGGCCAGCGCCCGACCGTCCCCCGGTCGAGAATTGCACGATCATGCCGGGACAGTGCTGCCGGACCCCTTCGAGGAGCAGGGCGAATTTCTCGGGATCGGAGCTGGGCGTTTCGTCCGCGTTGCGGACATGGGCATGGACGATGCTGGCCCCGGCTTCAAAGGCTTCATGGGTGCTTTCGATCTGCTCGGAAACCGAGATCGGCACCGCCGGATTGTCGGATTTTCGCGGCAGCGACCCGGTGATCGCGACACAGATGATGCAGGGATCCGCCATGGCTCAGGCCTCCACATCCTTCGGCATCCTGTCCAGTCCTTCCACGAAGAAGGGTCGGAAGCCTTCGGGATGTTCGCTCATCGGGAAATGCCCGAGTTCGTCCATGACAGCGAGGGTCGCGCCCTCGATCGCATCGGCGGTGCGTCTGGCATCTTCGGGCGTGCAGGTCAGATCATAGGCGCCCACGATGAGATGCACAGGCGTCCGCGACGTGTCGATCCGCGGCAGACGCGCGATCAGGCTGTCATCCCTGGTGTAAAAGCTCAGATCGCCGCGAAACACCCCCGGCCCGCTTTGCATGAACATCCACAGCGTGTTCCAGCGTTCCGCATTCGGGGCGTAGGGCGAGATATTGGCAGACACCAGCGCCGCCCCCATCTCTCCGCCATGGGCGTCGGGGCGGTGAAACCAGTCGATATCGTACCAGGCGGGCTGGAAATCAGAGGCCTCGATGGCGATGAACCCGGCAAAGCGGTCAGGGTGCAGGGCGGCCAGTTGCAACGCGATGCGCCCACCCATGGAGCACCCCGCCAGGATCGGCCGATCCAGTCCCAGCGCGGTGATCATGGCCAGGACCGTTTCGATGTAATCCTCGGTCGTCAGCAGGTATTCCTGAGTCTCAAATCCTTCGGGCGGCAGCGATTTGCCATGCCAGGGCATGTCGAAGGCAATCAGGCGGTTGCTGCCGGTGATGTCGGCATCGTTGAGAAGATGACGCCACTGGCGGGTATCGGCCCCGGCCGTGTGCAGACACAGGACGGGGCGCCCCTGCCCGGCTTCCTCGAAATAGATGCGCTGCGATGTCCCGTTTATCTGGACGGTCACATAGCGGCCGGTGATCGCCTCGACGCTCATGCGCTTGCCCCTTGCGTTGCGCGCGGCAGGGCCAGCACTTCCTTCATGAACCGCAGGTTCTTGACGAGGCTCAGGATGTCCCCGTCGATCCGGCCGCGGCCGATCTTGACCAGGGCGAAGATGTCATGAAAACCGGGTTCCGGCCGGGCTTTCCAGAATTTTTCCAAAGCGTCCGCGTCGGTTCGAAGCGCAAAGCGCCACGGCGTCTTGCGGCTGGGCCCCTCGGTGACGGACACAAGGTGGCCCTTTTCGAACGTGAGATAATATTCGTCGCCACCCACCTCGATCAGCACCGTTTCTGAGAACAGCCGGCCGAGGCGTTGGATGTGTGGCTGCGCATCAAGCGCCTGCTGAAGCTGACGGAAAATCTGGATCATCGCGAACCCCGTGGCTGGAATTTGTGCGAGGATGTCATTTTTCCGTGCAACGGCGCGATACTCTGGATGGTATTGCCCAATACTCTGTTCAGCGGCTTGTTCCGGACAGCGCCGACAGGCCCCATCCTGCCGCGCGCCGCTGCCCGACTGGGCACCCGGGGTATCACGTCATATCAAGGCGGGCATTGGGAAAGCGCGAGCTTTGATGATGATGACGGTCGCACAGAACACTTCCACGACCCTACCTTAGGAGGAGAGGCCCATGGGCATCGTAAACGAAGGCAATATCACCGATGTCGTGATCGAGAGCCTTGGCAAGTACGGCGACATCAGCGACCGTCAACGCGAAATCATGACATCGCTCATCAAGCACATGCACGGCTTCGTCAAGGACGTGAAGCTGCAGCATTCCGAGTTCCTGGAAGCCTGCAGCTATCTGGAACGCGCAGGCAAGCTCTGCAACGAAAACCGGCAGGAATTCATCTTGCTGGGCGACATTCTGGGTGTCGAGGTGCTGGTCGACATGATGACCAACCCGGTCGATGGCAAAACCAGCGAATCCACGGTGCTGGGCCCCTTCTACAGGGAAAACCCGCCGGTGCTGCCCAAGGGCGCCTCGACCATTCAAAAGCATTTCGACAACGAGGAAACCGCCTATTACGAGGGCTACATCCGCGACGAGAACGGCAAGGGCATCGCCGGTGTGACCATGGACGTCTGGGAGGATGCGCCCAACGGCGTGTACGAGAATCTCGACCCCGATCAGCCCGAATACAACCTGCGTGGCCGGTTCGAGACCGACGAGAACGGCCACTACGCCTTCGTGGCCGTCCGCCCCGTGCCCTACCCGATCCCCGAGGATGAAACCGCGGGGGAATTGCTGCGCTACATGGGGCATCACCCCAATCGCCCGGGTCATATGCATTTCATCATCTCGAAAGACGCCTACCGCCCGCTGATCAGCCAGATCTTCGACGCAGAGAGCGAATGGCTGGAAAATGACAGCGTCTTTGCCGTTAAGGACAGCCTGATCGGCACGTTCAAACCGGCCAGCGCAGACCTGGGAACCGACCTGCATTTCGAGTTCGATTTCGTGCTGCAGGCCGAAGCAGGCGCGCTGGCTGCCGAATAGCCCGCGCTTACCGCCCGCTGAAAGCCTCCGGCCCCGTGCCGGAGGCTTTTGTTGTTGGGCGACCTCGCCTATCAGTATCTGGGGGGCTGAATATGCTGAGCATCAAACAACTGACCTATTTCCTTGCCGTCGCCGAAGAGCTGCATTTCGGCCGGGCGGCGGAACGGCTGGACATCGCGCAGCCGCCGCTCAGCCGCCAGATAAAACAGCTGGAAACCGAACTGAGCGTGATCCTGTTCAACCGCGGTCGCAGTGCCATCACGCTGACGCAGGCGGGGGAACGGCTGATGCTGCGCAGCAAGTCCATCCTGGCCCAACTCGCCGACACGCAGCTTGAGGTGCGGCGCCTCGGCCAGGGGGCCGAAGGGCGGTTGCGGATCGGCTTTGTCGGCTCTGCGACCTACGGTATCCTGCCGAATATCATCAAGTCGTTCCGCGCGAACTACCCGGATGTCAATCTGAGCCTGATCCCCATGAACAACGCGGGACTGCACCGGGCCCTCGTTTCGCGCGAGCTCGATATCGCCTTTGCCCGTCCGGCCCTGAAAGACAGCGAATTCGTGACACGGCCGCTGATCGAGGAACCGCTGATCGCGGCGGTACCGGATCATGTGTCCCCCGGCGCCGGGAACACGCTGGATCTGTCGACACTGGGCGACACCAATCTGATCCTTTACCCGGAGTTTCCGCGGCCGAGTTACGCGGATGTCGTGCTCGATTTCTGCGCACAGCAGGGCATAGATACCGCGCGCCGGATCTGGACGATGGACTTGCAGACGGCGCTCAGCCTGGTGGCCATTGGCGAGGGGATTTGTATCGTGCCGAAATCGGTCGGAACATCACAGCGCAACGGATTGCGCTTTCACCAGATCGAGCCTGCACTTGGCCACACCGCCCTGTCGGTCAACTACCGGCTGGATGAACAGGGACTGCATATCCAGAACTTCATTCGCATAGCCCAGTCCGTGTCGCGCAAGATACGCTAGCGTCAGCCCGCACCGGTCGCACGGATGACCTTGGACCCGTTGCGGCGAAACTTTTCGATCTTGTCCGGATCCAGGGACACGCCAATGCCGGCGGCCTGCGGAATCTCGACGTGAAAATCCTTGTAGACAAGCGGCTCGGCCAGAATGTCTTCCACCAGCAATAGCGGCCCGAACAGCTCGGTGCCCCAGGTCAGGTCCTGAACCGTGGAAAAAAGCTGCAACGCCGCGGCCGTGCCAAGACCGGTTTCCAGCATCGTGCCCCCGTAAAGGCCCAGGCCAGCGGCCTCACCAATCGAGATAACCTCCGATGCCCTCTTGAGGCCGCCCGATTGGGCCACCTTCACGGACAGAACATCCGCCGATCGCGTCGCAGCAACCTGCAAAGCCTCTTCCGGGCCGTTCAGCACCTCGTCGGCCATCACGGCGATCTCGTACCCGGCGGTCAGTTCGGTCATGCCCTGAACATCGCGGGCCGCCACGGGCTGCTCGACAAGTTCGCAGCCCACCTCCTGAAGACCTTTCAGACCCCAACGGGCCTCTTGCAAGCTCCAGGCCTGATTGACGTCGACCCGCACGCTTGCCGTATCGCCGAGAGCCGCCTTGATCCGCGCGACATGGGCCACGTCATCCCGCACGGCGCGCTTGCCGATCTTCAGCTTGAAGATGTTGTGACGGCCCGCCGCGATCATCTCCTGGGCTTCGGCGATGTCCGTGTCGGAATTGCCCGACGCCAATGTCCAGGCCGCCGGCAGGCGACTTCGCACCGCACCGCCGAACAGCTTTGAGACCGGCACGCCCAGCCGTTTTCCCAAACCGTCCCAAAGCGCGATTTCGACAGCCGATTTGGCGATGAAATTGCCCTTGACCGACTTGGCCATGAGTTGGACCGCTTCGTTCAAACGGTCCCCGTCCCGCCCGATCAGCGCGGGCGCAATATAGCTTTCGATCACCGAAACGATGCTTTCGGGGCTTTCGGGGCAATAGGAGATACCGCCTATTGTCGTCCCTTCCCCCAGCCCTTCGGACCCGTCCGAAAAGCGCAGGCGCACCACGACAGCCGACTGCGTACGCATGGTCGCCATCGACAGCACATGCCCGCGAATTGTCGGGATATCCAGGATCACGGCCTCGATGGTTTCAATTTTCGACACGCTGCCGCTCCTCACCTTCACGCCTTGTTGGCCCGGACCATGCAGTCACCGGCAAACCCTGTCGATGATGATCGGGGTCTTGGCTGATACCCTGTTTCCCTTCGCCGTTCTCGGCCTCGGAGGATCCGCACTTCCAAAAGTATCGGACAATACCGCGCTGCGCATTGAGGCAGAGCCGGTCAATCGCGTTGCATGTGCCAATCCGATGGCAGCGGTCCGCCCCTGCCAATGCAACTGGCCCTGTAGCCAGCCCCAAACGAGGACCGAACATGCCCTATGATCTCAAAGCCACCTGTACCGCTGTCACGCTCTTGATGACGTCTGTCATCGGCGACGCGGCGCAGGCGAAGGACACGCTGGACATTCAAAGCGCCTGGCCCCTGAACATGCCCGCAAGCGGCGCCAATGCCGCCTATCTCGGCGAGAGCCTCAACGCCGCCTCCGGTGGCAACATGGACGTCACCGTCTACAGCGCCGGAAAGCTCGTGCCGTCGTTGCAGATCTTCGACGCGGTGCAGCAGGGATCCCTGGATGCCGGGATCACATCGCCGCTTTACGTGGCCGGACGTTTTCCCGCGGTGCAGCTTTTCGGCGGCATTCCGTTCGGGCCCGACCCTGTCGAACACGCGGCCTGGATCTACGATGGCGGCGGTCGCGAAATCTGGGAAGAGATCTACGCCGCGCAGGGTGTCAAGACGATCCCCTGCGGATTGATGACCTCGGAATCCGGCGGCTGGTACAATTTCGAGATCAACTCGGTCGAGGATTTGCAGGGCAAGAAACTGCGCTTCGCCGGCCTCGCCGGAGAGGCCATCGCCCGGGCTGGCGCGTCGGTCGTCCTGCTGCCGACTGGCGACATCTATCCCTCGCTCGAAAAGGGGATCATCGACGGCACCGAACTGTCGATGCCCGCCATCGACACGTTGCTGGGGCTGGAGAAGGTCGGCAAGTACTACTACCCCGAAGGCTGGCATCAGCCTGCCGCGATGAACGAGTTGATCGTCAATATGGCGAAGTGGGACAGTCTGAGCGACGAAAGCAAGGCGCTGATCGAATCCACCTGCCGCTCTGTCAACCTGACGTCAATCATGTCCACCGTGTCGATGAACGCCGAAGCCCTGAAAAGCTTCGAGGAGGCGGGCGTCGAATTCCTCAGTTTCTCGCCCGAGGTGCTGACCGCGCTTGAGGCGAACTTTGACGAGGTCATCGCCGAGCAGGCCGCTGAGGATGCCGATTTCAAACGGGTGTGGGATTCGCTCGAAGCCTTTCGCTCCGTCGGCTCCGCAGACTGAGTGAGCAGGTGCCCGCGCAATCCCTCCCTGTGCGCGGGCACCGCGTTTTATCATGCAAGCCATCGAAACGATCATAAACCGCGTCGTTCAAACCGTGGGCACATTGGGCGCACTGTTCCTGCCGCTGCTGATGCTCACGATCCTTCTCAACGTGACGCTGCGCTATGCCTTCGCCATCGGCTCGATCGAGCTTGAAGAGCTGCAGTGGCACCTCAACGCAATTGTCGTCATGTCGTGCCTTGCCTGGGCCTATCAGAAGGACCGGCACGTCCGCGTCGATGTCCTTCACAACCGCATGTCGCCCCGGGCGCGCGCCGTGGTGGAAATGCTCGGCGTGATTTTCCTGCTCCTGCCGTTCCTGTGGTTCGTCGGGCGCAGCGCCTGGACGATCTTCGGCTATAGCTGGGCGCTGAAGGAAGGCTCTCCGATGCCCTCTGGCCTGCCCGCGCGTTACATCATCAAATTCGTCATGGCCGCCGGCCTGACCCTGCTCGGGCTTCAGGCGCTCTCGATCCTGCTCGCGTCGATCCGCATCGTGATCCGGCCCGCGCCAAGCGCGAGGACACCCTGATCATGGACGCGGTTTTTATCTTCCTTCTGGCGAGTTGCTTCATCGCGGTGATGTTCACGGGATATCCCGTTGCCTTCGTTCTTGGCGGCGTCGCGGTGGCCTTTGCCGCCCTTGGCACACTGCTTGACAGCTTCGCCGTGGTCGATGCCGATATGGCCTCGCTCCGGATGGTGAATTTCGTCGCCAACCGGATCTTCGATGCGCTGTCCTCCTATTCGCTGATCCCGATGTCGATGTTCATCTTCATGGGGCTGATGCTCGACAAATCCGGCGCGGCGGAGCGGCTTTTGACGCAGATGCACCGGCTCTTGCGGCCGGTGCCCGGCGGGATGGCCGTGGCCGTCGTCGCGATTGGCGTGATCCTTGCCGCCTCGACCGGCATCATCGGCGCGTCGGTGGTCCTGCTCGCCACCATCGCGATGCCCGCGATGCGCGCGGCGGGATACCGGGATACCATCGGTCTGGGCGTGGTCGGCGCGACCGGCTGCCTGGGCATTCTCATTCCGCCGTCGATCATGCTGATCGTCATGGGCGACCAGTTGCAGATCCCTGTGGGGGATCTCTTTCGCGGTGCGGTGCTGCCCGGTTTCCTGCTGGCCACGGCCTACGTGATTTACGTGATCGTCTATGCCGTCTTCAATTCCGAAGCGGCCCCGGCGCTGGCGCGGCCCAAGAAACAGCCCCTGGTCGCCCTGGTCAGGGAACTGACCAGCACGCTGATCGGGCCGCTTCTGCTGATCGTCGCGGTTCTGGGCTCCATCGTCTTCGGCATCGCCACCCCGACCGAGGCGTCCGGCATCGGCGCGGCGGGGGCAACCCTGCTCGCGCTGTCCTCGGGCCGGCTGAGCTGGGCCACGTTTCGGGAGGTCTGCGACGAGACGGCGCTGACCACCGCGTTCCTCTTCGGCCTGATCTTCGGCGCCTCGTGCTTTTCGGTGGTGCTGCGCGGCTATGGCGGGGACGAGCTGATCGAAGGCGCGCTCTTTGCCCTGCCCCTTTCGGCGGACGGAACACTCATCTTCATCCTCTTCGTGGTCTTCCTGATGGGCTTCTTCCTCGACTGGATGGAGATCATCCTGATCGTCGCCCCCCTGGTCTTTCCGGTTCTGCTGTCGCTGGGGCACGAACCGGCCTGGGCCGCGATCCTGATGGCGATCTGCCTGCAGACGTCGTTCCTGACGCCGCCGGTGGGCATGGCGCTCTTCTATCTCAGCAACTCGGTGGAGAATGTCGAAATCGGTACGATCTACCGTGCCGTGCTGCCGTTCATCGCGATCCAGGCAGGCATCCTGGTCTTGGCATTCCTGCTGCCCCGGATGGTGCTTTGGTAAGGCGGGGCGGCGTCACACGCCGCCCCCTGCGCCCGCTCAGTCTTTCATCAGCACGGACGTTGCGGGGTAATCAGACGCCCATGTCGCGGGCAGAGGCGCGACAAAGACGTTTTCGGTCCGGTTCTGGGTGAATCGCCAGACACCGTCCTCGCATTTGCGGAACCTGTTGAACAGGCGCGACGACCGCAGCAGCGCCTTCCCGTCCGAAAAGAGCCAAGGCTGCATATGCACCCAATTGCCCTCTGCGGTCATCGCGTCATCGGCGACCCGGATCTGCTCGGAGGTGAGGTAGTGACAGTTCAGGATCAGCGCGGGGTCGGTCTTTCCGCCCCAGAAGTTCTGGAAATGCGCCTTCACGGCGTCCCAGCCCTCGGCCTTGCCGAACTGGCCGTCATAGTATTCGCCCACACCTTCCCAGACGGCCTCGGGCGCGAACAGCTCCATGATCCGGTCGATTCGCTCTGCGTCGGACGCACATCCGTATTCCGGGTTCGGCGTATCGCACAGGAACATATACCGCGCCTGAAGGCGGCGCACATCGGCCTCTGCCTCCAGGATCGCCACCCGTTTTTCGAGCGCAGCTACAAGCGCCTTTGTCATGTTCTTCCTTTCCTTGTGATGCATGTGGCGCGGTGCGCCGCCCCGCATCCTACCCGGCTCCGCGGACGCTTCTCACCGTATCGCATGATACCTTTACGTGAATATTCGCGTGATTAGGATTGTGTAAACGGGATATTACAGTAATATTCACGTATCACCGCGACCAGATCAAGCTGAAGAGGGCCAGATCGTGACGCAGACGGATCACACCGCAATCATCAAGACGCTGGACTTGGGCGGCGACGGCCCGACGGTTGTTGTCAAGGATTGCATCGACGTCGCCGGTGAGGTGACCGCCTGCGGTTCTGCCGCCCTGCGGGAGGCCGCCCCGGCGCCGCGCCATGCGGACGTGGTGGAAAACCTTCTGTCGGCCGGCTGCCATGTGATCGGCAAGGCCAACATGCACGAACTGGCCTATGGCATGACGGGCCTTAACGAAAGCTTCGGCACGCCGGTCAATCCGCGCTGGCCCGACCGCATCCCCGGCGGCTCGTCTTCGGGTTCCGCCGTTGCCGTCGCCGCAGGCCTTTGTGATTTCGCCATCGGCACCGACACCGGCGGATCGGTTCGCCAGCCCGCGATCTGCTGCGGGGTGTTCGGGATCAAACCGACCTTTGGACGCATCAGCCGCAAAGGCTGCCACCCGGCCGAATCCTCGCTCGATTGCGTTGGCGTGATCGCCCGCACGGCTGGGAATCTGACCCTGGGGATGCAGGCGCTGGACCCCAGCTTTGCGCGCACTCCTATGACCCGCGCCCCGCGCGTCGCCCGTATCAAGTGCGCGCTGGACAAGGCGGTCGGCGATCCGCTGATCTACGCCGTCATGGAGGGGCTGGGCGCGGCCTCTTACATCGAATTGCCACTGATGCAGGCCGCTTTCGAGGCAGGCATGACGGTGATTGGCCACGAGGCGGCGAAAGCCTACGCGCCTTACATGGAAACACCCGAAAAACTGGGCGCCGATGTCCGGACGCGGCTGGAAAACGCCCGGACCATCACCCCCGATCAGCTCGCGGACGCAGAACGCGTGCGCCGGGACTTCACGGCGCAGGTCGACGCCGCGCTGGAGCGGTTCGACGTTCTGATGACCCCGGCCTTGCCGGTCGTGCCGCCGACCCTGGCCGAGGCGCAGGATCCCGCCACCGTCCTGCCGCTCACACGGTTCCTGCGCCCGTTCAACCTGAGCGGCCACCCCGCGATCGTTCTGCCGATCCCGGTCGGACCGCAGAACCTGCCCGCCGGTATCCAGATCATCGGGCGCAAGAATGAAGACGCCGAACTTTGCGAGGTGGCCGAATGGCTGACCTCGACACTCACCGCATTCAAGAAGGAGGAAACGGCATGACCGCCCAAGCCGCGCCGGCCGAGGCCCCGGACACCAAGGCCCAGATACTCGCCGAGATCAGGGACCGCGCACCGGAGTTTCAGAAACGCCGCCACATCCCGCAGGATGTCGTGGATCAGTTCAAGACGCTGGGCGTATACCGCGCCTTTGTTCCCGAACGCTTTGGCGGCGACGCCAAAAGCCCGGCCGCGTTCTGCCGCCTCATCGAGGATATCGCTGCCGCCGACGCCTCTGCGGGCTGGGTCGCGAGCTTTGGCGTCTCGGCCACCTATCTCAGCACGCTGCCGCCCGACACCTATGCCGCAATCTACGGCAACAACCCCGACACGGTCTTTGCCGGGGGCATGTTTCCGCCGCAGGCGGCGAAAACGGTGGATGGCGGCTACGAGGTCACGGGCCAGTGGCCCTGGTGCTCGGGCATCGTTGGCGCCGATCTGGCGGGCGCGGGCATCAAGGTCGAGGACCAAAGCACCACGCTGCCGCTGATCGCGGTCATGCCCAAGAGCAAGGTCGAGATCGTCGATACCTGGAATACCACGGGGCTGCGCGCCACCGGATCGCACGACATCCGGGCCGACAAGGTCGTCGTTCCACGGGACTGGACCTTCGTGCGTGGCTCGAAACCCACGATGGACGACCGGGTCTTCCGCTATCCGTCGATGGCGCTGGCCTCGCAGGTCCTGGCGGTGGTCGCCCTGGGCGCCGCCGGCGCCGCGCTGGATCACCTGCATGCCTCCGGGTCGCGCAAGTCCGTGACCGGCGCGCCCAAGCCGGGCGCCCGCCCCTACCTGCAAACCGAATTCGCAAAGGCCAAGGGTCTTTACCTCGGCGCGCAGGCGCTTTTCTACGACACGCTCGAGGAAGGCTACGCCGAGCTCGAACATAACGAGAGCGTCTCGCGCGATATGCATGTCCGCCTGCGGCTGGTGGCGTCCAAAGCGGCCAAGGATGGCGCCGAGGCCGCGCGCATGGCCTTCGCCCTTGGCGGCTCGACCGTGATCGAGGAAGGGCATCCGCTGCTGCGTCACATGCTCGATGCGGCCGGTGTCGCGCAGCACGCCTTCCTGTCCGAAGGCACCTGGACCGGCGCGGGGGCCGCCTTCTTCGACGAACCCACCATGCCCGGATACCCATAAGGAGTTGGACGATGGCTGACAAAATGCCGCTGCGCACATTGCTGTGCTTCAACAATCACCAGACCTTTTTCGACCTGCCCTTCGACCAGATCGGTCCGGTCTGGACCGCGACCCAGGAACTGATGATGGGCATCGACCAGATGGAGGGCGTCGAGATCGTCGGCACCTTCGACGACGACCAGACCATGGTCGGCGCGTCCCAGGGCTTTCCATTCACCTGGTACTTTCTGGCCGATTTCCCGGACCGCGAGGCCGTTCAGGCGGCCTGCAACCTGCTGCGCACCATCGTCGTCGGCGACGGGAACGACCGGCTTTGGAAATACATGACGGTCGAGGCCCGGATGGGCCGCGCCCTTGAAATCCCGCAACAACACCGGAGCTGAAACCATGTCCCTCGATACGCCGAAATTCAGCGATCTCGACGCGCTCTACAGCGATGACGCCGAAGTTGCGACCGCGATGTACGAAGACCCGGATCTCTTCAAGGAAGAGATGGAAAAGGTCTTCAAGCGAACCTGGGTCTTTGTCGCCCATGAAAGCGAATTCCCCGACAAGGGATCGTTCAAGCTCTCGACCGTCGGCCTTGACCCGGTCATCGTCGTGCGCGACCGCAAGGGCAAGATCCACTGCATGGTCAACCGCTGCCGCCACCGGGCCGCGACGGTCTGCGAGGTGAAGAAGGGCAAGACCTCGTCCTTTCAATGCCCCTATCACGGCTGGGGTTATGGCCTTGACGGCTCGCTCCGGGCGGTTCCCTACCCCGAACAATACGGCGACGATTTCGACAAATCGCAGCACGGCCTGCTGAAACTGCGCACCGAAGCCTATGGCGGCATGGTCTTTGCGACCTTCAACGACGACATCGAGCCGCTCGAGGACTTCCTCGGCCCGCAGGTCTGCAAATACATCCACCTCTTCAACAAGCAGGGCGGCGGTTTCCCGGTCAAGGTTCTGGGCGAGCATCAGTTCACGGTGCCGATGAACTGGAAGGTGCAGCTCGAGAATACCACCGACGCCTATCATTTCCCGGTGGTCCACAAGTCGTTCATGCAGACGCTGGACGAAAAGACCGAAGACCTCTTTGCCTTCATGGACAAGAACGAAGGCTGGGTCGAGGATCTGGGCAACGGGCATTCGATCATGATGATGATGCCCGACCGCGCCGATCTGGACGAACGCCTGGGCGACCCCATCGAGCCGCGGTTCGAGGAGTTGGCCGAAGAGATCCGCAAGGAAGGCTTTGACGAGGAGCAGGTGAAGAAGATCGTTCTGGCCGTCGGCGGTCCGGGCTTCAACATGAACCTCTTTCCCAACGTCTCGCTGTCGCTGTCGTTCTTCCGCGTGCTGACGCCGGTGGCGGTGGACCAGACCAACATCCGCCACATCGCGCTTGGTATGGACGGGGGGCCGCAGGTCGCCAATCAGGCCCGCCTGCGCCTGCACGAACACTTCCAGGGTCCGATGGGCTTTGGCTCTCCGGACGATGCCGAGGTGTGGGAGCGCGTGCAGCGCGGCACCCGTGGCGGCGAAGACCTGAAGATCCTCGTGAACCGTGGCCTTGTCGATGAGGAACCCGGCACCGCCGGTCCCCGGGGTCATGTCAGCGCGGAAACCGGCATGCGGGCGGCCTACGCCATGTGGAAGCGGATGATGAGCGATGAATAAGATGACCGATATCGACACCAAGACCCTGCTGGCCGACGTGACGGAGTTCCTCTGGCACGAGGCCGACCTGCTGGATCGCACCGAGTATCAGGCGTGGCTTGATCTGTGGAATCCCGAAGGGCTTTACATCATGCCCATCGAGGAAGGCGACGACTACGCCAACCAGCTGAATCTGTGCCATGACAACGACAAGATGCGCCGGATGCGCATCGACCGGTTCGAGCGCGGTTTCTCGATCTCTTCGGCTCCGCCCGCGGTCACGGTCCGCACCATAAGCCGGATCGTCATCGACAGCGCCGAAGGCGATACGATCAAGGTCCGCGCGGCGGAGCATCTCGTCGAGGACAAGTTCGGGCGTCAGCGCGTCTGGGCGGGCAATGCGTTTTACACGCTGACCCGAACCGATGACGGCTTCAGGCTGCAACAAAAGGTCGTCAGGCTGCTGAACTCAGACGGGATGCTGAATTCGTTCAGCTACCTGTTCTGATGGCCGTGCCGTTGCCCGAACAGGTTCAGACGGCGGTCGTGACCGGCGGGGCGCGCGGCTTCGGCGCCGCCGTCTGCCGGGCGCTGCACGCCGAGGGGTTCCGGGTCATCGTCACCGATGTCGATCCGGGCAAGGAGGCCGCCGCGCTGGCCTCCGAACTCGACCTCGCGGGCGAGACCAGCATGACCGCGACGCTCGACGTTGCTGATCCCCAGAACTGGCAGGGCGTGCTGGACGAATGCATCGCGCGCTACGGGTCGGTCGAGGTGCTGGTCAACAACGCCGCGCGGACCGAGGCGCAGCCGGTGCTGGAGATCGACCCTGCGCGCTTCAACGAGATCATGGCCGTGAATGCGGGCGGAACCTTTGCCGGGTGCCAGATCTTCGGGCGGCACATGAAGGACCGTGGTTACGGGCGTATCGTGAACCTCGCCTCGCTCGCCGGTCAGAACGGCGGCACGGCGACGGGGGCGCACTACGCGGCCTCGAAGGGCGCGGTCCTGACCCTGACCAAGATCTTCGCCCGCGACCTCGCCCCGTTCGGCGTCACCTGCAACGCCATCGCGCCCGGTCCGATGGACACGCCGATGGTGCACGCCGTCCTGGGCGACAAACTCGACGCGGCGCTGGCCAACATCCCGGCGGGCCGCCTCGGCGATCCGGCTTTCGTGGCCGAGATGGTCGCCATGCTGTGCGCCCCGCGCGCCGCCTTCGTCACCGGCGCGTGCTGGGACGTCAACGGCGGCCTGTTCATGCGATGAGGGGGAAATCATGACCGCATCTCAAATCTACAAGGTGATCGACCGCACCGACGATCGTGGCAATATCGCCCGCATCCGGCTGGTGCCAGAAAGCGGGGAGGCTCCCGCCCGGTTCGAGGCCGGCGCGCATCTGGACGTCTACCTGCCGGATGTGGACCTGTGGCGGCAATATTCGCTCTGCTCGAACCCCGCCGAGACCGGGTTTCTGGAGATCGGCGTGCTGAAGGACCCCAATTCGCGCGGCGGGTCGGACGCGGTCCACCGGGCTGCTGTGAAGGGCGCGACGTTCAAGATCGAAGGCCCGCGCAACCACTTTCCGCTGGACGAAACGGCCACCAAGACGGTGCTGCTGGGCGGCGGCATCGGCGTGACGCCGATGATCGCCATGGCGGAACGGCTGCACGCCCTCGGCAAGGATTTCGTGCTGCACTACTGCACCCGGTCCGAGGACGTGACCGCCTTCAAGGACCAGCTTCGCGCCGCCCCCTATGCCGATCGCGTCGTGTTTCATCACGACGATCAGGACGAAGACCAACGGCTGGATCTGGCGCGTGACCTGCCCGCGCCCGATGCGGACACCCATCTTTATGTCTGCGGCCCGCAGGGCTTCATGGACTGGGTGATCACCAATGCAGAGGCCGCGGGTCACGCCACGCCGAACGTCCACCGCGAATATTTCTCGGCGGATGTGGATGCTTCGGGCGACAGTTTCGAGGTCGAGTGCGCGCAAAGCGGGCTCACCGTCGAGATCGGCCCCGAGGACACCATCGTCCGGGTCCTCGCCAAGCATGGCATCGAGATCGAGGTCAAATGCGAGGAAGGCGTCTGCGGCACCTGCATCACCGATGTGCTGGAGGGCGAGATCGACCACCGCGACCAGTTCCTGACCGAAGAGGAACGCGAGGACATGGACCAGCTCTGCGCCTGCTGTTCGCGCGGCAAGGGCAAGCTGGTTCTGGATATCTAGGGAGATCAGACATGGAACCGTCAAAAATCCAGATGGAGTTTCGCGAAGGCATGAGCCGCATGGGCGCCGCCGTGAACCTGATCACGACAGATGGCGCCATGGGCAGGCACGGGCTGGTCGCCTCGGCGGTCTGTTCGGTCACCGATGCGCCGCCGACCCTGCTGGTCTGCGTCAACCGCACGTCCTTCGTGCATGACAAGTTGCTGCGCAACGGCGTGCTTTGCGTCAACGTGCTGACGGCCTATCACCAGGAGCTTTGCAACGTCTTTTCCCGCTACGTGGAAGGCGTGGACCGCTTTGCCCATGGCGACTGGCTGACCCGCGCCACCGGGTCGCCCGTCCTGAGGGATGCCAACGTCGCCTTCGACTGCCGGATAGGTACCGTTCTGGAGCAAGGCTCCCACTCCGTGATGTTCTGCGAAATCAAGGACGTGCATCTGGCGCAGAACCTCGACCGGGGCCTCGTCTACTTCAGCCGCGACTTCCACAAGCTGGAGGCCGGTGCCGCATAAACCCCCACAGAACGCGGAAACGACAGTCAACCGCGCAGGGGACGCCGGACATCCGGCATCGAACCAAACGTCAACCGCATTCGCGCAACAGCCTTGCAATGGGCTCGGACCACGGGTGCCAACCAACCGGGAAAACCAATGAAACTCTTCTCCTACACCGTATTTGGCGCTGCCGCCGCGACCCTTATGTCGGCCGGTGCCGCAATCTCGGACACCACGCTGACGCTCAACAGCTGGCTGCCGCCCTCCCACCCCTACATGACGGGCGTCATCGAGCCGCTGGTCGCCGATATCGAAACCGCGACGGAGGGCCGCATCACGGTCAATATCCTGCCTGCCCCGCTCGGGCCGCCGCCCGCGACCTTCGATCTGGTCAAGAACGGCGTTGTCGACATCGGCTACAGCGTCCAGGGCTACAGCCCGGGCCGGTTCAAGACATCGGCGCTCGCCGAGATGCCGTTTTTGGGCGAGGATGCGATTTCGACATCCGTTGCCTACCAACGCGTCCACGACGCGATGCTGGCCGACGCCGGCGAATATCAAGGGGTGAAGGTGCTGGCGGTGCACACCCACGGTCCGGGCCGCATCTACTCGACCGAGCAGATCGCGAGCCTGGACGATCTGAGCGGCCAGAAGCTGCGCACCGGGTCGGTCGTGGCCCATGACCTGGCCCAATCCCTCGGCGCCGTGCCGGTCGAAGGGCCGTCGTCGAAATCCTACGAGCTGCTCAGCCAGAAGGTGGTCGACGGGATCATGTTCCCCGCGGAATCGGTCCAGTTCTTCCGCCTCGGAGATCTTCTGTCCACGGCCTTCGTGGCCGAAGGCGGCATCTATAACACCGCCTTCATGGTGGTGATGAATGAAAACAAGTGGAACCAGATCCCCGAAGCGGATCAGGCGCTGATCGAGCCGCTTCTTGGCGAGGCCCTGGCGCGGCGCGCGGGCGAGATGTGGAACGAGGCCGACGCCGCTGGGAATGAGGCCCTGAGCGCGACCCTGACGACCTACCAGGCTTCCGCCGAGGAGATCGCCGCCCTGAAAGAGCGTGTCCAGCCGGTCGTGGAAGCGAACGTGGCGCTGGCCAGCGAGGCGGGTGTCGACGGTCAGGCCGCCTACGACATGCTGCTTGCCGAGATCGAGAAGCTGAGCGCGCAATGAAGGGCATCGCTCAGATTGGCGCAACGGGGGGACGTGCCTCCCCGTTGCGTCTCGTCATCGGCGTTCTCTGCGCGATCTGTCTGATCGCCATGATGGGTCTGACCGTCGCGGATGTGCTGGGGCGCTACATCATGAACGCCCCGGTGCCGGGTGCGACGGAGCTGACCGAACTGCTGCTGGCGGCGGTCGTCTTCATGGGCCTTCCCGCCGCAAGCATCGACGCCGACCATATCGCCGTCGATATCGTGACCTCGCGCCTTTCAGGCCTGCGTGCGAAAATTCTCGATCTGCTGATCGCCGTTGTCTCGGCTGCGGTCCTGGCGCTTGTCGGATGGCGGATATGGATCGTCGGGGACCAGATCGCAGGATATGCGGGCACCACGCCGACCCTGAAACTGCCGCTTGCCCCCGTCGCCTATGCCTCTGCGGCGCTTTGCATCATCGCCGCGGTCGTCACGCTGGCGGTCGCGGCACGTCACAGGAGGGCATGACATGGCTGAATGGCACATCGGTCTGGCGGTCTTGTTCGCGATGCTGCTTTTGGGCGTCCCGATCGGCCTGACCCTGACCCTGATCGGGACCGTGGGCACGGCCGCGATCATCGGCATCGAACCGTCGCTCTCCTTGCTGGGGCAGACATTTTTCGACAACGCCCGGCACTACAACCTCTCGATCCTCCCGCTTTTCCTGATGATGGGCAATTTCGTGGTCCAGTCGGGCATCGCCAACGACCTCTACACCGCCGCAAATGCATGGTTGCGTCACCGCAAGGGCGGGCTGGCCATGGCGACCGTGGTGGCCTGCGGCGGCTTCTCGTCGGTCTGCGGCTCCTCGCTCGCGACCGCATCGACGATGACCAAGATCGCGATGCCGTCGATGCGGCGCTACAACTACCCTGACGGCCTGTCCACCGGCGCCATCGCGGCGGGGGGAACCCTGGGCATTCTGATCCCGCCCTCGGTCATCCTGGTGTTCTACGGGATCATGACCCAGCAGGACATCGGCAAGCTCTTCCTCGCCGGTCTTGTTCCCGGGATCATCGGCGTTCTCTTTTACGTGGGCGCGGTGCGGCTGTCGGTCAGCCTTGGCAATCTGGATCTCGAAACCGAGACCAGGCTACCGCTCGCCCAGCGGTTCGCCGCGCTGAAGGGCGTGCTGGGAGCGCTGGGGCTCTTCGTCTTCGTGATGGGCGGCATCTACCTCGGTGTATTCACCCCGACCGAAAGCGCGGGCATGGGGGCCGGCGGTGCCTTTCTGCTTGTCCTGTTGCAAGGACGGCTGAGCCTGCGCGATCTCTGGGTCACGCTTTACGACACCGCGAAAACCACCGCGAGCATGTTCCTGATCCTGTTCGGCGCGCTGGTTTTCGCCAATTACGTCAACCTTTCGGGCATGAGCCGCGAGATCCAGACGCTTGTGTCGGGCCTTGGCAATCCGCTGACCGCGCTGATGGTCATCACGCTGATCTACATCGCCTTGGGCTGCGTGCTCGAAGGGCTGTCCATGATCACCCTGACGGTGCCGATTTTCTATCCCATCGTCGCCGGACTGGGCTACGATCTGATCTGGTTCGGGATCTATGTCGTGATCGTGACCGAACTCAGCTACATCACGCCGCCGGTCGGGTTGAACGCGTTCGTCCTGAAATCGGTGGTCAAGGATGTCAGCCTGAACACGATCTTCAAGGGCCTGTTTCCGTTCCTCTTCGTGGACATCCTGCGGGTGATCCTTGTGCTGGCCTTTCCCGGGCTGGTCCTCTTCATCCCCAACCTGATGTGAGCCCCGAGCCGTCCCGCCAAACCTTGCCAGTTCCCTCGGAAACTTCAATTTTCATGTCTGTTTTCACGTTACAAAGTGGTGGAAAAATGAGAGCTATGCGCCGCACATCACGAAGGAGGACAGACGTGCGGCCCAACATCGACGCGGGAGATTTCAAGGAAAACTGGCCCTTCTATTGGGTCAGCCAGATCAACGCGGCCTATGAGAACGCGCTGGAGCGCAGGCTCAAGCATCTTGGCATCGACATCGCCAGCTGGCGCGCCCTGATGAGCCTTTATGACGATGGCTATCTGTCGGTGTCCGAGATCGCGCAGCACTCTGCGCAAAAGCTCAACACCACGACCAAGGTCGTTCAGCGCATGGTCAAGGATGGCCTCGCCACCACCCGCGTCCGCCCCACGGATCGCCGCGTGACCGAAGTGAGCCTGTCCGAAAAAGGAGAAGCCTTGCGCAGAAAAGCCTTCGAAGAAGTGCAGATTATTTACGACTTTGCGCTGACCGGGCAGTCCCAGGAGGACATCGATGCCCTGAACACAGAACTGTCGCAGCTGCATTCACGTTTGAAGCGGCTCTAGCCTGCCACGCGCCCAGCCCGCAACGCCACGAGTGGAAAAGTCGAAACACCGATGCCCCGGCCAATCAAGGCCGGGGACATGAAGCGTTTGGCACAAGGTGGGCCCTCGTCTCAGCGCATGCGGGATTCGCACGCCGTGCCGATCGCGGCCCCTTGCCTGGCTACCGCATTTGGGACCAGCGCCGCTCGACCTCGGCGGCGGCGTCCTGGGCGGACAGGCCAGTCTGGTAGTCCACCATCGCCTCCCAGAAGGCCGAGGTGCCGATTTCACCCGGCATGAGGTCAGAGCCGTCGAACCGGAAGGTCGTGGCCGAGGTCAGGATGTCCGCCTGCTGGCGCTGCGTCTCGTTGGCATAGGCGTCGACCGACGCGCCAAGGTGCGGCGTCAGGAACTGACCCTGGCTGATCTGAATTTCGTGGGCCACCGGGGTTTTCAGAAACTCGATGAAGGCGCGCGCCACGGGACGGTCATTGAGCGCGGAGATGACACCCCCCGACCCCAGAACGGGCTGGCCCAGATCCTCGCTCTCATAGGCGGGAAAGTAGAAGAAATCGGCATCCGCGCCGACCTCGACGCCCTCGGGAAAGAAATTCGGCACAAAGGATGCCTGCCGGTGCAGGTAGCATTCGGGCGGGATCGAGAACAGACCCGCCGGGCTGTCGCGGAAATCCGTCGTGGCCACGGTCGAGGGATCGCCCCGGACGAAATCGTCGTTGCGGGCGAACCAGCCGTATTCCTCGAACGCCGCGACGATGCGCGGATCGTCGAACGGGATCTCGTGGCGGACCCATTGGTCGTAGACCTCGACCGGTTGCGTGCGCAGGACGAATTCCTCGACCCAGTCGGTCGCGGGCCAGCCGGTCGCCGCGCCGGCCCCCAGGCCGATGCACCAGGGCGTGCCGCCGTCGTCGACGATCTGCTGGGTCAGCTCTTTCAGCTCTTCCATCGTTTCGGGGATGTCATACCCCATCTCATCGAATGCGATCGGCGAATACCAGACCAGCGATTTCACATCGGCACCGAAGATCGTGCCGTAGATACGCTGCTCTCCGTCTTCGCCGGCATAGGTGACAAGATCCGCCCAGGACGATCCGGCGGCAAAATTCTCTTCGAACCAGGCGCGGTCGCTGTCGGGCAGCGGCGTGAGAAACCCGTCGCCCGCCATTTCGGCAGCAAGCCCCGGCTGCGCGAACATGGCGATGTCCGGCAGGGTGCCCGATTGCGCGGCGATGATGATGTCCTGCTCGAAATTGTCCGATCCGGACAGCCGCACCTCGGCGCCGGTGGCGGCCTCGAAATAGGCGAACAGGTTGTCCAGCTTGGTCTTGTCCTCGCCGGTGGAGGCGCCGCGCACCTCGAGCACCTCGCCGGAGAAGTCGTTGTCGGCCGCGAACGCCTCGTAGGCGGCCCAGTTGAACGGCCCCTCGCCGATGGGCTGGATCAGGTCCTGCGCAAATGCGGCAGGGGCAAGTGTCAGGGCCAGTGCGGTGCTGGCCGAAAGAAGTTGTGCGCGACGTGTCATGCGATCCTCCCAAGGAACAAAAAGAGCTATCCGAAACGTTTCGGTTGCCGTGTAACCTGCCTCAAAGGCGCAAATCTGTCAATGACGCTGCGCTCAGTCGGAAATTAGGTCTACGTTCAGAATGGTTTGCGTGACCGGTTCTGCGCGAATCGCCGCGGCCAAACCGGCGCACAGCGGCGACCATGCGTCGGACAGCGGCGCGCGGGTTCGGATCAACGGCCCGCCGACGGTTTCGGCGTCATAGCGCAGGATATCGTCGTCATGCGCGCCGATCGGAACCGGGCCAAGAACAGCCCGCAACCCGGCGGCCAGCATCATGTTCCCGGCGATGATCCCGTCGGCGTGTTGCAGGCGTTCCGCGGCGGCCCTGCCCCGCTGTTCGGTCATAACCCCCGGCAGCACGAGCGCCGGATTAAGTACCAGCCCCTGCTCCGCCAGCGCCGCCTCGACACCTTCGCGGCGCAAGCGGACATAAGGCCGATCCTGCGGCCCGTCGACGAGGGCAAGCGATCGGCAGCCCCGGCCCAACAGTGCCTCGGCCAGGGCAAAGCCCAATCCGCGATGATCGATATCGACAAACGGATACTCCGCCTCCAGACGATCCCGACCATGCACGATGAAGGGCGCGTCCATCGCTTGCAGCCGGGCGATGCGCGGGTCGTCGATCTGCGGGTCGGTGATCACGATGCCATCGACGGACCGGCCCCCCATCATCCGCGCATGCGCCTCGGCCGGGTCTTCGCCATCGGCAAGCACATTCAGCACGAACTGCAATCCGCGCTTGGAAAATTCCGACGACAGCCCCATGACGGTTTCCATCAAGAGCTCAAGCTCCACGGTTTCCGAGCGCGGCGGCACGATCATCGACACCAGCCCGGATTGCCCGGACTTGAGCCTGCGCGCCGACAGGTTCGGGCTGTAGCCCAGGGATTTCGCCGCGGCGCGCACACGTTCCTTCGTCGTCTCGCTCACATCGCTGTGGTCGTTCAGGGCCCGGCTGACCTGCGTCACCGACAGGCCAACGGCGCGCGAGATGTCTTTGAGCGTTGCCATGACGAGACCTCCAATTCGATGAGGGGCTTGCGTTGCGGCGGAAGATAGGTCAAGAAATTAGTGATCCGAAACGTTTCGGTAATGAAATTTCGATACCCCAGACGGAGGTTCTGACATGACAGCAGATGAAAATTGGTGGAACGGTTCAGTCACTTACCAGATCTACCCGCGCAGTTTTCAGGACGATACTGGCAACGGATATGGCGACCTGAAGGGAATCATCCGCAGGCTCGACCATGTCGCGGGCCTGGGCGTGGATGCGATCTGGGTCTCGCCGTTCTTCACCTCGCCGATGGCGGACATGGGGTATGACGTGGCCGACCACCGCGGCGTCGATCCGAGTTTCGGCACGATGGCGGATTTCGAGGCGCTGGTGACACGCGCCCATGCGCTCGGCCTCAAGGTGATCATCGACCAGGTGCTGTCGCATTCGTCGGACACGCATCCGTTTTTCCTTGAAAGCCGGTCGTCGCGGCAGAACTCCAAGGCGGACTGGTACGTTTGGGCCGATGCCAAGCCCGAAGGATCGCCACCCAACAACTGGCAATCCATCTTTGGCGGCCCGGCCTGGACCTGGGATGTCCGCCGCCGCCAGTATTACTATCACCAGTTTCTCAAAGAGCAGCCGGATCTCAACTTTCACAACCCCGAGGTTCAGGACTGGGCGCTCGACACGCTGCGCTTCTGGCTCGACAAGGGGGTCGACGGGTTCCGGCTGGACGCGGTCAATCATTATGTCCATGACGCCGGACTGCGGGACAACCCGCCGGATTTCCGCGACAAGACCGAGCCGGATTACAAGACCTATGAAATGCAATACCCGGTGCATTCCAAGAACCAGCCGGAAAACCTGGCGTTCATGGAGCGTGTGCGCGCACTGACGGATTCGTACCCGGCCCGCACCCTGATTGGCGAGATCGGCGAAAGCCACTACCCGGTTGAACGGCTGCAGGAATACACGGCACCCGGGCGGCTGCATCAGGCCTATCACACCGCACTGATGCACAAACCCTATGGCGCCGCGTTCTTTTGCAAGCAGATCGAGGCGATGTTTCGCGACGCCTACGCGGGCTGTCCGAACTGGGCGTTTTCCAGCCATGACGTGCCCCGCCACGTTAGCCGCTGGTCCGATCACGCGGTGACGCAGGACGATTTCGCCAAGATGACCGCCGCCCTGCTGCTGTCGCTGCGCGGGTCGATCTGCCTTTACCAGGGCGAAGAGCTTGGCCTGGGTCAAAGCGCACTCAGCTACGATCAGCTGGTCGACCCCGAGGGCAAGACCTTCTGGCCGGACAACCCGGGCCGCGACGGCTGCCGCACCCCCATGCCGTGGGAGGCGCAGGCCCCCAATGCCGGCTTCTCCTCGGCCGCCGACACCTGGCTGCCCGTCCTGCCACCCGAAGCCGCGCGCGCGGTCGACACGCAGGGCGATGCGGAGAGCGTGCTGACCTTCTACAAGCAGATGATCGGGCTGCGGCAGGACCAGCCTGCGCTGCGCGCCGGTGATCTGGTGTTTTTGGATATGTCAGAGCCTGTCTTGGGATTTGTGCGCGGCGGTGAGATCCTCTGCCTTTTCAACCTGGGGCTGACCGAGGCCGTGATCGACACCGCGAATGTCGGCGACACCCTCCTGTCACGTTTCGCCGATGTGCAGGACGAACAGATCACGCTTGGCGGGAACGGATTCCTGATCGCGCGCCGCCTAAGCGAATAATTCAGCGCATCTTGATCGTCGCAGGCCGCAGGCGCGTGTCTGCGGCGGTCAGCCATTTTCCACACCCAAAGACTCCTTTTTTCACATTCTAATTAAGGCCTTAGCGGACCCACAATTCGGCACCGCATTCATCGTTTCACCGGCAATATTCCTGCAAGATTTCCCCAAGATGGCATTGGGTGACGGAATTTTTCCGACATCACCGATTAGCAAATAATTCAACACTAAGTCACCCCGCCAGTCGCTAGGGTCGGGTCAGATCAGCACAACTGACGCACGAAACCCAAACTCTGAAACCACCTGAAGCACTCAAGGGAGACACCAAATGAACATCAGAGCTGAAACCACCGACGGTCAACTTGCCGTCCTCGCGCCCGACGCAAAGGGCTTTTTCGGCGAATGGGGCGGGCCCATCGAAGACCCGCGCATCGCCGCCCTGCTGGCCGAAATCTCGGACGCTTTCGACAAATGCGTCGACGACCCGCAATTCCAGGCCGAGCTGATGATGCTGCGCAAGCACTACGTCGGCCGCCCCAGCCCCGTCTACCACGCCCGCAACCTGTCGCCCGAAGGCGGCGCGCAGATTTACCTCAAGCGTGAGGATCTGAACCACACCGGCGCGCACAAGATCAACCACTGCATCGGTGAGGTACTGCTGGCCAAGCGCATGGGCAAGAAGCGCGTGCTGGCGGAAACCGGTGCCGGACAGCACGGCGTCGCCCTGGCCACCGCCTGCGCGCTCTTGGACATGGAATGCGAAATCCACATGGGCACCGTGGACATCGCCAAGGAACACCCCAACGTGTCGCGGATGAAGATCCTGGGCTGCGATCTGGTGCCGGTGTCGATGGGCACGGCCACGCTCAAGGACGCGGTCGACAGCGCCTTCATCTCGTACATGAAGGACCCCGAAAACACCTTCTTCGCCATCGGGTCGGTCACCGGCCCCGCGCCCTACCCCCGTATGGTGCAGTCGTTCCAGTCGATCATCGGCAAGGAAGCACGCCAGCAGTTCACCGAAATGACCGGCGGCCTGCCGACCGAAGTGGCGGCCTGCGTCGGCGGCGGGTCGAATGCCATCGGCCTTTTCTCGGGCTTTCTGGACGCGCCCGAGGTGCAGCTTGTGGGCATCGAACCCGCGGGCAAGGGTCTGGATACCAAGGAACACGCCGCCACGCTCACCCTGGGCAAGCCCGGCGTCATGCACGGGTTCCGCTGCTACTACCTTCAGGAAGAAGACGGCGAGCCGTCGCCGGTCCATTCCATTGCCTCGGGCCTCGATTACCCCGGCGTCGGGCCGCAGCACTGCCACCTCAAGGACATGGGCCTTGCCCGCTACGAAAGCGCAACCGACCAGGAAACCTTTGACGCCTTCATGGCGCTCTCGCGCAGCGAAGGCATCATTCCGGCGCTCGAAAGCGCGCATGCGGTGGCCTATGCCATCCGTCAGGCGCCCAAGATGTCCCCTGACCAGTCGATCCTGCTGAACCTCAGCGGGCGCGGCGACAAGGACATTGATTTCGTCATCGACACCCTGAAACTCTGAGCGAAAGGAACGGTCATGAGCCCCGAGTTCCTCCTTACCGCGCTGATCGTCTGCATCTCTCCCGGGACGGGCGTGGTCTATACCCTCGCCTGTGCCATCTCGGGGGGGCGCAGGGCGGCCTTCGCCGCCGCGGTGGGGGGAACGCTGGGCACCCTGCCGCACCTTGCGGCGGCGGTGCTGGGGCTTGTGGCCGTCCTTCAGACCAGCCCCGCGCTTTTCAGCCTGCTGAAATACGCGGGCGCCTGCTACCTCGTCTATCTGGCCTGGCAGACGTTGAAGGACCGCAGCCGTTTCGAGGTCGGCACCGAAGACACTGCCAGTTTCACCGCGATCGTGATGCGGGGGGTTCTGATCAACATCCTGAATCCGAAGCTGTCGATGTTCTTTCTGGCCTTCCTGCCGCAGTTTATCGGCCCGGACAGCCTGTCACCCACCCTCGACATGCTGCTGCTGGGGGTCTTCTTCACCCTGATCACCTTTGCGGTTTTCATCGTCTACGGGCTGGGCGCGTCCTTCGCGCGGCAGCGCATCCTGAACCAGCCCGGCACGCTCAGCGCCATGCGCTACGGCTTTGCCGCCTGTTTCATGGGATTGGGCGCGCGCCTGCTTTTTGCCACGGCCTAGGTTCCTCCCCCAAGGCCCCCCTGGGCCCGGAGCGGCGGCAGCGCTGCTCCGGGCCTTTTTGCCGCCCCGGGCCTGCCCGATACAGGCCTGATCTTGACAGTCCGGCCGCTTTGCCCGACCACCGCGCCACGCAACCTAAAAGCGAACACTTCCGATGACGCCAGCCAGCCCGCCGCCGATGACACTCGACTGGATGCCCCACAGCCCGCAAGAGATGGTGCTGGGCCATGACATCGACCTGCTCGAGCTGTTCTGGCGGGTGAAGCAAAGCCACGCGGTGTGCTATCTGTTTGAATCCGTGTCGCATCCGCGCCATCAGGACCGATTTCACGTTCTTGGCTTTGCTCCGGCGGTCGAACTTTTGGCGCGCGACGATACGCTGACCCTTACGGGCTGCCCCGACACGATCGCGCAGATGACCGGCCAAAGGGTGGCGGAACTGCGGATCGACGGCATAAACCCTTACACCCACATCGCGCAGTTGCGCATGGATCGCGGCTGCCGCTCGCATCAGGGCGGGCTGATCGGATTTTTCAGCCACGAGGCGATGAACTATTTCGAACCCGCCGTCGATCTGGCCGAACATCCCGATTTCGCAACCTTCCGGCTGGGGCTGTACCTGGACGGTCTGATCCTCGACACCGTCACGCAATCGCTCAGCTACTACACCTTCGGTGCCGACCGGTCAGACGAGGTCCGCGCGATGATCGCGCAGATGGACGGCACCGCAGGCGGCGCGGTCACGACCCGTTACCGTGGCGACTCCGAAACCCGCGACAGCTTTCTGCAAAAGGTGGCCGACACCCAGCAGAAGATCTTTCAGGGCTATTCCTTCCAGGCCGAGGTGGGGATGAAATCCCGCTTTGACGTGGCGGGCGACAAGTTCACGCTCTACCGCCACCTGCGCGAGGTGAACCCGAGCCCCTACATGTACTACCTGCAATTCGGCCAGCAGGAGCTCTTTGGCGCCAGCCCCGAGATCCTGATCAGCAGCAAGAGCGGGCGCGTCCTGACCACCCCCACCGCGGGCACGATCCACCGTGGCAAGGACGCGTCCGAGGACGTGATCCTGGCCCGGAAGCTGCTGTCCGATCCCAAGGAAATCGCCGAACACAACATGCTGGTCGACCTGCACCGCAACGACATTTCCATGGTCTGCCAGCCTGGCACCGTGGTGGTCGAGGATCTGATGTACCTGATCAAGTTCAGCCATGTGCAGCACATCGTGTCGAACGTCGTGGGGGTGCAGGCGCGGGGCAAGACCGCCTTTGACGTTCTGCGCTGCATCCTGCCCGGCGGCGTCGTGACCGGCGCGCCCAAGATCGAGACGGTCAAGATCATCCAAAGAAACGAGGCACAGCCGCGTGGCCCATACGGCGGGGCTGTCGGGCGCTTTGCGTTCAACGGCGATTGCGATTTCTGCATGCCGATCCGCAGCCTGTTCTGCAACGGCGACGACTGTTTCGCCCAGACCTCGGCCGGGGTGGTCTACGACAGTGACCCCGCGCATGAATACCAGGAGGTGCAGCGCAAGCTGGCGGCGATGCGCACCACCCTCGCCGCATTCGGGGCAGACTGACCATGACCGATCAACCGTTCCGCATCCTGCTGATCGACAACTTCGATTCCTTCACCTTCAATCTCGTGCACATGCTCGAGGAAAACCCGGCCTGCACCTTGACGGTGATGCGCAACGACGACGATTTCCTGCCTCTGGTCGCGCGCGGCGATTTCGACGGCGCGATCATCGGGCCGGGGCCGGGCAGCGCCGAAGACCCCCGCTATTTCGGGCGCAACGCAGATCTGATCCTGACCCACGGCGGACGCGGCCTGCCGATCCTGGGCGTCTGCCTGGGCTTCCAGGGCATCTTTCACGTCTTCGGCGGCAGGCTGAAACAGGCCGCCATGCCGGTCCATGGCAAGACCAGCCGCCTTGACCTGCGCGCCGCCGATCCGGTGCTGGACGGCATCCCCCAAGGCGCGCAGGTGATGCGCTATCATTCGATCCTGGCCGATACCGACGCGGGCATTCCCGACGTGATCGACGCGACATCCTACACCCTGCCCGATCCGGATTTCGCCGCCAACGGGGCAGAGCTTATGTCACTGCGCCATCGCAGCCTGCCCATCTTTGGCGTGCAGTTTCATCCCGAAAGCTTTGGAACCCATTTCGGCCGGCGCATGGTCGACAATTTCTGCCAGATCGTGACCCACGCCGCCGTCCGCGACTGACCCCCAAGCCGCATCTTCGATTCGTGAAGAGACCCCGGCCCGGGGCCTGAGTTTTCATTCTGCCCGCGAATCCGGCAATTCGGCGGACCCTGGCAAGACTGGCACCAAATCGCTCCCGAAAGGAATAGCCGGGTCGATATCAATATCCCACCGAATATGACGTACTGTCACAGAATAATTCTCAATATGGTATTTTTTCGCGCCCCTTAATCCCGCTCTGGTTGTCGTTGACACGTGCTTTGCAACAGCCCTAATTAATTCCTATCCGCTGGACCTATTGAGGCAAGGAATATGGGAAACACGACAATCTCGGACGACTGGATCAAGGACCGCATCGCAGAGCTGGTCGCTTATCCTGTTGATAAAATTGACGATGATACACGCCTTCGCGATGATGTCGGCCTCGATTCCAGCGACATGATGTTTATTCAGCTGGGCATCGAAAAGGAAATCGGCGCGCCGCTGCAATATGACGATGAATTGCAGATCCACACATTCCGCGATCTCATGAACGCCATCGAACAGACTTTGCTTCAGCCTGTATAAATACTGCCGTCATCCGAATATCGAATATATGGAAAATCCGAATATGACCTACTTTCCCTCAATTCCACACGCCTTGAAATACGCGATCCAGAAACACGCCAACCGGATCATTCTTCAGGACGCCGACGGACCGGTCTGCTTCGGCGCGCTTGCGCGAATTTCCGACGGCATCGCCGCCGGGCTGCGCCGGGCGGGCGTGGGGTCGGGCGACCGGGTCGTGATCAGCATGACCGCCTCGCGCTGGACCTGGGCCAGCTTCTGGGCGATCTGGAAACTGGGCGCCGTGCCCGTCGCCATCGGCGATCTGGACGGCGACCAGCTGCGCCAGACGCTGGGCCGCGCCGGGGCCAAGGCGCATGTCTTCAACGCCGACCGGCTGGACAAGATCAGCGCCGCCTATCACGGCGACCTGCCGCTGGTGCCGCTTTTTGCGGATGACGACTGCGGCACCGCCGCCACCAACCTGCGCACCCTGTCCTGCGACGACACGATCTGGACCACCCCGGGGCCCGACGACGTCGCCTCGATCGTGTTCTCGTCGGGCACCACGGGCCTGCCCAAGGGGATCGTGCACACCCAACGCAGCCTGCTGACCGCCGCCGACAACACCGCCGCCAGCTTTGGCCTGATGCCCGGCGACAAGGTGCTGTCGGTCAACCAGATCTACCACGTCTGGAGCCAGGTCGCCGTGATCCTGACCGGCAGCCTGACCGCCTGCCACTCCGTGCTGACCAGCTTTTCCTACCCCGAAACGCTGCAGATGCTCGAAGAGAACGGCATCATGCTGATGCACGCGCCGCCGCCGGTCCTGTCGGCACTGGCCGCGGGCGACATCCGGTCTTTCGATCTGAGCACGCTGCGCCGGATCATCACCGGCGGCGCACCCGCCAACGTCGCCGCGATCACCAAGATCGTCGACAGCCATCCGCAGATCGAGGTGCGCAACGGCTACGGGTGTTCGGAATACATTCTGGCCACGATGGACCAGCCGGGCACCGCACTGACCCCGCCGGGATCTTCGGGCGCCAAGGTGCCGATGGTCGACGTCAAGATCGTCAAGCCCGATGCCAGCGGCAAGGGCGAGATTGCAGTGCGCGCGCCGTCGATGATGCGCGGCTATCTCGACGATCCCGAAACCACCGCCAAGTCTTTCTCGGGCGACTATTTCCTGACCGGCGATCTGGGCAGTTTCGAGGACGGGCAGCTTTACGTCTCAGGGCGGCTCAAGGACATCGTGATCGTGAACGGTGAAAACGTCGTCCCGACCGAAGTCGAGATTGCGGTCAACGCCTTTCCCGGCGTGGTGAAAAGCGCGGCCTACGGCATGCCCCACCCCGCCACCGGAGAGGCCATCCGCATCAAGGTCGTGCCCGCCCAGGGGGTCGAGATCGACCAGATCGGGCTGCTGGCGCACCTGCGCGGGCAGCTGTCGAAAAACAAGGTGCCGCGAGCCATCGAGTTCGTGGACGCCATCGCCGAAACCGCCACCGGCAAGATCATTCGCTAAGGGCGGGCCACCGCTGCAATCAGGACGGACTGGACAGATGCAAACACTGATCTCAACAGGACAGAAACGCGCCGTGACGCTGCAAATGCTGCAGCAGGGCGCGCCCGAGGTCGATGCGAAGATCGCGGCGGATGCGGCCCTGGGGCGCGACATCGTCTATGCCCCCGCCCCCGCCGCCGCCCCCGTGCAGCACGTGGTGCTGACCGGAGCCACCGGGTTCCTGGGCGTGCACGTGCTGGCCGCACTCCTGCAAAGCGGCGGCCCGCGCGTCACCTGCCTGACCCGGGGCCGCGACGATGCAGAGGCCGAAGCACGGGTTCTGGCGGCGCTGAAGGACACGGGTGCGCCCATCGCCAACCTGTCGCGGCTGCGCGTGCTGGCCCATGACCTGAGCCGGTCGCTGCAGGACACGCCCGGCCTCTTGCCGCGCATCGCCCAGGCCGACACGATCATCAACTGTGCCGCCCGGGTGAATTTCACCGACCGCTACATGCAGGCGCGCGGCGCCAACGTGCTGTCGGTGCGCCACCTGCTGCATCTGGCCAGCCTCGGCATGCGAATGCACCATGTCTCGACCGTGGCGGTGTTCTCGCCCGCTGCCTTTGCCGGGGCCGAGGTGACCGAGGACACGCCGCCCCGGATCGCCGCATTCGGCGCGGCGCAGGGCTATGCCCAGACCAAGCTGGCGGCAGAGCTGATGCTGCAAGAAGCCGCAGAGAACGGGTTGCAGACCACGATCTACCGCCCCGGGCTGATCGGCTGGGACAGCCGCACCGGGCACGGCAATCACGCGGATTTCCTCACGCATTTCATCACCGGGTCGATCCGCGTCGGCGCGCTGCCCGACATCGGCATCCGTCTGTCCATCGCGCCTGTGGACTACGTCGCCGGCGCCATTGTCGGTACGGCGCTGCAGGGCGGGGCCGACATTCCGGCACTGCATCTGGTCGGAGAGTCGGCGCTGAGCATGGCGGATCTCGCGCAGCACCTCACCGCCGCAGGACCGCCCGTCGCGCGTGTTCCCTACGAGGACTGGCTGGCCCGCATCGACGCGGATGCGCAAAGCCCGCTGCGCCCGCTGGCCCTTCTGCTGCCGCCGAACTTTCCCGACGACCCCGCCGCGCGCGTGCCCAGCCTGCTTGACGGTATGGCGGCGGACTCCGGCCCGCACCTCAGCGATCACCAGACCCGCGCGGGCCTGCCCGGCACAGGCGTTCCCGGCACCGGCGGCGACCTCAACTTTTCCACATTCCTGAAAAGAGCGACGACATGACCCAAGGCACCCCTTCGCACCCGGACGCGCTTCTGGAATATGCCCGCGACTGCCACGACCTGTGCAGCTTTCACCGCGAACGCATGACCCGCGCGGGCCTGCCTTCGGCCAGCAGCATCGGCAGCTTTGCCGACGTGCCGCTTCTGACCTCGGCCGAGGTCAGCTCTGCCGGGCCGCAGGCGATCCTGGCCGATGCGCTGGCCGACGCGATCCGCGACGGCAGCGCCGTCCGCTTCGCCGAACCCGACCGCATCGTGCGCATCTCTCAGACCAGTTCCAGTTCCGGCAATGCGCCCAAGCTGTCGATGTACACCCAGTCCGACTGGATCGCCTATCGCGATACCCTGCCCCGAATGATGGCAGGCACCGATCCGGCGGGGTTTGCGCGGGTCTTCAACTGCTTCGCCTCGACCCATTCCGCCGGGCGTTTCATCAACGACGCCTTCCCGCTGCTCGGATCGCTGGTGCTGAACCGGCACCACACCGCCGTCACCCCCGAAGAGGTGATCACCCAGCTCAGCCTCGGTTTCAGCACGCTGGGGGATTTCACCTGCCTTGCCGCCCCGCCCTTCAGCCCCGGCGTCGTGTCCAAGGGCGCGTCGATCGCGGACCTGCTGGAGCATGATTTCGACAACGTCATCGGGCGGACCATCCGCACGGTGATCACCGCCGGGGCCGCGACCTCGGGCGATTTCGACCTGCGCGAACAGCTGGACGAGGCGACCGACATGGCCGGGAAACCGCCCATCCAGATCGTTGAATGGTACGGCGCGGCCGAGGTCGGCATCGCCGCCGTCCGCTGCCAGCACGGCGGGCTGCACCTGACCGGCGGGCCCGTGCATACCGAAGTCGTGGACCCCGAAACCTGGCGACCGGTCGCAAACGGCGCACGCGGGCTGGTCGTGGCCACCGCCCTGCGTTCGGGCAGCCGCTACCTGCGCTACGTCGTGGGGGACGAGGCGACGGTCCACACCGGCCCCTGCACCTGCGGCCTGACCACGCCCCGGCTGACCGACATCGCACGGTTCGAAGACATGGCGCGCCTGCAACGCGGCTGCGCCTCGACCGAGGTGGCGCTATGAACCAGATGATGCCCCCCGTCGCGGCTGGGCGCCACGACATCGCCGCGATCATCGGTAACCGGGTTCAGCCGGTCCGCGACAGCTTTGACTTCGACGGCTGGACCATCCCCGCCGCCACGTCGCGCGACATCGCGATGGCGCTGAAATCCGCCCGCAATCGCCCCGCCAACGACCTGTCCCGCGTGGTCGAGGTGCTGGCCCAGGTGGGCCGCGATGCCGACTGGATCACCGACGCCGACATGGACCTGATTTCCGCCCGCGTCGGCTGCACCCGGTCCTACCTGGGCGAGTCGATGGCGCGCCTCAACGCCTGGCTGGCCGAAATCCCGGCGTTCGTCGCCCGGCTCGGCACGCCCGGACCCGACGGCTACCGCACCGATACCGGCCTTTGGCGTGGCGGGCTCAGTACGACGCTGGTGCTGGCCGGGGATGCCAGCGCCCTCGGGCCGCTCGCGCTCAGCCACATGCTGCTGTCCGGGTCCCGCACAATCGCCAAGGGCAGCAAATACGAACCGCTGGCCCCCACGCTCTTTCTGCGCAGGCTGATGGAGTACGGCCTGCAAGTCCCCGATCTGCTTTATATCGACACAGCCGCCGAGGACGCCACAACGCTCACCGCGCGGCTGATCGGCAACACCGCGCAATCGGTGATCTATGGCGCCGATGCGACCCTGCAGACGATCTACGGCTCCGCCGAGGTGGCGATGACCCACAAGAAGATCGCCTTCCTGTCTGGCCGGTCGGGCGCGGTGGTGCTGGACGATGCCGATCCCGAAACCGCCGCGCGCATCGTGCTGAAAGGCGTGGCCGAGGATCGCGGCAACCGCTGCTATTCCACCAAGAAGGTCTTTGTGCCGCAGGCGATGATGCCCGCCTTTCTGGGCCACCTGACCCGACAGGCCGACGCCCTGACTCGTGGCGCGCCGGAACATCCGGCGACCGATATCGGTCGGCTGGCCAGCGATGGCCGCCGCGTGACCGACATGAAGATCGGCGGATCCAAGGTCCTCTACGACACCGACATCCTGGTGGTCGAGGCCGGAGATGACGACGCGCTGCTGCTTGAGGAGATGCCCTATCCGGTCTGCGCGGTACGGCCCTACGGCGACGACGAGGATCCGGTGGCGCTCTTCAACCGCTCCTCGCAGGAACGGCAGGGCCACACGGCGCTGGCTGTCAGCGTCATCACCCAAGACGCCGCCCTGTTCGAAACCGCGGCCCGCAGCCTCAACGCCACCAAGGTACTGCACAGCAAACCCACCATCGATATCGACCACCACACCTCTCACCAGGGTCTCTACCTTTTCCGCGAATTGATGCGGTTCAAAGAGATCTGTGCCTGACCATCCGCCCGTCCTCCCCCCGGGTGCCCAACACGCTGGAGTTTCAAGATGATCGCCGCCTTTTACATGCAGACCGGCCAGGCCAATGCCGTCCTCGCCGTGGATGAATTCGACGCCCGCCTGCCTGGCCCGGGCGAGGTGCGCGTACGGATCGTCCACTCCGGCATCAACCCGGCCGATGTGAAACGGCGCGCGGGCGAAACCGGGCGCAACAAGATGTTTCCCATCGTCATCCCGCATTCCGACGGCTACGGCTATGTCGAGGCGGTGGGCCAAGGCGTGACAGACCGGAAGGCCGGTGACCTGGTGTGGCTTTGGAACGCCCAGTGGAAACGCCCCTTCGGCACAGCGGCAGAATATTCGGTCCTGCCCGCCAGCCAGACCGTGCCCGTGCCCGACACCCTGCCCGAGGGCCAGCGGGACATCTGCGCAGCCCTCGGCGTGCCCGCCCTCACCGGTCACCGGTCGGTGTCGGTGCTGGGGGACGTGCACGACCAGACCGTGCTGGTGCAGGGCGGCGGCGGCATGGTGGGCCAATTCGCCATCCAGTTCCTCAAACGCCGCGGCGCGCGCGTGCTGGCCAGCGTCAGTGACGACGCCAAGGCCGCCGCCGCGACTGCCGCCGGGGCCGATCATACGCTGCGCTACACCGACCCCGACTATCTCGATGCCTTCCGCGCCGAGGGCGGCAAGGCCGGGTTCGACGCGGCGATTGACCTCAACTTCGGGGCCAACTGCGCCGATTACACCAAATACGTCCGCAAGCATGGCCGCGTGGTCGTCGTCGGCTCGGTCGAGGATATGTTCCCCCGCGTGCCGGTGCTGATGTTCCAGGTCCACGGCTTGACGGTGCATTTCATCTCGGGCTCGGAACAGCCCTGCGATTTCCGCGAACAGGCGATCGGAGAGATCACCGACGGCCTGTCGGATGGCTGGCTCAAGGGTAATATCCAGGACCGCTTCACGCTCGACAACATCATCGCCGCGCACGAGGCGGTCGAGAAGGGCGGCCTTTACGGCAAGATAATCGTCGAGGTGTAAAGCAAGTAGCGAAGGGCCTGAAACAGTCCTGAGCGAACTACGAGCCAAGCACCCGGCGCGGACTCAAGGCCAAGCCGCCGCGCCAGAATGCCCAAGGTCCGCTCAAGCACAGTCGCGCGCGTTTCAACCCTTCTGCATCCCGCTCTGGCGCCGCCCCGCGCGACGCCCGGACATGGAAAAGCCCGCCCCGTTGAGGGACGGGCTTTCGCCGCTTTTGCAGTTCAAAAATGCCGGGCGATGCCCCCTAGAACAGGCCCTCGATGAGGCCGTCGTCGTTGAGGCGGATGGATTCGGAGGCGGGGGTGCGGGGCAGGCCGGGCATGGTCATGATC
>NZ_JBMPGU010000020.1:0-58891 GCF_049323015.1 Thalassococcus sp. BH17M4-6
TCTTCGGCGACCTCAAGGGTCTCTGCCCTCTCGGCGCCGGCGGCGACCGCCGCATCGCGCAACCAGTTGTTGCCGGCAACCACACAATGCACGAGGCGAAAGAGGTCGCGTGTCTTGTCTGGTGACCTGAGCGCCGTCGCGAGCCTGTTGTAGCGCGAGGCCTTCTTGATGAAGAGCGCGTCATCGTAGTCGAAGAACAGCACGGCGCCCTGCTTCTTGAGTGCAGCCTCTATAACGGGCGGCCCAAAGGGCAGTAATTCGCGCTGCAGATATAACGCATCGTATTGCCGCCAGTGGCGCAGCGCCCACAGACGTCGAACGGTTGCGCGCATCGTCGCCCATATCTTGGCACCTGTTCGTCCAGGCGCGAGCGAAAGACGATACATGGGCGTATCCATGAAGCTTTGCACCTCTGCTGACACGCCAAGGGCCTCAAGATGCTTGAGGTATTGAAACACGCGGTAGCGGCTGGAGGCGCCTTCTACCGGGTAGCGCGTCAGAAACAGAACACGGGTCACGCCGGACGCCCGGAGAGCTTTTTGTAGATATCCGAATAGGCCGCAACGCCGGTTGCAAGAGAGAACCGTTCCTCGGCCGCAGAGCGGCAGCGCGCTTTCATACCCGGATCCGCGGCCATCGCGAACAGGGTATCCAAAGCCTTGTCGAGATCGGTCAGGTCGACGTTTTCGGTTCCCAGTGGCGGAAGCGCGATCCCGGTTCCGGTTTCGTCAAGATCGTCGGCGACATCCCCGACACCGCCATTCGCGAGACACGGCTTGCCGCATGCCAGAAACTCGCCCATGCGGGTCGGACAGGACGCCCGCTTTGACCAGGCGGGCCGAATAAAGAAGACGCCCGCATCCATGCGGGCGATTTGATGGGCAACTTCCGAAAAATCCGCGCTGCGCACCTCGACCCGATCCAGATCGGCCCCGGCCCGGTCCAGAGCCTTTCGGACAAGATCGTGACTTCCTTGAGTGATCACAAGAAACTTGGCATCCGGACGCAGCGCAAAGGCGCGCGCAACGGCCTGTGCGACCTCATCAAAGAGGTACCAGCTTCCGACAGAGCCGACATAGCCCAGAGTGAAGCCCTCGCGGGGGGTGTCCTGCGGCCGAAACACGTCGAGGTTGGTGCAGGTCGGGATCACGGTCGATTTTGGCGGCACTCCCTGCATGTAATCAAAGGCTTCGTATTCACGAATGCCGGCCTTTGTCAGGGAGACGATGTGATCGGCGTTCAGAAACAAGCTGCGCTCCACACGTTTGAACACGCGGTACGTCAGGCTGGATTTCGACCAGATCCCCCCATCGACCCGTTCATCGGGCCAGAACCCACGCATGTCGAAGATGAACCTCGCGCCCGTGGCCCGTTTGACGGCCAGCCCCATCAGGCTCGCGATATAGCTTCGGCAATGCACGACCTCGGCGTCAACCTCGCGGGCGATACGGATGGCCTGCCTGCGCCCGGCGACCAGATCGTAAAGCGTCGCCAATATGCCGATCGGTTTGTTGTGCCACACCCGCGGTCGCCAATCGACACCGGCTGCCTGGCAAAGCGCCTGCATCTTCGCCACCTGCGTGCGGTCATTCAGAGCATCAGGTTTTTCGAAGCTCAGCACCGTCATGCGATGCCCTTTTCGCCCCAAGGCAAGAACGTATTGCAATACTTGGCTTTGACCCAATGGGTCCATCAATCCAGTGTAGGAGATGTACAGAACGCTTTGGGTCATGAGGCCTCAGACGGTGTCGGGAAGCATGCAACCGGCTCTCACCCGGTGATCGCCGCCTCGTATATCTTGATCAGTTGTGCGGCGATAGCCGGAAGAGCGAATTCCGCCTCGGCTCTGGCACGGGCGGTTTTTCCCATCGTCTCGCGCAGTCCGGGATCGTCCGCCAACTCCAGAATGGCCTGCGCGAGTCCATCGACATCGCCAACCGGAACCAGGCGGCCCGTATTTCCCATGACTTCGGGCAGACCGCCGGCGGTGGATGCGATGACCGGCTTTGACAGGCTCATGGCCTCGAGCGCCGTCAACCCGAACCCTTCGTAAAGCGACGGTATGACGATGATGTCCGCGGTCGCCATCACGTTCAGGAAGGCCGCGTGCTCCAGGTTTCCGGTAATCGTCACCGGGAAAGGCAGGTCGCCAGCCGCCTCCTGCAGATCCGATTGCAGCCTGCCGTGTCCGGCGAACGTGATTTTGAAAGACCGCTCCGCAAGTCGCGGGTCGCGCAACGCGGCAACGAGATCGCGATGCCCTTTCTCGGTGACAAGCCGCCCCGGCAGAACGATGTGCAGCGGCGCATCCGGATCACGCGGCATTTCCTGAACTGCGCCGACTACCTTGAGATCAATCGGATTGTAGACGACCTCGACGCGATCCAAGGACAAGGCTTCCCGGTAATGATCGGCAACCGCCTGCGACACGGCAAGCTTGGCGATCATCCCGCGCCGATAGACGTAGCGCGCCAGCGCCTTGCGAAACCGCAGTTTCAACCCGTCCCGATTGGCGCCTGCATAGGCAAGGTTGTGGAAGGTCACGAAGGTCCGTGCCCGGCTCACGCCCATCAAGCGCGCCAACGCCGTATTCACGGCGGGGAAATAGAGATGCGCGTGCAGGATCTCAGCCTCGGGCATCACGCGGGCGATGTCACGCGCGCCGGCAAGCAAATTCCATTTGTGCCGATTGGGAAGACGAATGACCGGCACACCCGCTGCTTCGAGCTCCGGCTGCAGATCATAGGGCGCAGAGCGCACCGCTACGGTGACCACGTGCCCCTGCCGCACCAGTTCCGGCAGCAGCATGACCAACAACCGCTCGGCACCGCCGCGCGCTAGCGTGTCGATGACATGGAGGATTTTCACTTTACCTGTCCATTCGAATTGCCAATAGCCCTACAGCTGCACCCTCAACCAAGCCTCTGCGGACTCCGACTCACGCCCAGCCATCGCTTGAGATCACGGTGCCGCCAGGCTCAGTCACCGATGCCAATCACCCAAGGCGTGCTGACCTGCGGTCTCATCACAGTGCGGACGGTTTTCTTGCTGATAAGCAAAAGAAGTGGTGAAGCCAGACCTTGGATCTTGACGCCTACCAATAACACGGCCGAAATGACAAAGACGGTCTTGCAGGTGCCCATTTCGCCGCAGGTATTGTTTGGAAATTACTGGCGAGAAACGCTCAGAAAATATATGCATTCGACACCAAAAGCGCCGTGTAGACAGACCAAAAAAGATCCAAGCACTCCTTGCACTATTGCAGCCGCTCAGTCATTTCACGAAGCTTTAGACGGTCTTTGGCGAATGCGGACCTAATTTCATCTCGCAAAACATTATTGGGTCGCGACGCATATCCTGCCTCAGCGTTCAAATATCGCAAAACCTTCGCCAGCCCCAGGCGCTTACGACCCAGCAAACGCTTAATAACGGCAGAAGCCAGCAATAGGGATTTCGGGGGACGCTGTGTCAGGTTTGCAAATACCGCACTCTTATGACGCTTGGCGCTATGGATCTGCTCAAAACAGTCCCGTCCGTCATCTTCAAGACCGAGAAATTGGATAATGGAGACGTAGGTGGGCCGGGGGTTTTCTATCCAGTCGGAAAAATGTACGATCTTAATATTCGTGGACGGGAACAGCGCGATGTAACGCTCGAGTTGCTCCGCAAATCGTCCGACCGCCGCATAGTCGAGAAATGCCGGCTCCCGGCATGTTTTTGGGATGTGACGATTTTTTCCGTCACGTGCAGAGGACCAGATGGTTCTAAAATCCGTGATGGTTTCATCACGGTTGTAGAGCAACTGGTTGTGATAGGAGAGCAAAAAATCCCCGTGATCGCGGAGGAAAACGAGGATCTTCGCCTGAGGATTGTATTCGTTGATATTTTGCGCTGCAACTTTTGAGTAAAGATAGTTGACCGACGCCTCTCCAACAACTTTCTCGCAGTCCGCTTGCGCAAAAAGAGCTTCGTATTCCGGGAGCGTTTTTGCCCATCTATAGTTTGGAAAGTCAGTACAAAAAAAATGCGGCTCCTTCGCGGGAGAAAAATAGATTTCAGGATGATCTGATAAATATCTAACCCAAGCAGTAGTTCCACATTTTGGCGCGCCAACGATGAACAAATTTGGTATTGTCATATCTTTCCCTGCTTAGAGGTCACCGCGGCATTAAGAATTTTCAGGAACTGCTCTGCTTGGAACGCTCTTTGGAAATTAACATTATCGCTTATTTCAGATACATATTTTCCAGCCAAAATGTTCTCGATTGCCGACTTGATTTCCCCGGGCCGATCATGTTCGGCGACTGGCCCGAGTTCATGTTCCTCGACCAAAGCCTTAAGTTCGTAATTGTCATTGTGGAGCAGCAGTATCGGTCGGGCGGCCCCGATATACTCAAATAGCTTTCCCGTGAGCACCCCGGCTTCTCCGTGCTGCAGGAGAATGAGCGCAGTGGCCGATAACATTTTTCTGACCGCCTCGTCATGGGGCACGTATCCATAAACAGCGCAGAACTCCGCGTTGGGATACGCGTTTATGACTTCTTGTAAATTGGAGGCCCTGTTTTCACCGTAGATTTCGAGTCGTACCGGCGGTTGCCGATCGACAAGGCGCGCATCGTTGAGCTTAGAAAGCGCCGCAACCAAGTTACGAAAACTCGGTATATGCGTCACGAATCCCACGTAGCGCAATACAGGCGCGCCTGGATTTATCTCATGTGGCGCGTCATGATGGCGAAAATCATCAGCATCATATCCGTTGTAGATGACCTCTATCCTATCGGAACGGACGTCGTAAAATGAAGAAAGAGATTGAGCGTATGATTTTGAGACAACCGAAAATTTTGAAACGTCTGGAAACAGAGATCGTTCGAGCCTGCCTATCAGAAGTCGCCGGACCATACTGAAGCCCTGGATCTTTTTTCGGTTGATGGCGTCTTTTTGCTTGAAGTCCCGTATGTCCGTAACAACCGGTATGTCCAGCATCTTGCCGATGGCTATCCCGGCCCGCAACGCGGATGGAGAACCGTAGCTGACAAATACAGCGTCGAAATGCCCTGTCTGCGCCAGATGTCTCGCCTTGCGATAAGCCGCGCGGCCCCAGGCACCATGTTCGTCGGGGAGGAACCGGCGTGCGAAACGCCTCTTCACTCTGGAAAGGAGGCTGGTCGACCCCAACATGGAATGTGTCACATGATGCACCTCGAGATCTCTGGGCAGATCGCGCATCAAGGTTTCGTCGAGCAACCCACCATCGAAACGCGCCGTAATTACGACTGGCTCAGCGCCCAAACGTTTTGCGTATTTGCAGAACTTTGCCACACGCTGCACGCTGGATCCGCCCCGCGGCGGAAATGTCGCCGTGATGACAAGGAATCTCATGGGCCTGCCATCAATGCGTGCCCAGTCACAACTGGCGTATTCTGCGTTTGAGCTCAAAATCGTTCCATGGTTTGGGAGGTTTCGTCAGTTCTGCCCAGCAATAGCCTGATATGTTGGGCTGTCGGCCAAGAGCTTGTCATGCGTACCGCTATCCATAACCTTTCCTTTGTCAAGAACGACGATAATGTCGCAAGCTTGAACCGTGCTTATGCGATGGGCGACCATGATGATGGTCTTTGTCCGACTGAGGGAATTGACGGCGGCCATGACATCCTTTTCGGTCAGGTTGTCTAAGGCGCTGGTTGCCTCATCGAACACGATGAGATCGGGGTCGTGGTAAAGGGCACGGGCGATACCGAGACGCTGACGCTGGCCACCCGAGAGGCGGACACCGCGCTCGCCGATCTTGGTGTCGTATTCTTGGGGCAGTTCTCCAGTGATGAAGTCGTGGATTTGGGCCATGCGGGCGCACTCGATCACCCGTTCCCGGTCGATATTCTCTGACGGCACACCGAGTGCGATATTTTCGGCCGTGGACGCATCGACGAGAAAGATATCCTGCGGCACATATCCGATCGTCTGCTGCCACGCGCGGACATTCTCCTGCGTAATCGCCTCACCGTCCACCCGCATCTCGCCTTCTGTAGGCTCCAGAAGACCGAGCAGCACATCCATTAGGGTTGTCTTGCCCGCCCCTGTGCTGCCGACGACGCCCACTCGGTGGCCCGCCGGGATCTCGAGTGTCAGGTTGCGGAGACCGCCGCTGTCCGATCCCGGATACCGGAACGAAATATTCCGAAGCTCGATGCCCTCGTGCAACCCCAGCGGACTCGGGCGTCTGTGGGAAAGGGGCGGCAGGCTCTCGCGCAGGACGAGATCTTCATAGACAGACTCGACGGCAGCACTGCCAAACCGCATGGCTGCGATGGACTGGTAGGCTGATTGGAACGTCGGTAGAAGTCTGTACCCGGCAAAGGCATAAAGACCGAGAATGGGCAGGATCTTCGCAAGTGCATCGCTTCCCGCACCGCCATGGCGGGCCATAAGCACGAGGCACAGCAGAATGATACCACCGAAGGCGATCGCCTCAATCGCGAATTTCGGAAGCTGGCCCAGGGTCATGCTGGCGGCCTGATTCCGGGCCACTTTGATGGCCGCCTCGCGGAACCGTTTCAGGTAGGTCTGCTCCCGCCCGAGCACCTTGATGACCTTGATCCCATTCAACGCATCGCTGACGGAGGCAAAGCGTTCCCTGTTGGCGGCGACGCGCTCCCGCCCGATCCGGGAGAGAAACCCCCGCGTGACCGCGAAGATCGCGCCATACGTGCCTCCGAGGATCCCACCGGCAACGAGCGCAGTGACCGGATCTACGATGATCAGCAGCGAGGTGATCGCCGTCATGGTTACGGCGCTTGCCACCAGCGTCAGGAAAGGTCTGATGACCGCGACAACCGCTTGGTTCGATTCACCAAGAATACGCGCGGTGAATTCACCGCTGTGCCTATTCAAGAAAAATGAATAGCCTTGCCTAAAATATCCTTCCAGCAATCTCTCGCTGATACTGCGCGCACGCATTTGCGTATAGCGATTAATCGCGTAATAGGTAATCATTCGCACCACTGCGGTCGTTATCAGAAGAGCAAATGAAACAAGACCCAGCAGAAAGAGAAAATCATCCGCGCCAGGGGAGCCAACTAAAGAATACACCCTTGAAAGATAAGGGCTGGTTTCGATGATCAAGGGGTTACTCATGACCGTAAGAAACGGAAGGATAGATGCAATGCCGATCGCTTCGAATGCAGCCATTAGCACTGTAAGACCGCAAACAATTAACCCTCTGCGCTGCTCCTTCGGTGTTAGAATTTGAAGAGCCCGGGGAACCTTCACGATTCTATTCATAGCGATGCCAAAACGGAAATTCAATAGCCCAAAAGCCTATAATCACGGGAGTAAATCATTCTCAGCACATCCTTGCTTTCCGCCGATACAGGCTCATAACCTTCCTTCCTTCGGACATTTAGAGTCATCTGTTTCTCAGATCGACACTTCAATCGAGAATATACCTCTTCATATGTAGCATTCATGTCTTCAAACCTACCGATATAATCAACGCGCAAATTATCATCTTGGTCGAAGATGAAAAAGGTCTGCGGAAGAAATAACCAGCTGCTACCGAATCCGCCATTCAACAAGCCTTCACGCAAAAATTCGTCGAACCCTCGGTATGCGCGAACTCTAGTTGCGGCTGGAATATCTGACTTCTTGTTCCCTCCACCTTCCAGATACTTGTATGCAGAGTAAGCGCGGTCGACCGGATCTCTTACAATGGCAAATTTCCAATAGTCTTTGAATCTTCTAGGATTGGCTGCAGCATATGTATGCCACGGCTCATGCTGTCGCCAGTAGGGCGTTGCACCCAAAGACGCCCAAATCGACGTACCACCGGTTCTCGGAATATGGATGAAGACCGACTTGTGACGCCGCATGACCGGAGCATAAGGAAACTGCATCTCCCTTCTCAGCCGAAAAGCCTTCCGACGAAATGCTAGAAATTTAGTAGTAAGGCGCATATCTGAATATCACCCGCGAAGACCAAAAACAGCGTCGGACAACTGGGGTACGAGCACCTGGGGAGAGAAACGATACCTTGCATCGAGACGGGCGGCTCTCCGTTTCTCGTGCCATACATCTTCATTACTATGTAAATGAATCAGCTCTGCGGCTTGATGCGGCGTTTCCCATAGCAAAGCATCTGGATAGAGTTGAGCCGCTCCATTCCAGCGCTCACCAAGCGGCCACCTTCTAACGACTGGGACGCACCCGGACATCGCCCCTTCCACGACGGCCATGTGCTGACTTTCTCGCTCGCTAGCGGAAAGAACAAAACCTGCGTCCTGAAAATGCTGGCCGACTTTATCCGTATACTTATGGAGCGATATTGCGGATCGCAATGTCTCAGACTTCAAATAATCAAAGAACTGATCACGATATCTCTCCTCTTCGCTATCCAAACCAGAACTCTGCCATTCATGGCCAACAAAATCCAGTTTCCATTCCTTGTCAGGTGATATACGAATTAGCTCTTCGAGTATCCTTATCGCCAGAATTGGTGCCTTGTTGGAGTTCGCATACCCCACCATGATCAATCGGTGGCGGGCCTCTTCATTTTTTTCATCTGCCCAGAGCTTTGGGTCGCTCCAATTGGGAACGACATATTGCTCCAGATGGGGATACGTCTTGGTAAGCTGCAACTGATCGTCCATAAAGGCACGAAGATGTTCACTGACGCAAATAAGAGCATCGACCCGGCCCCAGGGGATGAAATGAACCCAAGGGCTGAAAGCTTCATAACTATGCAACCGGACCACCAAGCGCTTCTCTGGTGGAGCCATTCTGCTCATCCATATGGCTGGCTCATTAGCCCAATCGACAAATAACACATCTGCTTTGTCAATCCTTGAGGCATCAACCGGCAGCTTCGACATCAAGGCCGTCCAGTTAGCATTGGCATCAGCTATCGGGCGATCTGACGGTAAAAATAGGTTAGATGCCGTCATAGAGAACGGTGGGGGAATTAATCTACCGCTAAGCGTTCCTACCTCCCAATCTGCATCCCGAAATTCATCAACCACCCGGTCCGTGAAGCTCCAGTTCCTATGAGAACATATCAACACGCTTCGTGAAGCCACGCTCCGCGATATTCGTTCTCTGACCCAGATTTCGCTTTCCGACGCGAGTGCACGACCCGGTGGCGAGGCACGCCACTGACGAAAGGCCGCTTTTGGATCTGACTGTACTATCTCTGCCAGTTTAGTCTTTAGATAGTTGCCATCCTCCGACCCGATACTTTGCTTGAGGCAGCTGATGAAAAGTGCGCGGGTCAGGTCAGCAAAAACTCTCCTGAAATGCCGATTGTCTTTGGCATAAGGCTTTGCGGCGCCGAACAGGCGGTATGCAAAAATTTTTGCGCCAGACGCCCAAAATACGGCACCAAGCACAGAATACAAGAATACTCTACCAAACCCTAGCTGACCCCTTAGGGCCACAGATAGTCCGGGAAGTTTAGCAGACATCGCCTGAGCGCGATGAGCGTAAATACTCACTTTAAAAGTCCCAAAATTTTCTCCACCCCCCGTTGTCCAGATCATAATATAAGATCATACCGACGTACTGGATCAAGTCGCAAGTAGATCGTCAATTAGATCTATGAGCTTATTCGCTTCGTTTTCAGCGTTAAGGACCCTTGCCACAGCATCACTTTTCGCCTTCAGCTCTTGCAATTCCTCAATGCCAATTTGAGACAATGTGCTAGCCAAACTCTCAATAGAAAATTCAGGCGAAACGACACCACACCCATACTCGTCAACGACTTCCTTCATACTTGTTGAAGGCCCAATGGCAACCGGCAGCCGGGCTTGTATATACTCAAAAAATTTATTAGGCATAGTTGTCATAAGGTTAAATGTCGTAGGCTCAAAATAACAAAGTCCGATGTCGTATTGAGACATCGTGGGCACTATTTCCTGGAAGGGTATAGGGTTATGCAATGTAACTCTCGGGTTTCCATCACAAAGCTCGGCAAAGTAAGTGCGGCGCTGTTCATTACTGAAAACCAAGTAGAGGTCCAGAGTGAAGTTTTGCGGCAGTAGATCTATCAACCTCACTAATTTTTCCAGCTTTCTGTTTTTGCTGCTTACTCCATGGTGCACCAGGCGTATAGTCTGGTCATTTTTCTCCCTAATGGGGATCTCTCTATAACTGGATGCGCTTTGAATTACTTTGAAGTTGACTCCGAAAACGCGAGAGTATTCGTCAGCATGACCATTAGACGTCGCGATGAGGCCATCAGCCTGCGGCAGCCAGCGCGATAAAAGTCTGATTCTTTCTGGGCTTTCATAGCGTCGGAAATAGTAACTATCTTCCACTTGAGCAGGATAGTATTCCCGAGCGTCTAAAATGACCTTTGCCGCACCTGACTTCTTAACCGCCACTGGAAGAAGCTCGTAATCGTGGACAATGATTGCATCAAATTCCGATTTTTCTAAAGCAGCTTCGAACAGGTCGAGGCCGTGACGCCACTCACTTAACTTATCTCTGAAGCTCCCGATGTCTGGAAGATATGAGGAAAAATAGCTGTACCTTTCCAATTGCCGCCTCAGAGGGCGATTAGATATATTCCTTGGCAGAATAGATATGTTGTATTTATCACTTGGTGAATATGTAGCGGTATAAACCGTATAGCCGCTTTCCCCTAATGCGCCAGCAAAACGCAGAAGACGGGGCGTCATATCCTTAGGCGCCGTTGCTGCTAATAATACTTTCTTAGACATCTCGGGTGTATCAGCTATTGTTCGAATTTGCGTTAATATCAGCACAATTTTCTATTGGGCCAACACCTTGATTAATTTTGAAAATCTTATGGCGTGTCGATACATACTATCTATTCTGATCTCGTTCGAAAAAATCAGTCAAGACGCGCGTGACCATAAGTTGCCGAGTATGCTGTGTGCACCGCATCGGCGATCGTCGCGATATCTGACGGTTCAAGATCGGCATGCATCGGGAAGCTGAGCACTCGGTTCGCGAGGCGATCGCTGTTGGGGCAGGCCGCTTCAACGACGAGCGCGGGCTGACGGTGTAATGGCAGTGGATAATGCACAGTCGTCGGAATCCCGGATTGCTTCAGATGTTCTGCCAGACCATTCCGATCGTCACATTGCACGGTGTATTGCGCCCAGACACTCGTATTGCCGGGCCGGACCACCGGACGCTGGAGATCCAGTTCCGCAAGATACTCATCGTACAGCCGGGCAGCCCGGTCGCGCCGCATGATCTCGTCATCAAAGACGTCGAGTTTGGCCAACAAGATCGCCGCCTGGATCGTATCCAGTCTGCTGTTAATGCCGATGCGGACATGGTGATAGCGGCGCTCTTGTCCGTGCCGCGCGATCTGGCGCAAGATCGGGGCGAGCTCATCGTCGTTGGTAAATATGGCACCACCATCGCCGTAGCAGCCGAGCGGCTTTGACGGGAAGAAACTCGTGCAGGCGATCCGAGACAGGGCACAGGATTTCTGCCCGTTCTGCGTGGCGCCAAAGCTCTGGGCCGCATCTTCGATCACCGTCAACCCATGTTGATCAGCGACGGCGTTGATCGCGGACATATCAGCGCATTGCCCGTAGAGAGAGACGGGAATGATCGCCCGGGTCCTGTTGGTGATGCGGGCCTCGATATCGTCGACATTGACCAAGCAAGTTTCTGGATCGACATCGGCGAACACAGGTCTCGCGCCCAACACAGCAACGGTTTCGGCCGTCGCGATATAGCTGAACGAGGGCGTGATCACCTCGTCGCCCGGTCCAACGCCGATGGCCATCAGGGCGATCTGCAACGCGTCGGTTCCGTTGGCGCAGGTCAGGCAATGCCGGACGCCGACATAGGTGGCAAGCCGCTCTTCCAGCTCGGCGACTTCGGGGCCGAGAATGTAGTGGCCATGGGACAGCACATCGGCGATGCGACGATCTAAATCCGCGCGAATGCGATTCTGCTGGGCCGCAAGGTCGACGAACGGAATCATGATCGTGCCTCTCTGATCACGCGATTACCCGTCAATACGTACTGATCCCCACTATGCGGGCAATCGGCACGGTCCTCGCCGGTCAAGGGCAGGTCAAGCTGCTCGCCGAAGGCGCTTATCCAGCCTATCTGCCGGGCCGGGACGCCGGCCACCAAGGCAAAATCGCCGATATCCTCTCGCACCACCGCGCCAGCAGCGACGAAAGCGAAAGCCCCGATCTTGACTCCGCAAACGATGGTGCAGTTTGCCCCGAGCGTTGCACCTTCGCATACAAGCGTATCGCGATATTCGCTCTTTCTCTCGATCCGCGCGCGCGGGTTGTAAACATTCGTGAAAACCATGGAGGGGCCGCAGAAAACCCCGTCTTCCAGCACGACATTGTCGTAGACGGACACGTTATTCTGGATCTTGACGTCGTTGCCGATGACGACCCGGTTGCCCACAAAGACGTTTTGGCCCAGTGAACATCGGGCGCCGATGCGGGCGCCAGAACAGACATGAACCCAGTGCCAAATCCGCGTATCGGAACCTATGGTCGCACCGTCATCGACAATGGCACTCTCGTGACAGAAGTAGTCCATGTTAGGCTTCCCCAATAAATCGGGCGATTTCAGGACCCGCACCCACGCCCCCATAGAGCGAGCCGTCATTCTCCACAACCACCTCAAGCCGCGCAATGCCTTCTCTCTCGATAGACGCCGCATCGGCTTGGACAAAAACGCTCAATTTTTGCTCGAGACGTTTGATCCATTCCGTCGAACCGCGTGATGTTACGCAGTGCCGACCGCGGAGAAACGCGTCCTGTTGTACACTGCCGGAGTCGGTTGCCACGAGCCCACAATGCTGAGAGAGAACATCAGGCATCGACGTCTCAAAATGCTGTCCCGAATGCAGCAACACCTCTTACATGCGCTCCTGCTGTTGCAAAGCATGGCTGAACACGCTCGAATTCACGAATTGCGGTCGGGCGTCCGCCACCGCAAGAAATTTTTGCAGGATCTGATCAGACCTCATATCACTTTCACGAAGGGATGAGTATCGCTACTTCTGGAGTGCAGCGGCAGAGATCGAATATCGGATACGGTCTGTATTGCAACTCGACTATCTTCCAGCCGGAAGCCTCGACCATTCAAGATTTCCTCATATGATTTTGTATGAAGATCTGTAAATCCTCCAGAAAACTCTATTTCGTCTCCATCGACTGTGATCGACCTATGAGTACGCTGATTTTTTTCGCGGGATTTTTCAGGAAGGTCGCTTGGGTCGATCGAAAGAAACCATCGCACACGCGCCTTTTCGTACTCCAAAAATCCGGATGCTTTCGTACTATCCCTCAGGAATACCCTATTCTCCTTCAGGTTGCCAAAAATAAAATGTAGCATATCATAGAAATGCACTCCAATATTAGTTGCAATGCCCCCGGACTTTTCTTCCTGCGCCTTCCAAGATTGGAGATACCATCGACCGCGTGAGGTAACATAGGTCAACTCAACATCGTATTTCTTGCCACTATCAGATTCATCTATTCTACGCTTTAGGTCGATGATTGATGGATGCAAGCGCAGCTGAAGAATTGTGTGAACTGATTGGCCAGTATCGTGCTCCATACTGGCCAATCCATCAATGTTCCAAGGGTTCAGGACTAACGGCTTTTCACATATAGCATCAGCGCCGGAGCGCAAGGCAAACCGTATGTGACTGTCATGCAAGTAATTTGGAGAGCATATCGATATATAATCAATGGGAGGCGAGCTCTTCTCTCGACGTACCCTATCAATATATCGATCAAATCTCTCAAACTCAGTAAAAAAATACGCATTCGGGAAATATGAATCGATTATGCCGACAGAGTCGCTTGGATCAAAAGCAGCAACTAGATCACTTTTAGTATCCGCTATAGCCTTCATGTGGCGAGGCGCTATATAACCAGCGGCACCGATTAATGCGAATGATTTATTCAATACGTATTCCCTTCATCTCACATAGTGCTTCAATCAAACGCTCTTTGACCACCTGAAACCGGAACAACCCGTGTCAAAAGGCACCATACCCACGTTAGTACGGAATGCCAGAGGAACGGATATTAAATGATTGCTTCCTGTTTCAGCCTCATCGGCTGTTTGATCGGCAGGTTCAGTTTCAACTTGCAGTAGACACGCTTGTGGTTCCAGCAATGCTCCTGGATGTTACTCAGGTAAAAAAGCACGGAACGAGGCCTCGGTTCTTCCTCGCTGCCGTCAACCCAATCAGCTGGCACACGATCTGCTCCTTCTCATCGTCCAGTTTCGGGCTGTGCCGATAGCATGTCTAGCTGACCTCATAACCACCGCTTTGATGGCCAGCTCCGGGCGTTGCGTTGGCCGTGTCATTTGTCCGAGCACCTCTTTCAGAAGGACGTTCTGCACACTGATCTACGCTTCAGACGTGGGTTCTACTCGACCAAGGCCTTTGCCCTCCGTCTCGCGCAGGACGCTCATAATCCAGGCCCGGATAAACCGTGTATCTCTATCGGAGTTTCGTCGTTGATCCAGTCGAAAAGACTCGACTAGAGGATCAGTCAGTTACTGACGTCACAGCCTCAAATCGCTTTCATTGACGCCGAAGAGGCTTTTAAGATCGCAAAGCACATGAGTATCGCGGGCCAAGCTGCGCAGTTGAGGCAGGCCGCGCTCCCTGAAAAAGTCATGTGCCACCGCGAGGATCACCCCATCGTAGGCCCCAGCTTCAGGGCTTTCGGTCAGGGCAATGCCATATTCATGCATGGCCTCATCCGCATCGACCCATGGGTCGTGCACATCCACCCGGATACCGTAGTCACACAGTTCCGACACCACATCCACGACGCGAGTGTTGCGCAGATCGGGGCAGTTTTCCTTGAAGGTCAGCCCCAGAACCAGGACGCGGGCGCCTTTGATGGCGATCCCCTTCTGGATCATCGCCTTGACCATTTCGCTGGACACGTAGGCGCCCATGCCGTCGTTGATCCGTCGGCCGGCAAGGATCACCTGAGGATGATATCCGATCGATTCCGCCTTGTGCGTCAGATAATACGGGTCGACGCCGATGCAGTGCCCGCCCACCAGGCCCGGCCGGAAAGGCAGGAAATTCCACTTAGTGCCGGCGGCTTTCAGGACGGCCTCGGTGTCGATGCCCATCTTCTTGAAGATCATCGCCAGTTCGTTCACCAGAGCGATGTTGAGGTCGCGTTGCGTGTTCTCGATCACTTTCGCCGCCTCGGCCACGCGGATGCTCTCGGCCTTGTGGGTGCCCGCGGTGACGATGCTGGCATAGAGCGCGTCGACGGTGTCGGCCGTTTCCGGTGTCGAACCTGCGGTCACCTTCGTGATCGTGGTCAGGCGGTGCAGCTTGTCGCCCGGGTTGATGCGCTCGGGCGAGTAGCCGCAGAAGAAATCCTCGTTGAAGGTCAGACCCGAGACGCGCTCCAGCACCGGGACGCAGTCTTCTTCGGTGGCTCCCGGGTAAACGGTGCTCTCGTAGATGACAATGTCGCCTTTTTTCAGAACCTTGCCGACGGTTTCAGAGGCTTTGAGCAAGGGTGTCAGATCGGGGCGCTTGTGGGCATCGATCGGCGTGGGCACGGTCACGATATAGACCTGCGCCTCGGAGATTGCCTCCAGATCTGCGGTGTATGTGAGCTGGACCGCTTCCGCGAGTTCCTCCGCGTCCACTTCCCGCGTCCGGTCTTTTCCGGCTTGCAGTTCGGAAATGCGTTCCGCGTTGATATCGAAACCGACGGTCGGGCGATGCTTGCCGAACTCGACGGCAAGCGGCAGGCCAACGTAGCCAAGGCCGATGATGGCGAGGGTGCTGTCTGAAGGTGTCATCTATTTCCCGTAATATTCTCGAAACTAAATAGTGGGCTTGGCAAACCGAATTCTTGGCGACCGCATGTCGGTCATAACTTGCGCGATAGTCAAGGTCGGCGCGCGCTCGAAGTCTTGTCCCTCAATGCCTCATCTTGCCTCAGGGCATTCGTTTGTCGGCATTGTGCGATTTCTCACAAAGGACCCGTCGCTTTCAGAACATCGACGCGATCTTTGGGGCATAACAGGACATTGCGCTCTGCGTGTTCTCGTCCCATGTCCAGATCGACGGTCTGACCCGTTGCAGGATCGAGGCTGACATACCCGCACGACAAAAGAAGATCACGCGCCGCTTCATGCGCATCAGAGTTGCGCGTCCATTCGCAGACAATGACGGCTTGGCCTTTGGCAAGCGTATCGCGCGCGCCCAAGAGCAGCCGACCTTCCAGACCTTCAACGTCGATCTTGATCAAGTCGGGTGTCAGGTCGTGCGTCGCGCAGTGAGCGTCGATCGTGGTGACCGGAACCATGTAACTCTCTTTATCGCCAGCGAGAAAGTTCGGATCCAAAGACGCGCTGTATGCATTTGCTCCACCCGGATCGTGGATGGGAAGTTCCCCCGTCTGATCGGCAACCGCCGCCTGAAAAATCTCGACGGACAGGCCCGAAACCCGTTGATTTTCCCGCAGTCTATCCGCGATCCGTGCGAGAGGTTCAAAGGCATGAACCGTGGCCTGGGGCGTCAACGCTTTGGCAATAAAGGCAAAAGACCCAGTATTTGCGCCGACATCCAGAACAGTGCGCGCGTCGAGCGAAAGGCGCCCCCACCAACGCATGACGTCCGGCTCATGCCCCACCCAGCCACGCCAAAAAAGCTCGTTTTCGACCCGGTTACCCCACGACATGAGTTGCAGCGTTCCTCGGCCGTCGGGAAGTGCAATCGCAAAAGGGCCGACCTTGTGGAGATGACGAAAGACTTTCTCCGGCGGTGTCACACCCAAGGCGCGCAGAGCGAGCGCCGGAGGTCGCGCCAATGAACGGATAATCTCTTTCACCATCACTTCCCGTAATAGTCCCGGAACCACGCCACGAAGCGTGCAATTCCATCCTTGAAATCAGTCTGCGGCCGGTAGCCGGTCAGGTTTTGCAGCGCTTCGGCATTGGCCCAGGTTGCGGGCACATCGCCTTTCTGCATCTCCATGTAATTGCGGGTCGCCTTCTTTCCCAAGGCGTCCTCGATCGCGTCGATGAAGTCCAGAAGCCGCACCTTGTCGGAATTGCCGATGTTCACGATCCGGAACGGCGCGACGGGGGACAGGCTGTCCCAGTCGGGAATGTCTTCGCGGCTGGCGGGACGTTCCGGCACGGCGTCGATCAACAACCGGATACCGCGCACGAGATCATCCACGTAGGTGAAGTCGCGGTACATGTCGCCGTGATTGTAGATGTCGATCGGCCGGTCATCGAGGATCGCATCGACGAACTTGTAAAGCGCCAGGTCCGGCCGCCCCCAGGTGCCGTAGACGGTGAAGAAGCGGAACATCGTTGTCGGCAGGTTCCACAGATGGGCATAGGAATGACCCATGCTTTCATTGGCCTTCTTCGTGGCCGCATAGATGGTAAGCTGGGTGTCGGCCTTTTCGGTCTCCACGAAAGGCATGTCTTCGTTGGCGCCATAGACCGAGCTGGTAGAGGCCATCAGCAGGTGGCCAACCTTTAGCCGCCGCGCTGCTTCCATGATGTTGAACGTGCCGATGACATTGCTGTCGATATAGGCGCGGGGGTTTTCGAGGCTGTAGCGCACCCCGGCCTGCGCGGCGAGATGCACGATCACATCAGGCTGAAAGGCATCGGTGACGCGGTCTATCAGCGCGGCATCCTCGAGCATCCCCTCGGTTGCCGCAAAATTCGGGTTCTGCAACAGCATCTGATGCCGCCGCTGCTTCAGGGTGACATCGTAGTAATCCGTCATCCCGTCGTAGCCATGCACGACGAACCCCTCGTCGAGCAAAAGCCTGGCCAGATGAAACCCGATGAATCCGGCCGTGCCAGTGACAAGAACGCGCTTCATCGGCCAGGCCCCTTTGACCCACCCGATATGCCGAAACAGGCCAGGTTCGATTGCATATCTACCTCAGTCTTCTTTCGCAGAAGGTTTCAGAGCCGCCCATTCAGATTTGGACAGGTCACTGCGGACCTCTTCGATCTCTGCCCTGAGCATCTCGTATTCCGCCATCTTGCGGACCAGAAACCGCCGCGTCAGCGTGGCCCGTTCGGCAATACCCTTTGGCGTGAGCACATAGGCGTAGCGGCGCTTGTCCGCGCTTGTCGAGAAGTTTCCAAGCTTCACCAGGCCCTTTTCGACAAGCGCCTTGAGAACGTAATGCGTGCTTCCGGTGCTGATGCCCACGGCCTCTGCCAGATCGCGCTGCGACATTTCCGGATTCTGTTCAAGCAGACGCAGCACCCGAAACCTGACATCATCCTGCTGCTTGTCACGCGTTCCCGCCACGGTCAGACCGATCAACGGCTACCGCACAAGGACTGCCTGTGGCGCCCCGGGACAGAGAGGAAAACAGAACCGCCAATGCCGCTCATGTTTGAGCGGCTAGCATTTCCGGAGATTCGCTGAAACCCCAAAAATATCGAATGTTCAACAATATGCAGGAAAGAGGTCGTCAGCCCCCCTGCCCCGTCAGCTCGCGGATTGCCTCCAGATAGGCTTGCACCACAAGCGCCTGATCGTATTCGCGCTCCATCTTGGCGCGTCCGGCCAGACCCATTTCGCTGCGCTGTTCCGGGTCGAGATCGAGGAACCGCAGCATGGCCTCTGCCAGACTGTCTGCATCCCGGACCCTGCACAGAAAGCCGGTCACGTCATGATCCACAACAGCCCGGCAGCCAGGCACATCACTTGCGATCAAGGGGCGCGCCATGGCGGCGGCCTCGATCAGGGTCCGCGGCGCCCCCTCGCGGTAGGACGGCAGCACGACACACTCCGCCGTTGCGATGATCGGGCGAACATCGTCCGTCGTGCCCAGATATTCGACAAGGCCTTCTTTGACCCAGCCGCGCACGGTGTCCTCGGAAATCGCCGTGCGGTTTTCAGACCCCGCGGCCCCCAGCAGCTGAAAGCGAACCTCGGGGCGGGATGCCTTGATCTGCCGCGCCGCACCGACGAATTCCACGACGCCCTTGTCCCGCAACAGACGCGCGATCAGCAGGAACACGGGCGCTGCGCCTTGCGGCAGCTCTATCGCTTCGAAATGGTCGAGATCGATCCCCGACCCGGGAAGGCGCCTTGCCTGCCCGGGCGCCACAAGTCCGCGTGTCACGAAGAGGTCCTGGTCATCCTCGTTCTGAAAGAAGACGATCGGAAGACGACGAAAGGCGCGCCGGTAGAGTTGTTCGACGACAAACTGAAGCGTGCCCCCGGACAGAAACCCGGTCCCGAGCCCCGATACGTTCGGCACGAAGGGAATGCCAAGCGATTTCGCCGCCAGAGCCCCGAAGGTATTGTTCTTGATTGTATAACTCAGAACGATATCGGGCTTCTGTTCTTGGAAAACCTGCCGGAAGCGCCGCAAGAGCTTCAGTTCGTCAATGGGGTTGAGCCCCTTGGCATTCATCCGAAGCGGCACGAACCGGCACCCCAGAGCCGTCAGTTTCCCAACAAAGTCATCCGGCGGCGCCAGAACCGTGACCTGATGTCCGTCAGCCAGAAGAGCCTGCACGACGGGTCTGCGGAAATTCCAGATATTCCAGGCGGCATTCACCGTAATTAAAACATGCATGGTCGCAACTTGAAATCCGGCACAATGCTCGGTCACTTCTTAGCAGGGTCTGGTCAAAAGGGAACCTCGCCCGGGATCAGTGCGGCTGGCAATAGGTCAATTCGTTTTCCGACCAAAGCTCTCGCGGCAGGAGTGTGATGGCCCAGGTTGCAGCAAGCTCGCTGGCCTCATCGGGGTCGCGCGAACGGCCTGCATCGGCGTCCGCGGGGTCCGATGCCACGGGAACCACACGCACGGGGGCGATGGCGCGTTCCAATGCGAGGGATGCGCGCGCCATGTGGCGCTGCGACGTGATAAGCGTGACAGCTTGAACCTCGGGCTGATCTTCAAGCCAGCACGCCGTCTCGAGCGCATTTTCGAGCGTCGAGCGGGCATCAGGCGACAGAATGATCCGCCCCTCCGCAAGCCACTCCCTTTGCCGGGGCGTCAGGTCAAACTGAGCGGCAAAGCGGTCGATATAAAGCCCTGCCTTGGGATTGACGCCGGAAATGAAGAGCCGCTCCACCCGGCCATCGGTCATGAGCTCCAGCCCCCGTTCGATGCGATCATACTGACCGGTGAACACGATCGCCGTCGGCGGCAGAACGTCGACTTCGGCGGTGGTTCCGGCTTGAGCGGAGACGTCGGCAGGCGCCCTGCCCGGCAGGCAGAGCGGCAGGGCCAGGACAAGCGGCACAAACCAGATCATGCGCATGAGCTCTTCCCCGCTTGGCTGCCTCGACGGTCAGCGCCTTGCCCGGTCCGGGCGTTGGCTTGCCGACTTTGCAGCCTCTAAGTCGTTTGGGGCCTTTTGTCATGTGAAACGGTCGTGTGGCGGGTCGTCGAGGCGGTTGCCAAAGCCCGCCTTCCGGCTCAGATCCCAGATCATACTGGGGGTGAGCTTGGTTGCCGCCTCGACGCTGACATCCCCGAAAGTTTCAATATTTCAAACAGCTTGTTTCCCGTTTTTCAGCACTTGTCATGGAACCGCCACTTGCTTTCGCTCAAGTTTGAGCAAAAAATGGTCGCCGACAGGCAAAGGATGTTGTGATGAGTTTTCATGATCGTGGGGCAACCTGGTTTCTGGCCCAGCTGAAGCCCAACAGCGCACGGATTGCCGACCGCAATCTCAGACGGCAGGGTTTTCGAACCTTCCTGCCCGTCGAAGACGTCACCAGACGCACCAGAACGACATTCGTGACCACCGAAAGTCCGGTCTTTCCGGGATACATCTTTGTCATGTTCGACGCCGCGAAAGGCGGCTGGCGGGCGATCAATTCCACCAGCGGCATCACGCGCCTGGTCGGGGTTGGCGGCGCACCCGCGGCGGTGCCGGCCGACATCATCTCGGGGCTCATGATGCGCTGCGACGCGCAAGGAAAGCTCATGCCGCCCGAGCAGCTCACACCGGGCACCAAAGTGGCTTTGACCGGGGGTCCCTTTGCCGACTTCATCGCAGAAGTCGACAAGATCGAATCCGACCGCCGTGTCTGGGTTCTGCTGGACATCATGGGCGGCAAGACCCGGGTTGCCGTCAACGCGGAACAGGTCCGGGCACTCTGAACGGCGGGACCCACCGGACCGAATGCGCGGCTCCTCCGATGCCTCACCGGCCGCTCAATCGATACGCAAGACGACCGACATGTTCGCGGACGGCAATTCCCAGGATCTGCATATTCCCGCTGAGGTTCCAGCCAATGCCATCGACGAACCGGGAGGTTCGATAGTCCACCGGCCAGGCCACCAGATCCGGCCAGCCGGCCGACCGAAAGCTCTGCATGGCCCGGGGCATGTGAAACGCACTGGTCACCAGCACCCAGGTTTCATCCTCCGCAGGTGCGGCCAGTTCCAGACCGAGGCGCGCATTCTCGGCCGTGTTGCGGGATCTGTCCTCGAGCAACAGGCGATCCGCCGCGATGCCTTGCGCGCGAAAAAGCTGTTCGGCGACAGAGGCTTCGGACACGCGCATACCCGCAACATCGCGCAAGGCCCCGCTGCCGCCGGCAAAGAGCAGACGCGCCTCCGGAAACCGCCTGGCAAGTGCAAGTCCCGCGACATAGCGGTCGCCACCTTCGTTCAACTGCGGCTGGTCCCAATAGAGGCTGGCACCGATGTCCTCTCCCCCGCCCAGGACGATGATGCCGTCGACCTGAGAAAGCGGCGGATTGGCAGGATAGGTTCTTTCGACGGGCTGCAGCAGAAGACTGCCAAGTGGAAAAATCCCCACGATCAGCAGGACCGCCACCGTCACGCCGGACGTCACCAGCGCCAGGCGGTGACGCTTCTTCAAAAGCAGCAGCACGGTTCCGGCGACAGCAATGACGATCCATGTATCGGGCCGCAGAAGGGCACCGGCCAGTTTCGCGACCACAAAGAAAACCGTGTCCATTGCCTGTCCTGTCTCATCTTTCTGAAATCCACGGGACATCGGATCGTAGAACACGTGCCCTTGCAGCGCCTCGGGATGCTTCCTGGCTGAACAGATATCGTTCACTGCGCTGCAATCGGCAGAATCGTTCCTTTTTCTCGGCCCGTATCTTTCTCTGGCAGAGGTTTGCGGATCCGATGCGCGCGGCACCTGCGACCCCCCCTGCCCGTCCCAGGTGTTAGAGTTGTGTTAGACTCAGTGTTACACCTCGATTCCTTCCCTTTTTCGCAAGCAACTTCAATGATCTGGCGACACCCCCCGTGTGCAGAGTGGTGATTCTGCGTGTGTAGAGTGGTGATTCCCCGTGTGCAGAGTGGTGATTCCCCCGAACGTGTCCGTGGCGCTTGCGCCAAGCTGCTGAAACCAGAGTCTTTTTCCGGGAGAAACCGCTGCGGCAGCGTGTGTGAAGTGTCTAAAGGCCGTGTGCGAAATGTCGTTTTTGTCTTGGCGTGTGTGAAGTGTCGATATACGCTGCTTTGTGTGTGAAGTGTCGAAGGAAAGGATTGCTCATGCCTGACTATCCCCTGCTGCCGGATCGTCACCCTCAAGGCGACTTCTTCGTTTGTGACATCCTCGACGCGGCGCCCAAGGGCGACATGGGCTCCATGGAGCACCCGATCTTTTCGCTGTCGACAAAACCCGACACCCGCCCACGCCGCTATGAACACAACGGCATCCTGGTGGAGATAAAGCCGTCGGTCGACGGGCTGGCCACGGTGCATGACCGGGATGTGCTGATCTACTGCATCTCGTCGCTCATCAAGGGCATGAACGACGGCAAGGAACCGCAGCAGGTGATCCGCTTTCAGGCATCCGATCTTCTCAAGGCCACCAACCGCATGACCACCGGACGCGGCTACCAGCTTCTCAAGGCGGCGATGGAGCGGTTGGCGGGCACGCGAATTTCCACCAACATCACCACCGGCGGAAAGGAAATCTTCGAAACCTTCGGCCTGATCGAACGTGCCAAGATCGTGCGCGAGACCCGCGACGGCCGGATGCAGGAGGTCGAGGTCAAGCTGTCCGACTGGGTTTTCAACGCGATCCGCGCGCAGGAGGTTCTGACACTCTCGCGCGAGTATTTCCGTCTGCGCAAGCCGCTCGAGCGGCGGATCTACGAACTGGCCCGCAAGCATTGCGGCCGACAGAAGGAATGGCGCGTCTCGATGGCGGTCCTGCAGAAGAAATGCGGCTCGGGCTCCACCCTGCGCGAGTTTCGGCGTCTGGTGGCCGCCATCGCCAAGGAGGATGGAGAATACGGGCACATGCCGGATTACCGGATCCGCATCGACGAGACCCGCGATCATCTGGTCGCGCTCAACCGCGGGACGGTACGGACCGATGTGTCCGAGATGGCGCAGATCCCGCCTCTCGATCCGGACGTCTACGAAATGGCGCGCCAGGCGGCGCCAGGATGGGATGTGCGGGCAATCGAGCAGGAGTGGCGGCAATGGGCCACCGAGGTGCCGCACAACCCGGAAATGGCGTTCCTGGGTTTCTGTCGCAAATGGTTCGACCGCCGCGGGCGGCCCTGACCCCCTGCCCCGCACCCGTCCCGGATGCGCTCGACCAAGGGGCGTCGCAGGATGCCGGGTGCCGAGCCTTGCAGCTAGCCTACCCTAGGATAGGCTAGGCTAGCGCAGAATACCCGAGGCTACCTTAGCCTAGCCAAGCCTTGGGTACCCTAGGATAGCCAAGGCTACTCTAGGCAAACCTATCCTAGAATACGCTTGCAGAACCTATAGCAGGATAGCGCTTGGTAGGCTTGGCTAACCTATGGTACGATAAGGTAGAGCCTCGCCAAAGGGGCCAATAACGAGCAGATAAAAACAGATACAGGATCCCACCATGCCGGTGATTGCATTCGCCAATTCGAAAGGCGGCTCGGGCAAGACCACGAGCGCGCTCCTCCTTGCCCAGGCGCTGGCCGCGCACAAGACCACCACGCTGATCGATGCCGACCCGCGCCGTCCGGTGACCACCTGGGCCGAACGGCCGGGCTGCCCCGAGGCGCTGACGGTCGTGACCAATCAGAGCGAAAAAACCATCCTCGACGAAATCGAAACGGCCGCCGCGCGCGACCCCTTCGTCATCATCGATCTGGAAGGTACCGCCTCACGGCTCATGTCCTATGCCATTTCCCAGGCCGATCTGGTGATCATTCCGATGAAGGAACAGCAGCAGGACGCGCTGGCCGCGCTCAGCGTGATCGAGGAAATCCACCGCGACATGAAGGCGACGCGCCGCCGTATCCCCTATGCCGTTCTGTTCACCCAGAGCCGCGCGGCGGTGAAATCCCGCACCGCGCGCCACATCGGCTCTCAGTTTCGCGATAACCCCCATATCGATTGCTTCACCACCGAAATCCACGAGCGCGACGCCTTTGCCGCGATGTTCTCGATCGGAGGGACCGTTGCGGACATGGATCCGAGACTGGTCAACGGTCTGGACAAGGCGCTTGGCAACATCGAAGCCTTCCGCGCCGAAGTCACCACTAGGCTGCGCGCCATCCGCGCCGCGCAAGAGGGGAGGGCGGCGTGATGTCCAACCGCGAAGCGCTTGCGATCCCGAGCTTCGAGGATGACCTCGACGATTTTGCTCCGCGTTCGGCGCCGACGCCGGGGCAGGGCAGGGGGGCCGATGCCCGCCGCACGGTGGATGCGGTGTCGCAGTTTCCCTCCCGCGAGGCCTCACAGGATGCGCAGCTGAACCTCAAGGGTCCCAAACACGTGCTCGACCGGTTTCGCGCCATGTGCAAGGCCGACCGGCGCACCTATTACGACATGCTGGAAATCCTCATGGACGAATTCGACCGCGTGAAATGACCCCGGTGCATCTTTCGGGGCCGCGTCCGACAGGCGTGGCTCCGTCGCCGGGGCGGGAATTCTCGCTCAGTCGTTCGGAAGCGGCCTGGGGTCGATCACCAGCGCGAGAACCCAGCCGACGAGAAATCCGCCCAGATGAGCCTGCCACGCGAGCTGTCCATCCATGGCCCACCATAGTACTAGATTGAGTCCGGCGAGCAGCGCAACGGCCTGTCCGATGGGCCAGAGGCGATCACGGTAGGTGTACCGATCCACATAAGCCCAGGCGAGGATGCCGCCCGCAAGCCCGAAGAGGGCCCCCGACGCGCCGACCATCGGGCGCAGGTCCGGCGCCAGCAGCGCAAATCCCGCCCCGCCGCCCAGAAGCGCCCCGGTATAGAGCAGGGCAAAGCCCCTTTGCCCGACCCGGTCCAGCACCGGGCGGCCCAGCGACCAAAGCGTGATCATGTTCGTGATCAGATGCACCGGCCCGCTGTGCAGAAAGCCGTAGCTAAGAAACATCGCATAGGGCTGCGCGGCATAATTCGGGCGCCAGTTCCCGAGCAGCCCGGGCCAGAACCCGCCATATTCGATCGCCAGCTGGCGCAGGCGCAACGGTCCGAACATGTCGAGCTGACCCAGAGCCAGCACTGCCTCGATCACGCAGCATATCGCCATCACTAAATAAAGAGTTGAATGGTTCCGAATCGGTAACGCCCCCAAGGTCAGCTGCGATGACCTGCACCGAAAACCCTTTCGTGCGAAAACGTCAAATCCCTTTATCGCTGATATTCCCGAGGCCGCGACAACCCTGGGTGGTTGTGGCTTTGCGCGTTCACTTAAAATTCACGAAAAACCCGGCCTGAAAGGCGGTTAGGGCCCTACCTGGCAAGGATGTCAGGTTGACTCACCGCGAGTGAAAAAGTTAATGTGTCCTAAATGCGGCAGAACCAAGGCGTTCTGCTGAGTGGCAATTAAAGGTGGTTAAAATGACAAAAATTCAAAAAATTTCTGCACTGGTGTGTGCATCATTCCTGACCGCTCCGGTCGCGATGGCCGCTCCGATCCTGATCGATAGTTTTGATGCCTTCCAGGAAGTGATCGACGTCCCGACGGGCACGGATGTGAACTTCAGCACGGTGACCGATGCTTCTATCCTTGGCGGCTCTCGTTTTATGTCGGTGACGACCGATCCGACTGGGAACGAAGGGTCGACCCTTCGCAGCACCGGAACAAGCGGATTTAATCCGGAAGGCGCGCTGACCTTCGCCAACGATCCCGGTCAGCGGGGCGTGGCGACCGTATCCTACGGTGTAGCGGCGGGCGGTATTGCTCTGGGCGATCTGACCGATGGCAACACAAACGACAAGTTGTTCTTCGAGGTGCTGAGCGCAGACCTGAACGGAACGACCCTTGAGACAACCGTGACTGACGGTGACAGCAGCGCTTCTATCACCGAAACGTTCGATGCCACCTTCAACCCGTTCACGTCGTTCTCCTTGTTCGCGGGCATTGATTTCGGGAATGTCCAATCGATTTCGTTCGTGTTCGATACTCAAGATGTTCGGAGCTTCGACGGGTCTGTCGGGTCGATCTCTGCTGTTCCGCTTCCCGCCTCGGCACTTCTGCTGCTGGGTGGACTGGGTGGACTGGCTGCCTTCGGAAAGCGCCGTCGTCGCAAGGCCTGATCCGAGGCAACTTGGCCGTATCGGCCAGAATCTGACCATATCTTTAAAATACGCTAATGACGGCTCACTTCCCATTAGCGTATTTTTTTGTTCAGTCGCCGGAGTTGGTTCGAGTATCTCAAGTCATAGACGTAGCCGCCATCAATTCAGCCGAATTTCCATATTGGATACAATAGTCTAAATAATACGTTTTTAATTCCGCTGCTCTGCCTAATAAATCTGGAGATAATCTGAAAAAGCTTCCAATCGACGGAAATGGCCAATTCTGAAGGGCTTCTGGTGTTTGCAGCGAAAAGTCCTTTGGGTTGTGCTACTTACATAATTCCGCGTATTGGTTGATATCCGGAATATCATGGACAACTGAAACCAACTTTCGTAACGTCAAATTGTGCGAGTTTTGTGCCTGGGAGAACTTTAATGAATTATCAAGCAGTTAAGGAGCCTTTGCCCGATTCCCGCACGATGCCTTTAAGAATTGAAGGTCGGTTCAATAAACGTCGCAAGACAAAGCCCACTATCGGGGAAAGAACTTTGGCGCTTTACGTGCTTATTGCGACGTCACCGGTTTTGATTCTCCTGGCGCTGTTTATCGCTTTTGGGGGACAGAACCCGATCTTCTGCCAGGATCGTGTCGGCTTCATGGGGCGGCTGTTCAGCATCTACAAGTTTCGGACCATTCCTGACGAAGGCTGGAAAGCTGCTGAACGCCGGGCGTGTGAAAGCCGCGTTGCGGCGATCCGGCTGTTCATCTTCAAGCGTGTGTCCGCGGTGCTCCGCTCGACCGGTCTGGATGAACTTCCGCAATTTGCCAATATCGTGAAGGGCGACATGCAGATCATCGGTCCGCGCCCGCTGATCGTCGACGACTTCATTGCACTTCCCGAGCGCCGACTGGAGCGTTGCGCCGTGCCTCCGGGCATCACGGGGCTGGCGCAGATCAACGGTGGTCAGCACCTTGACCCGACATCGAAACTGGCCCTGGACCTTTATGTGATCGACCACCAGTCGTTTGGCATTGTCTGCAAGATCGTGACGCGGACGGTGCTTCGTATCGTGCGCGGGACCTCGGCCACAGCCGAAGCCAGTGCGCATGATCTGAAACTGGCCAGGCATCATATGACGTTCAAGATTCGTAGCGAAGACATCGAAATCCGCGTGGCGCCGGGCAGGGCAGGGGGCGTTTGTGGCTTCCGGGATCAAGCTGCCAGCTGAGGCCGTTTCCGTTCGTGCCGGTCTGGGACCTTCGTCGCAGATGCGTCGACCGAGACCGAAAGATGTCCAATCGCGGACAGGTCTCAGGCACATTGGCCAAAGCCGACCCGCGCTTATCCCCTGAAGCGGAAGTGATTTGTGCTCGGCCTTGTTGCCTGAGATAATGCGGCACTTTTCTCTAGATGCAGTAATCGAAAGATCGTTCGTACGATGTCAGCAACGGATCAGATTCAGGCTAAGTCATATCCGGGTTGGATGACCTGGGGCCTCTTTTGGCTGCTCGTGGCAATCGTTGCGGCTCTGGTGTTCTTCAAAGACGGCTTCGAGGTTCTCTTCGAAGCCTGGAGCAAGCCCGAGTATAGCCATGGCCCCCTGATCCCGGTGCTGTCCGGTCTGATGTTCCTGCGGGATCTCAAGCTATACCCGGCGCAACCAGGCCCCAAAAGGGACCGGTGGCCGGGACTGGCAGTCGTCTTTCTGTCGATTGTCATTGCGACGTTCGGTTCGATTTTCAACGCGGATTCCCTGACGGCCTATGCGATCATCATCTGGGTTGCCGGGATCCTGTTGATCAGCTTTGGCTGGCATACGGGCAAACACTTCTGGCCACCCGTGCTGCACCTCACGTTCATGCTGCCGCTGCCGGGCCTGGTCTATTACCAGGTGTCCACCGTCCTGCAGCTTGTGTCCTCGGAACTCGGGGTCTGGTTCCTGCAACTCGCGGGCGTTCCTGTCTATCTCGAAGGGAACATCATCGATCTGGGCGTGTTGAAGATGCACGTGGCAGAGGCCTGCTCGGGTCTGCGCTATCTTTTCCCGATCCTCAGCTTCTCCTACATTTTCGCGTTCCTGTATCAAGGTCCGGTGTGGCACAAGGTTGTCCTGCTTCTTGCGGCGGCGCCGATCGCGATCTTCATGAACTCTCTGCGCATCGCCCTGGCGGGCATCCTGGTGCAACATTTCGGAATCGAATGGCTGGAAGGCTTTACCCATTTCTTCGAAGGCTGGGTGATCTTCATGTCCAGCGTCCTGATCCTGATCGGCCTCGCCTGGGTGATGCTCCAGCTCAATCCCCGCAAGATGAGCCTCTCGGAGGCGCTTGACCTCGATACCGATCAGATTCTGCCCCAGATCGCGCGGCTCCAGTTCGTTCGTCCCTCCGCGGCATTGATCGGGGCGGCCGTTCTCATGATCGCGTCCGTGGTTGTCTTACCGATGATGCCCCAACGGGTCCCTGTCATGCCGGACCGCGCGTCTTTCGCGTCTTTTCCGGCCCAGCTTGGAGAGTGGCGCCAGTACGGGCAGGAACAGCGCTTCACACCACGGGTCGAGGAAATCCTGGCCGCGGACGACTATCACGCGGTGCAGTTCAGCCGATCGCCCAACGAGCCCAGCCTGGATTTCTTCACCGCCTGGTATGCAGACCTTGCGGAAGAGGGCGTGCAGCATACGCCCGAGATCTGCCTGCCCGCAGCGGGCTGGGAAATCGCCAAGGTGGAACGGGTCGATATTTCGCAGGAACTGGGGCTGGAAGACTCCTACAGGGTCAACCGCGTCATCCTCCAGAAAGGCGAGAGCCGGATGCTGGTCTACTACTGGTTTACTCATATGGGGCAGGCGATCCCGTCCAACGCCGCTGCCAAGTTGAGCGTCTTGACCAAAGGCATTTTTTCGGAACGTCTGGACGGGGCAATTATTCGGATCACCAGCCCGATCAGCGAGGAGTTGCCCGAGGAAGAGGCGGAAGCGTTGATGATTGACCTTCTGAAATCAGCGCTGCCTCACATCCCGCGGTTCATCCCCGACGCATGATGCCAGAAATTCGGAGTGGCGCGATATAATGCGCTGTTGCCGGACCTGTGCAAGGCATCATTGTCACGTCAGGAAAGCGCGCATTTGGAGGGGCGACATCATTTGCATTCTCATGTAAGCCGATGCCGATGGTGGCTGAGCCCGTTTCCGTGATGCGCGAAATTCTTGTTGTTGATCTGGACGGCACACTCCTCAAGAGTGATATGCTGCTAGAAAGCTTCTGGTCGGCATTCGGCCAGGATTGGCTCAGCCCGTTCGGCTCGGTGGCTGCCCTGTCTCGGGGCAAAGCGCCCCTGAAGCGTTATCTTGCGCGGTCTGCACAGATCAACGTGAAGACGCTTCCCTACGACAGTCAGGTCATTTCCTATGTAGAAGCTTGGCGACAGGCCGGCGGGCGCACAGCACTGGTCACCGCGTCCGACGAAAAATTTGCACAGGATATCGGTGACTACCTTCAGATATTCGACGAGGTTCATGGCTCTGACGGCAGTGAGAACCTCAAGGGGCAACACAAGGCACGCTTTCTGGTTGAGAGATATGGCCAGGGAAATTTCTCTTACATGGGGGATTCCAAAGCCGATCTGGCGGTCTGGAAACACGCAAAACGCGCGATCACCGTCAACCTGTCTGCGGACATGAGAAAACGTGCGACCCAGGTGTCGGCCAGGATCGAGCATCTGGTGACCCATACACCGACGGCAGATGCGTATCTCAAGGCCGTCCGGCCCAATCAATGGATCAAGAATGCACTGGTCTTTCTTCCCATGCTCGCAGCGCACCAGATCGACGGGGCCAGTTTTTTTGCATCTCTGCTGGCGTTCATATCCTTCAGCCTGATCGCATCCAGCGTCTACGTGCTGAACGATCTGCTCGATCTCGAAGCGGATCGGGCCCATCCGCGCAAGCGACAGAGACCCTTTGCGGCGGGCAGGATCCCAATTGCCTCCGGCACATGGATGGCATCGGGCCTTTTAGGCGCGGGCGCGGTTGTTGCAGCTTTCCTGGGCCCGCTCTTCCTGGGCGTTATGCTGGGATATTACGCCCTGACAATGGGATATTCGCTATATCTCAAGCGGCGCATGATCGTCGATATCTGTGTTCTCGCGGGGCTTTATACGATGCGCCTGGTGGCAGGCGGGGCTGCGACCGGTATTCCCCTATCCGTGTGGTTGCTTGCGTTTTCGATGTTCTTTTTCCTGTCTCTCGCGGCCGTCAAACGCCAGGCGGAATTGGTCGACAGCGCGAAGCACGGCAAACTCAAGGCGTCCGGGCGCGGATATCACGTGAGCGATCTTCCCATCATCTCGATGATAGCGATCAGTGCCGGATACGTTGCGGTCCTGGTGATGGCGCTTTATGTGAATTCGCCCGAGGTGGCAGAACTCTACAAGCATACCGAAACCTTGTGGGGCGTCTGCGCCATCCTTGTCTATTGGATCACCCGCACAGTCATGCTCGCGCATCGCGGAGAGATGCATGACGACCCTGTTGTTTATGCTGCCAAGGATAAAATCAGCCTTGTGTGTTTCCTGACCATATTCGTTCTCGCCATTGCGGGAGCGATATTCTGACCTTGCGCGGGCTTGTCTTCAGGTATTCGGCCTTTGCCATCGTCGCGACCATCGCAAATCTTGCTGCGCAGCGTTTGGTGTTGATGCGTGGCGATGATGGGATGACTTTTACGCTGGCGGTCGCGGCAGGGACCCTCGTCGGGCTGATTGTCAAATACACGCTCGACAAGCGATGGATTTTTTACGACCTCGGAACAGGGCTGAAAGGCCATGCCCGGAAGTTCTCGCTTTACACGGCCATGGGGCTGATCACGACGGCGATTTTTTGGGGGACCGAGTCAGCGTTCTGGACGATCTGGCAAACCGACGCCATGCGGGAACTGGGGGCCGTGATCGGCCTCAGTATTGGCTATGTTGTGAAATATACCCTTGATCGGCGATTCGTATTCACTGACAGCCGTCTGGAGATCACATCATGAAGCTGTCAGGCTGGGGGCGCTTTCCTGAAGTCGAGACCACGGTTCATGCCCCGCGCAGTCTGGCCGCACTTCGGGATATGGTGCGGTCAGAGCCGACCCTGATCGCGCGTGGAAACGGGCGCGCCTACGGCGACAGCGCGGTTAACGCCGCCGTAACGCTGGAAACACGGCATCTTGACCGTATGCTGGCCTTTGACGCCGAGGTCGGCCAGTTGATCGCCGAACCGGGTGTGTTGCTGGGCGACATCATCACGGCCTTTCTCCCACGGGGCTGGTTTCCGCTGGTCACGCCCGGCACCAAATTCGTGACGCTTGGCGGTGCGATCGCGGCGGACGTGCATGGCAAGAACCACCATAAGGACGGCAGCTTTCGCGCCTGTGTCGACTGGATCGATGTCATGGATGCCAGCGGTGACATCTCGCGATGCAGCCGTACGGAAAACTCTGTTCTCTTCGAACATACTCTTGGGGGCATGGGCCTGACCGGGATCGTCACCCGGGCCGCAATTCGTTTGCGACCGGTGGAAACGGCCTGGATCCGCCAGACCAGACTCCCGGTGCCGAACCTGAAGGCGGCGATGGATGTGTTCGAAGCGAACCCGGACGCCACCTATTCCGTGGCCTGGATCGATTGTCTTGCGGATGGGGCAGATCTGGGCCGATCCGTGATTTTCCTCGGCGAACACGCCGGGCTGAGCGATCTGTCCGCAGATCGCCGCCAGGCGCCTTTCGATGTGCCGGAAAGACCAAAGCGCACGTTGCCCTTCGACGTCCCGGGGTTTGCGCTCAACAGGTTTGCGGTTCGCGCCTTCAATGCGCTTTATTACCGGGCCGGATCGCGGCAGACGGGACCGCATCTTGTCGATTGGGACCGGTATTTCTATCCGCTTGACTCACTGCTTGAATGGAACCGTATCTATGGCCGCAAAGGCTTTGCTCAGTTCCAATGCGTGTTGCCTCTGGAGGCGGCCGAAGAGGGCCTGTCCGCACTCCTCAAGGCCACCTCCACGGCAGGCGCGGGCTCGTTCCTTGCCGTGCTGAAACGGTTTGGCGCGCAGGACAGTGCGTTTTCCTTCCCCATGAAGGGCTATACCCTGGCGCTGGACTTTCCGGTCAATGCCCAAACGCTGCGCCTGCTTGCCGAACTTGACCGCCTCACGCTCGACCATGGTGGACGTTTCTATCTGGCCAAGGACAGCCGCATGTCTGCGGAAACCTTTGCCGCTTCGGACAACCGGATCGAGGCATTTCGCGCGCAGCGACGGAAAAACGCCTGGCACAAGACCTTTGCTTCGGCCCAATCGGAAAGACTTGCCCTGTGACGAAGCCCCCGGTTCTTATTCTTGGCGCGCGCTCCGACATCGGTAAGGCCACAGCCCATGCCTTTGCTGCTCTGGGCCACCCGATCCAGCTCGCGGCGCGGCGCGTCGATACCCTTGAGGCCGACCGATCCGACATCGCGCTTCGGTACAATGTCGAGGTGGTCTTGCATGAATTCGATGCTCTCGACTGCGCGTCTCATGCAGCCTTTGTAGAGAGCCTGTCCGTTCTCCCGGACATCGCCGTATGCGCGGTTGGGCTGATGGGAGAACAGTCGCATAACGAGCGTGATCCCGAAGCTGCAGTTCGCGTGATGCGCAGCAACTATGAAGGCCCCGCCAGCATTCTGGCGGTGCTTGCCAACCGGTTTGCGGACCGTGGCCACGGGACATTGGTTGGCATCAGCTCTGTTGCCGGCGAACGCGGACGCGCCACGAACTATGTCTATGGCTCTGCCAAAGCGGGATTCACCGCCTTTCTCTCCGGCCTTCGCAATCGCCTCTCCAAGCGTGGCGTGCATGTGGTCACCGTTCTGCCCGGCTTTGTCGCCACCCGGATGACCGAAGGCATGGACCTGCCCGCGAAATTGACCGCTCAGCCTTCCGAGGTTGCCACGGCGATCACACGCGCCGTTGCGAAGAAACAAAGCATCCTCTACGTGCGCCCCGTCTGGCGGCTCATCATGCTGATCATCCGGAATATTCCGGAAAGACTGTTCAAAGAGCGCACAATATGAACCTTCAAGAAACCAGAAACCGGCAGGTTTTGGGTCTGTTTTTGCTGTCCGTCTTGGTTTCTTTCGTCGTCCTGAACAGATGGCTGGTGGTGGATGCTGGTCTTCGGTCGTACGGAAGGGTTTGGCAACTATATATAAGCTATGAAGATTTTGGCTTCATCAGACGTGGACTGTTCGGAACGATATTCTCTGTAAGCAAGATCAACTCGATTTTTGAAAACGAGTATCACTTTTCTATCTTTGCCCATCATGTCGCCATACTGGTTCTTGCAGTGGCTATCCTGGTGTACATCAAGAGAAGCAGGATTGATGATGTTCCTTTGATTGCAACAGTCTTTTTGTCACCAGCGCTCATCATCCAGTCCGGCTATACGACCGGATCACTTGATGTCTTCATATTGGTTCTTATCACCCTGAATATCCTGTATGTCAGAACTACCGCGACGTTTGCTCTTGTCTTGGTAATGGGCATACTCGCTCATGAGCTTTTTGTTTTTACGATACCGGCTCAACTTGTCTCTCACTACATGTCTCTCAAGGCGGGAGGGGAGCAGAAGCCCAGAGAGAAACTGATGATCCCGATCATCGCGACGATCGCGGCCATTACTGTTGTATCCATCTTTGGGAGCGTGAATTTTCCCCGGAGCTATGTCGAAAGCATCATGGCAGAAAAATTGCCGTATGCGGCAGGACAGCACAGTTTATGGAGCGGATACTTTGAGACTTCCGCGACCGCCGCTGAAAATACGTCCTGGTCTGTCTATGCTTTTTTCAAGGAACTTCGGCATGCCGCAGTATTTCTTTTAATACCGCTTCTCTACCTTGTTCTTGTAACCGCACGGTTGATATCTTACTCGAAGAACAAATTGGAGAGATTGGTATTTGTTCTTTCGGCACTTTGTCCGCTGCTTGTCAGTTTCCTTGCAGCCGATTTGTATAGATGGATCGGGATGAGTGCCAATGTCGGGCTTCTGTTGACCCTCTCCATTCTGGAGCGGGAGACAGGGTCGAGATCCAAGATAACCTTCGTCCTGTTGCCGTTCAGCCTTTTGGCACCTTTTGGTGCCGCGCAGATCGACAGGCCTTTCCCGGCCCAGCAGTTGATCTGGGAGAGTCTTTTCGGCTGAAGGCGCCGAACCGCTGACGGCGCTGGAGGTTCCAGCCCGTCAGCGGCGATCCTGTCGCCCTGTAAATCGGGGATTTTTCCCGGCGAACCCTGCGCTTTTTCAGTCCAAGGGGCCGAACGACATTCAGTTCGTAGCGGTCGTGGCAATACTGTCCAGTGTCTGGACCGTACTTGCCGTGCCGGTGATCGCGTTGAGCGTCTTGGTCCATTGCGTGAACGGGGCCTCGGTCACGTAGACCGTGTCGCCGTCGTGTATGTCGAAGTTCCGGGCCAGGAAAAGACCGCTGGGTTCGGTCAGGTTAAGCAGGTAGATCAACCTCTGTTCCGTCGTGAAGGCGGTTCGGCCAAGCACTCTGTTGGCGGTTGCCGGAGTTTCGTCGCGGATCACGAAGATGCCCGTTGGATCTGCAGTGGCATTGCTCAGACCGCCGACCAGCGCAATGGCCTCGAGCGCCGAGAGGGTCTTGGTGCCGAATGGCACGACACCCTGTCTTCCGGTCGCGCCCAAGGCGATGAAACTGCGGGCATCCTGCTCCACGATGATCCGGTCCCCCGGCCGCAGCGCGATGTCGTATTTTGGATTGTCGTAGATGTCCTCGTACCACATCTCGGCCCTGTGGCGTCCGCGGATCACGATCACACGGATGACTTCGGGCTCGCCCACGACGCCACCGGCGTCGGCGATCAGTCCCATCAACCTAAGGCTCGACCGCTGGAGCGGATAGCTGCCTTGCCCCCCGATGCCACTGCCAACGACAGAGACCGTTCCTCCGTCACCTGCGCTGCGCTGCACCACAACCTGCGGCTCCGGCGTTTTTTCGGCCAGCCGATCGGTGATGATCTGGCGCAGACGTTCAGGCGTGTTGCCCATGGCGCGGATACGCCCGGCGTAGGGAATGAAGATGAAGCCGGAATCGTCGACCTGCAGTTCACGGATCGAGGCGGCCCCAGCGCCTTGCGCGAAAAGGCCATCGTCAACGTTCTCGTAAACGGTGAAAGAGAGGGTATCGCCAGGGCGGATCACGCCGGGCGTCAGGGCTCCGGCATTCACGAATTCAGCGGGAAACACGGTGACCGGTTCGGGGGGGATCGCCTGCGTGACGCGCTCGTTCACGGCCACGACGAATGTCGGGACGTTTGCTTCGGACGCCGCATCGAAGATTTCGTTCTTGTTCGGGCCCGACCGCGGTAGACCGCAGGCAGCCAGCGTTGTCAGCAGAAGGACGAGAAAGGCAGCTTTCGTGGCGCGGCGATGCGAAAATGTCATAAGCGGGCTTCCAGTGCAGCTGGACAGTGTTTCAGCTTGTAATCCGCCGGAGGGCGCCCTTCGGACGGCCCGGCAGTAGGTCCTCCTCTTTAATTCAGATCACGGCGTCCTGGGCAATCGCACATCGGACAAATTTCTCACGATTGTTGCACAGAATGATCATTTTCCAGGGCCCGCGCCCGGTCGGTTGATCTTGTCTTCGATATACGTGCGCTCCGGTGTGCCGTGGGGATGCAAGCATCCCCGGGAAACGGCCTCATGTTGCCAGGCAATGCAGTGGGATCTCAGTCGGCACCCGACGGGACGGCTGAGATCATTCCGCTGCCCACATGACCGGGTTCGCCTTGGATGCGATCCTGGACATCGGTGTTCCGGTCCGGGCCGCCGCGATGCGCTTGAAATCGGCGTCTTGCAGGAACGCGCCGTGCCATTGCGGTTCGGCAGGTTCAAAGCCGTGCCGCCGGGCCATCGCCGCCACGCGATCCGCATCCTCGAGGCTGAGGTCACGACCGAGACTGTAATCCTTTGTCTCGCCCTCGAGCGCCAGGAGCATCGTTTCCCCCATGCAGCCCCAGCAGAGATCCTCGGGCAGGGTCTGGAACGGGCCAAGATTGACGGGGAAGGGGGGCCTGATCAGACCGCCGTCGAAGACGAGCACATCCTTGTCAGACAGATCGGCCTGCGCCACGTTCGGCGGGCGCGCCACGTCGCAAACCACGGTGCCCGGGCGCAGCTGCTCCGGATCGACAAGGGCCACGTCGGCGCTGGTGGCCACGAGCACAAGATCGGCCTCGGCCAGGGCTGCGTCCAGATCGGTTGTGATCGCAAGCGGAGCGGCGCGGCCGTTACGGGCGCACGCGCGGGTCAGATCGTCAAACCCGGCCTCGGCCGTTGCCGCGCGCTTTGGCAGCAGCTCGCGGATCGACGCGTTCAATGCACCCACCCGCGAGGTCGGGCGGTCGCCGGACAGTGTCTGGACCACCTCGTCCGCCACTCTGCCCAGCAGGCGCGGCGCATGGGTATTGCCGGCATTCCCGACGAGAGTCAGCTTGCCAGCCCAGCGGGCCATCATCAGGCTGGCCAACCGGCCAATCGCACCGGTGGCGCCGACGACAACCACATGCGCGTCGGTCGGATCCATCCCCGCCCGACGGGCTGCGCGTTCAAGCGCGGTCACCGCCGATACGGTGGTCAGTGTGTTTCCGCTGGTGACCGGCACTCCGCGGCCCGCTACCGCGGCCCCGCCATTGGTGACGATCGACGTGAAGGCGCCAAGACCCAAACGGCTGGCTCCGAATTCGGTCGCCATGTCAGCGGCAGCCCGGATCGTGGCGCGTGCCGCGCCACGGCCCTTGCCGACCATGTCCTTTGGCAACAACGGCACCGACATGATCATGCCTTCGGCCGTCGCACCATCGCGCGAGGTTCCGCCCGCGACGGGCCAGGCGAAGCCCGGACCCACGCCCTTGACCCACTGCATCCAGGTCTTGAGCTCTTCGTCGCTGAAATCGGCAAACGACGGATCAGAGCGCAGGACATCCTCTTCCTCGGTATAGTGGATCAGGAAGCAGAAGCGACCGGGCACCGCCTCGGGAAGATCCCGCGCCGGACCCTGCTGCGGCAGGCTCGGCTCTGTTTCGGCCAGTTTCGCGCGCCGCTTCGATGTCACGAGATGCGCCATGAGTGCGCGGACGTCGCCCTGATGCAGAACGTCGCAGGTATTTTCAAGCGCGCTGACGCACTGGTCGATTTCGGCCCGGCTGGCGACAAGCGGCGGCTGCAGACGCATCACCTGGGCATTGTTGAAGACGGGGGCCGTCAGCACGCCCTGGACATTGAACAGATATGAGCTCAGCAGCCCGATGAAGCCGCCATTGAGCCCACAGAACGCCATGGAGGCGGAATCTCCGCGCTCATGGAGGGCATGGAACTTCAGCCCCTGCATGTAGCCGCGGCCACTCACACCGCTGACCACATCGGGATAGCGCTTCGCGAGCGCCTTCAGCCGTTTCTGGAAATACTGACCGTTGTGCGCCACTTTCTGGATCAGGGCGCTTTCGTCGCGCATCAGCAGATCGAGCGAGGCACTGGCTGCGGCGCAGGCAAGGTTGTTGTTGGCAAAGGTCGAGCTGTGCAGGAACCCGAAACGGTCGTCCCAGACCTCGGGGCGGACGACCATGGCCGAGATCGGCATCAGGCCGCCGCCCAAAGCCTTGCCAAGAAGCAGCATGTCCGGCGCCTCGTCGCAACCGCCACAGGCGAAAAGCTGGCCCGTGCGGCCAAGACCGGTCTGGATTTCGTCAACAATGCTCAACACGCCGTACCGGCGGCAAAGCGCGATGACCGTGTCGAGATAGGTTTCGTCGGTTGGGCAGACCACGCCGCCTTCGCCTTGGATCGGCTCGACGATGAAGGCGGCGATCCGGTCGCCGTCGGCGGCCAGCGTGGCTTCCAGAGCGTCCAGATCGTTGAAGGCGATATATTCGAACCCATTGGCGGGGCCGCCGAAATCCTTCTGATACATGGGCTTTCCAGTCGCCGACAGGGCGCCCATCGTCTTGCCGTGGAATCCGTTTCTGGTCGAGAGAATGACATCGCGACCGGTCCGGGCCTTTGCAAGTTTGATCGCGGCCTCTACCGCCTCGGCCCCTGAATTGGCCAGCATCACCACGCCAAGGTCGTGCGGCGTGATATCGGCCAGCGTTTCCGCCAGTGCTTCGGCTTCGAGAGCGCGCAGCGGCTGCACCATGGCAGGACGCAGGAGGCTTTGCTGCCGGTCGATCGCATTCCAGATGTGAGAGGGATTATGTCCAAAGGGCAGGGCCCCGTATTGCGACAGAAAATCCAGGTACTCGCGCCCGGCAAAGTCATAAAGACTGCAGCCCACGCCGTGAGAAAGTTCAACATCCAGCCCGAACGTTTCGAGCAAACGCGTGCGCGTGGGGTTCAGTCCATGCATGTCTAGTCTCCCATCTTGTTCATCTCGCCTGCAAACGAGGCGAGCTATTGGAAACAATTGTTTGCAAAAGGGGCGACAATTTGGCCGAAACGGACCGTTTACTTGTCTTAAGCGCTTAACTTTACGCAAGCGCGGACGGCAGCGTGATGGATGGCGCGGACGCCACGCACACCGCCTGAAGCGTGTGTCCGGTCTGCGCATCACTGCATAGAAACTGCCAACACGACAGATGAACTCTGTAACCAGAAAGATGAATGACTGGCTACCTAGCGGGCGATTCGGGAGGATGCAAAGCCGTTGGACGCCGCAGGATGGCAAGTGAGTCGAAATTGCCACTACGCTGCGCAAACTTTCGCCAACCAGCAGACAGACGATCCACAAGACGGGCAACGTTGCCGAGAGATGCCTTGTCCTCTGTTCGCAAAGCAGGTGGACGATGGCCGTGCAACGTGCTCTGCGGTGGTCTTGGGGCCGCGGCCCCGCGCCGTTTCGGCGGGGCGCAATCCCTGATTGCCGAAATTCCAGAGCACTCTCCCGGATTCGAAATACCTTAATATCCCTGATGAAAAATGCTATAGTGAGTCGTTATTCTGGGGGTTATGTGATGATTAAGAAAATTCTTATGGCCACAATGGCAGCAGCGTTCTTGGCGCCCGCTGCACAGGCGAGTTCATTTTCGCCGTACCAATCGCTGACGTTCAATGCATTGCCTGAGATTAAGAATCCCGGGAAAAAGAACGAGACCGTTGAGATCAAAAGTTGGACCTTGACGTGCACCCATTGCAGCATGACGGCGTTTTTCGACACCGACGGCCTTGCATATGACAACACTGGAGCGCTCGATATTGTCGGATCGCTCGGAGAGGTCGGCTCGGCTTTCGGCGATCTCTCAAGCTCCGGGGATTCCGCTGAAACGGCCTTTCTGAACGCTGCGGCGACGGCAGCCGGGGATACCCCTGTGTCGGGCAGCTTTCAGAAAACGGGAGATACGAGTGATCCGAATGCCGGGATTGGTGTCCCGACCGACGACGGCGACTATTTTCTTTGGAAAGCCTCCGGCTACGCTGGTCTCGCCAAGATACTCGAGATCGGCGAAAACAACTCTTTTACGTTCACTGGGCGCCACGATCTGAGCCACACGGCCCACATCAGCGTTTTCACAGGCGATCCCAGGGATCCGCCGAGCCCGGTGCCGCTGCCCGCCGGACTGCCGCTCTTGCTTGGCGGTCTGGGGATCTTTGCCCTGATACGCCGCCGTCAGGGATCTCGGGCTTCTGCCTGATACCCTGCGGGTTCCGGAACCTGCCTCCGTCTGATCGTGAGGCAGGGCAGGGATGTCCTGAACATTGAGATGGCGGCCGACCGGATATCCCGGACTGCCGCCTTTCCCTTTACCGGGACCCTTCGACGCCGAAATGCCGCCAGGCATTTGTCTGCGAGATTTTCTTCTTCCAGACTTCCCAAGGCCAGCGTGCCGTCGCCCCGCCCATTTCAATGACACGGGCACAGCCAGCGGCTCCCGTGAAATCTGCGAATTTCGCTGTCCTGCGCATGACATTCACCCTATGAACAGTGACCAGGGGCATGTCCGGCCTCGTGAAATTTCGAGGGTTGGATGGACCTGAATTGGAAGAATTTCTGGTATGAAAGCAAGGGCTGGCTCGCTGACGAGTTTGGCGTCGTGAGAGACCAGTTGCATGTGCATTTTGGTCTCTTCGTGTTTCTGTTTATAGCTATGCTTTTGCGAAACCGCCGCTACGGGGCGCTCATGGCGTGGATCGTGGTTGCAAGCCTTCAGGCCATCAACGAGGCGCTCGATGCGCGGGACTGGATGAACTGGACCGGATCCGTGAACTGGGGTGAAATTGCATCGGACACGATCGCGACCCTGTTCTGGCCCACCGTCCTTCTGGTGCTCTGGCAATCGCTTGGCCCGCGTCGGTCGCACCCGGAGGTGGAAACGACCCGCAGCAAATCTTCTCATCAAGGCTTGTAATCTTTCGGAGTTTTGGCTGGACGCGGTGCTCGGAGTTGATCAAGTTCGCTGCATGCGAGCCCTCATTTCATTCTGCCACGCGGCGCTTCTGTCGGTTTTGCCGAGCGTACCGCTTTGGGCGAATACGGTCTCTTTGGGCGGAAGCGACCTGGTTCAGGTTCTTCCAAACGTCTGGACGGCGCCGGAACTGGCCCTGCCCGAGAGTGATCCCGAGTTGCCCATCCTCGGCCCCGCCGCGCGCCAGGACGGCGCGCGGCTGTTGCGGCATCTGAGCGGCGTCAATGAAATCAATGGCTTCGCAGGCGTTCTTTACGACAATCGGGATCGCGGGCATTCGACCCTAGATCCGGAGGTTTACCCGCAGCTCCCGTTCCTGAAATACAGCCCCGAACTTGTTGAAAAGGAACTCGATTTCGGGTTGGCGGGCCACATCCTCTTGCCTGTTGTCGTGCTCGGTAACTCCTCGACCGCGATGACCGGAGGAGCCATGCAACGCAGCTTGCCGCGGCTTGCGATGACACAGCCGTTCTGGCGCGCGGTCACCCCGCTGCTTTATACCAACAACCACATCTACGTGTATCCCGAGCATCGCGACCACGATGCCGAAGATCGGTTTCCGCTCAACTGGCCCTACATGATCGTGAGCCAGGGCTCGTCGGGTTCCGACAAAGCGTTTCTAGGTGCTGTGGCCATGACGCTGGCGGCTTTTCCCTCCGACACCTTTGCCACGCTTGACGCGCAGCGGCTTGTGGCTCCGACCGTGCAAATGATCCTGCGCCATAACCTGAAATCGGTTGAATCCCGTGCGGACTACCTGTCGGGCAGGGCGCATCCGCCGGTCTTCGACGGGCGCGATATCCGCCCGGGCCGGATGGTGGCGCAAGCCGCCGAGATGCGTCCCGAAGACATTCCACCGCTGGTGCGGCTGCGGGTCACGGACGAGTCGTTTGCCGAGGCTGCCGGACTGGCCGGCCTGAGTGAGCGTTTGATCGACAGCCCCTCCGCGATCGGGCGGTTGTGGCGCGGCTTTGCCTGGGAACAGGAAATGACGGTGACTGCCGAAGACACCGTGGCGCCGAACGACCGGCCCTTCACCTTCGAGTGGCGATTGCTGCGCGGCGACCCCGATCTTGTCCAGATCGTACCGCAGTCCCCCGACGGGCGCACCGCACGGATCCGCATTGCCTGGCACGATCCGTGGACCGAAACCGAAACCCGGGGAAACAAGGTCTCAGAGCGCCGCCTATCGCGTGTGGATATCGGCGTCTTTGCGCATAACGGTGTAAATGACAGCGCGCCGGCCCTGATCTCGATCGATTTTCCCGAGCATCAGGCCCGTGCGTATACCAACACTGCCAAGGGCAGGCGGCTGGCCTCGGTGGATTACAATGCGACTGGTCGCGGCGCCTATTTCGACCCCATTCTCTACTGGACAGCTCCCTGGACCGATACCGCGCGTTACGACGAAGCCGGTGCGCTTGAAGGCTGGGAGCGGCGCGGCCCCGGCGAAGAGACGGCCTTTGTGCCGTCAGGCGCGGATATGCTGCCCGCGCAGCGTCACGCGGTCGATACCAGCGATCCGGGAAAGCCCGTTCTGCGACCCATCTCAGAGTGAAGATCTTCGCCACCGGACAACAAAGCCTGACTGACCTACCGGCCGGGCACGCCGGGGTCGCTCCCGCGGCGGCGCACGTCAGTTTTCGGCGGTGCCTGCGTTCTGAAGGCTCTGGATCAGGCTGCGGGCCTCTTCGATCTGCGGACGGTTGTCGGCCGGGCCGGCGATCTCGATGGCCGTACGGAACTGCTCAAGTGCGTCCTGCGGACGGTCGAGGGCGTTGTAGATCTGGCCAAGGTGGTATTGCACCAGCGGATCATTCGGCAAACCTTCCGCCGCATCCTCGAGATAGGGCAGCGCCTGTTCCGTGTTGCCGCGACGATGCAGGATCCAGCCATAGGTGTCCTGCATCTGCGGCACTTCTGCGTCGCGCAGACGCCGGGCGATGATCCAGGCGCGCTCCAGGCTTTCGGCGTCATCACGATGGGTGGTCAGCATGCTCGCCAGATTGTTGGCGATCACCGGGGAGTTGGAATCCTCGGCATAGAGCCGCTCGTAGATCGCGATGGCCCCGTCAATGTCTCCGTCCTGATCGCGGAAAGAAGCTTCGGCCCAAAGCAGGTTGGCCGCGTCGGGCGTATGGCTCAAGCCTTCCTCAATCGTGGCCTTGGCGATTTCGCGATCGCCCTGGATACGATGCAGCCGCGACAAGTCCATCCAGATGTCGGGCCGTGCCGGGTTGGTTTCGAGAAGATCGCGGTAGATCGAGATCGCCTGATCCAGATTGCCATGCAATGAATTGGCGACCGCCAAGACGATCCCGACGGCCTCGTTTTCAGGGTTTTCCTGCCGAAGCTGTTCGGCCAGAACAATCGCGCCTGCAGTGTCCCCGACGGACATCTGCGCACGCACAAGAGCAATTCGGGTGGCAAGCGTGGCATCTTCCTCGGTCGCGAGACCTTCGAGAAAGGTAAGCGCCGCGTCAACGCCACGTTCCTGGTTCAGCCGCTCGGCCTCGATCCCGTTGGCGGCCCGTATCGCGACTTCATTGTCGAGGCGTCGCAGCGCATCGGCGACGCCCTGCGCCCGGCCATAGTCCTCCATGCGCAGATAGAGATCGCCCAGAAAGGCCAGCAGGTCGATATTGGTCCGCGCCAGCCGAAGCGCCGACAACAGGATATCCTCGGCCGGGAGATAGCTTTCCTCGTTGACCAGCAAACGCGCATAGCGAAGTGTCTCTTCCGGTGCGTGGCCCGAGGCCTCGACAGCTTGCGCCAGGAAATCCTTGGCAAGGGTCGCCTGACCCGCCCGCGCGTAAGCATCGGCCATCAGCGTCATCGCCTCGGCATCTTCCGGCGACTGGTCGAGCGCCAGCCGGAGGCCGCTGAGCGCGGCATCGGTGTCATCTGCTTCGATCTGCCAGGCGGCCTGCATCTTGAGCGCCTGGGGATGCGTGCTCTGTTCTGCAAGAACCTCCTCGACCCGGGCCCGGGCACCGACCTCGTTGCCGGTGGCCAACAGCATCTTGGCCAGGGTGATCTTGATGTCGCGGTTCTCTTCGGACGGCTCGGCATCCTCCAGAAGACCCTGGAGTGTTTCGATGGCTTCGTCGCGTCGGCCCTGGGTGAAATCGAGGCTTGCCGCCAGCGTCTGAAACCGCGCCGGGTTGGGGCGTTCGGCGATGGCTTTCTCGATCTCCACCCGGGCGGCATCGAGACCGCGCAACTCGGCAAGGAAGCGGATCAGGTCTAGTGTCGGGGCCGGATCTTCCGGATCGGATTTCTCGGCGAGGTCGCGCAGGACAGCCTCGGCCGAGTCCAGGTCGTTCCGCGACAGATAGAACCGGATCAGCGTGGCCTGGTGTGTTGGATCGTTGGGAAAGAGCCGGATCATGTCGCGCAATTGCTCTTCGACCGCCTCCATGTCACCGGACTGAGCCAGGATGCGCATCCGTTCCTGGTAATTGCGGCTGTTCGTGGGATCGTAGTCGATCACCCAGTCGATTTCGGCAAGAGCGCGGGTGTAGTCCTGTTCCAGAACCGCATAGTCGACAAGAATGTTGCGCAGCAACACATTTTCGGGCTGATCGGCCACCATCGCCTCGGCCTGGCGGCCCAGCTCGCGGCGCGCTGCCATGCCGTCTTCGCGGCTGGCCTTCCGGTAATCGCGCACCAGAGTCATTGCCTGAACCCGAGGATCCTCTGGCGCCAGCTCGGCGGCGCGGGCACCATGACGGTCGACTTCTTCCCAGTTGCCGCCAAGAAACGCCAGTTCTGTCAGAATGATCCGGGATTCGAGATCGTCGGGGTCCTGTTCCGCCAGAAAGAGATACTGGCGGTAGGCACCCGGACGGTCGCCACGCTCCAGCAGCAGCTCGGCCATTGTGCGGCGCGCCGCAGTATGACTTTCGTTCAGCTCGAAGACGTTGCGCAATTCCACGATCGCACGGTCGATATCCCCTTCGGCCACGAGCGACAGGGCGCTTTGGTAATGTCCTTCGGCCCGTTCTTCCACAGATTTACAGGCAGACAGTGTCAGGGTCGCGCTGACGATCAGGATGGCGGTGAAAAGGCGCCGCAAAAAATGCACAACAAGCTCCTTGGCTTAAACGATTAAACACAAACGCGCTCTACAGCGGTCAAATGCGCGTTCAACAGTGTTTCCAACTATATGCTTTTCCACAAGACCGCAAAAGCTTCTCGACGCCCCGCCTCGCGCGAGTTTGAAGATTGCGGCCTGTATTTCATGTCTGTGCGTCACATGTGTGTCTGGGCCACAGCCACAGGGCCGGTCCTTTGATGCCCCCTCGGCGACAATACGCGGAATGCAGCCCGTTTTGTGAAGGCGGGGCGCCGCTCTGCCCGCGGTCCCGTCAAAGGCCCGGCCACCTTTGCGAATCAGGTAACACACGCACCCCCGGGCGCCGATCATGGTCGAACGCCGCCTCTGCCCGGACCGGGATGCCCGGAGCACCCAGGCGGATCTTGTGCTTGCCCGGCGGTTGCCAAGCCTATCCGGTCACCTGAGGCTGACCAATGGACCAAACGGCCATTACAGGGGCCCGCCCCAAATATCTTTACATAACCTTCATTATTGGCCCATACGCCCTGTTGCCACCAAGCAGAAATGCCTCTCGCGCGCATACACCAATGGTTCTGCGACATGCGAAGAAAGCCCCCCTATTTCCTGCCAGGTTCACTTTGCTGACCTGGACTTGGAGAGATGAATGACTGGAACTGCTGATCTGGGCGCTGAGTGGAGCAAAACCTGACAGGGCTGCGATATCCGAGGCCTCCGCCCTGCCCTCACATGAATCTCTTGCTATAACAAAATGTTTTTTAAAAGAAACTTCACTTGAGTACGGGCTTTTCATACGCAACGATCACGTCAAGCATGTCACATATTCAAGTCAGATTCCCGGTGCCGAACATGTCGGAAATCGACCGCCTCTTTTCAGCACTCGAACGGACGGACATCTTCAGGCAGCCTGACATTTCCATCCAAGAGCCGCTTGTGCTGCAGCGGCGCGCCCTTGCGCCCGAAGGGCTGGCAAAGCGACGATTCCCGGCGGATCAGACAATCCAGGCTCTCCGTTCGGCGACCATCGGCAACGGTTGCGCCCCCTCGCACAGAATTGTTAACGAAACCGGGATCAATCTCCGCCACGTCCAGCCTGTACTTGGGCACCGTGTCAAGATAGCTGTAGTATGCGTGTCCAGAGTTCTGCTAAATTCCCTCGTCACCGGTTTTCGAAGGGCTGCGCCGGGGGGCTAAACGTTGTACAAGGTTCATAAGTTGCCATGTTTCCCATATCCTGCACATCCGTCTACATTTGCAAGTTGCGGACACCCTACCGACCCTGGACCCGGTGAAACGAGCAAAGCATGACAGCCGCCCTTTACAACGACCACTTCGGATTTCACGAGCGCCCGTTTTCGCTGTCGCCCGATCCGGAATTCCTGTTCTGGTCAAAAGCGCATACCCGCGCCCTGTCCGTACTGGAGTATGGTTTGATGACCCGCGCACCGCTCACGGTCGTCTCGGGCGAGGTAGGCACGGGCAAGACCACGCTGATTCAGGCGCTGCTGCGCCGTGTCGAAGACAGTGTGACTGTCGGGCTGATTTCAAACGCCCGTGGCGACCGGGGTGCCTTGCTGCGCTGGGTTCTGGGCGCCTTCGATTTGCAAGCGCCCGAAGGCGCGGACTACGTGAGCCTGTTCCAACAGTTCCAGGATTTCGTTCTGGCCGAATACGCAGCCGCGCGGCATGTGGTGCTGATTGTGGACGAGGCCCAGAATCTGGGAACCGACGCGCTGGAGGAGTTGCGTCTGCTGACCAACATCAACTCCGGCAAGGACGAATTGCTGCAAATCATCATGGTGGGTCAGCCCGAGCTGCGCGACATGATCTGTCAGCCCGAATTGCGCCAGTTCGCGCAGCGTGTGACGGCCACCTACCATCTGGAGCCGATGGATCAGGACACGACAGTGAAATACATCTCTCACCGTCTGGAACAGGCTGGCGGCACCGGCCAAGAATTCACCCCTGAAGCGATCAGCGCCATCTTCAACGAATCCGATGGTATTCCACGCATGGTCAACAAGCTGTGCGACCTCGCTCTGGTCTATGCGTCCAGCGAGGGAGAACCGCGGGTAGAACGCGCAACAATCGAAGAACTGGTCCGGGACGGGCTGATCCTGAAACCCTTTCGCTCACCGCTCGTACTGACCGGCCAGATCTATGGGCTTGGAAAGGCGGCAGAATGAACCTCGATCTTGGTTTCTACTGGGCCCTGCTTTTGCGGCGCCTGCCGGTCATGATCCTGTTCGTCCTGCTGTTTTCGGGGATGGGTCTCGTTGCCGCGCTGAAACTGCCCGATGTTTATTCGACCTCTGCGCGGCTCTTGTTCGAAGAGCCGCTTATTCCCGACAGCATGGTCTCGTCGACCGTCCGGGCCAGCGCGGCAGAACAGCTTGAAATCATCGAGCAGCGGCTTCTGACACGTGCCAACCTGATCGACATCGCCAACAGGTTCAACGCGTTCGAAGACATGGACGAGATGGCGCCGGACACCGTGGTCGCGGCGATGCGCGACGCAACAAGTGTTCGCCGCACCCGCGGCGGCCGCGGCGATCAGGCGACGCTGATGACCATCAGCTTCAAGTCACGCTCACCGCAGATCGCCGCGAACATCGTCAATGAATTTGTCACCTTGGTGCTTGATGAGAACGCAAGGTTCCGGGCCGCGCGGGCAGAGAACACGCTGGAATTCTTCGAGCAGGAGGTCGAGCGGCTGAACGGCGATCTCGATCGCCAAAGCGCGGAGATTTCCGTCTTCAAATCCGAAAACGCCAACGCCCTCCCCCAGGACCAGGCGTATCGGCTGGGGCGACAGACCCTGCTTCAGGAACGTCTTGCCTCGCTTGAAAGGGACCTGAAAGGCCTTGATCAACGACGCGAGAGCCTGCAGCGGACGTTCGAAGCCACTGGCTCTCTCAACCAGAGGCCGAGGACCGCGCCACGCAGCGCGCAGAGCGAGGAGTTGCTTGTCAGCAAAGCCGAACTTGAAAACCTGAGAAAAGACTATTCCGAGGACAATCCGCGGATCATGCGCCTGAAGAACCGGATTGATCGTCTCGAAGCGATCGTCAGCGTCCAGAACGCCCGAGTTGACGGCGTCGAAGAGGAAGATCCCGTGTCTTCGCAACAGGCCCTTCTGGATGCGACGTTCGCGGAAATCGACAGCGAGGCCGAGACCTTGCAAGCAACGATCGACAGAACCACGGCAGAGCTGGAGGAATTGCAGAAAAACATCGCCAGCAGCGCCTCCAATGCCATCCAGCTTGCGGAACTGGAACGCGACTACGAGATCATCCAGACCCGTTACAGTTCCGCCGTGACCAACCTGAATGCGTCACGCATGAGCGAACGGCTGGAGAGCACGGCCCAGGGCCAGCGGATCACCGTGATCGAGAATGCGAACGTTCCGCGCGTGCCCAGCGGGCCTGACCGGCTCCTGATCGCGGCCGGGGCCATCATTGCCGGTATCGGACTGGCCGTCGGGTATTTTGCCCTGCTGGAGGTCCTGAACAGAGTCATACGGCGGCCCGCTGAACTTTCGGAACGCTTCAGCATCGAGCCGATTGCCACCATTCCCTATATGGAAAGCCGTGGGGAACGCGTGCTGCGCCGCACCGGCATGATCACGACGACGCTCGCTGTTCTGATCGCCGTTCCAGTGGGTTTGTGGTACGTCGATACCCATTATCTCCCCCTCGAACTGATCGTTCAAAAGGGCCTTGATAAACTTGGACTTGGCTAGCGCTAGCCTAGGAACGGACATTCACATGGAAAAGCTGCAAGCTGCCCTCGATAAGGCACGCAAGTCCCGCACCGAGCACAGCGCACTACCTGGCAGGCGGCATGACACGCGCGAGGTCAAGGCGGATGTACCCGATACCGTGCTGGCTCGCTGGCAGGCGCTGACCCCGTTCGAGGTTCAGGAGAAACACCTCGTTCAGCACCGGATTGTCACCCGTCTGGCCGGAAAAGCGGCAACCCCCTTCGACATCCTGCGCACCAAGACGCTTTTGCAGATGCGCCAGAATGGCTGGAAACGGCTCGCCATAACCTCACCGATGCCGAACTCCGGCAAGACCACAACCGCCTGCAATCTGGCGCTTGGCCTGGGCCGACAGCGCGATCTTCGCTCCATCCTCCTCGATCTGGACCTGCGCGATCCCTCTGCACAAAGTTTTTTCGAGACAACGCCGCCACATGGTATCGGCGAGGTGCTGACAGGCGCCGTGCCCTTCGAAAAACAGGCACTGCGATACGGGGACAACGTCGCGGTATCCATGGCACAAAAAGCCGAGACCGACCCGACACGGATCCTGCTGTCCGAGGACGCCACTGCAGCCATCGACGAGATCGAGGCCACCTACGAGCCCGATGTGATGATTTTCGACCTGCCCTCGGTCCTGGTCAACGACGACACCCGCGCCTTTCTCAAGAACGCCGACTGCGCGCTTATCGTGGCGCGCGCCGATACCACCCAATACGAACAATTCCAGACCTGCCGCCGCGAGATCGAACAGCAAACCAATCTCCTGGGCGTCGTGCTGAACGCCTATCGGCACGACAAAAGATCATCTAGGTCAAGCTGACATCCACCGGCGCAGGCTGCTTGCCTGCGGACGCGATGACGATTCAGCCCGAAAGCGTCAGTCGAACACCGGGAAAGCTCCGGCCCGGCCGTAAGAACCGTTTTCTAACGCTCCAAAGCAATCTGCTCAAAAGAACCATGTATTGTCATATGGTATATAACAGTATGTTGCGTGCCGCGAGCTCAAGAACCACAAAAATGAATAACTGCCGTATGCCAGAACAGCGAGCCAATGACCTTGCGACGGCTTTTTAAAGAGAACAGCACCAACGTATACGCAAAGCAGAATGGAAAGCGGCATCACATAGTAATTCAGACGATGCAGGGCAATCGAAGACAGAACCACCAAGGGTGCCAGAGCCAAGATGATCAGAGCACCCAGTTTGAGCAAAGGATAGACATCAGGAAATCTCTCTTGAACTTTCACACGATTAAAAATCAGGAATGGCACTGGAAGAAGGATGAGTGTGTATCGAATGATCGCGCCACCGGAGGTTACGGAGCCGTCGATATACCGATTTTCGTAGGTATCGAAACGATCCGCCAGGAGAAGACCCACGATCGGCCCCAGAACAACCAGGCTCGCGGCCAGTCGCCATGTATTGACCTCACGTCCGGCCAGTAGGGCGATCGGCAGGAACATGATAACGCTGGCGTGGAACTGCATCCCAACCAGTATCCAGGCCGCTGTCCAAAGCTTTTTGCGCCTTGCAAATGCATTGAACGCCAGCATCAGAAAACCACCGGCCATAGCCTGCCGTATGCCCGACATGCCAAGCTGAATGATGATGACCGGGAATAATAAAGCCAAGATCAGCGGGGCAAATGGATGAGCCTTCGCAAATCGAATATAACAGAAGACCAGTATGATTGAGGCCGCAACATTGAGCCATGTGTACTCAAAACCGTAAGCCTTGATCGACCCCATGAGAAACGAGAAGCCGGCCTCCTCTCCCTGGAAAAGCTGCATCAGTTCATCAGGCGGATAAAAATTTTCCCATCTGTGAAGATAGCCGTAGTAGTCACATCCGGTTGCATACCGAAATCCCATGAACCAGACAAGAAAAAGCCCGGAGAACAGGAAGAATACCGTATGCTTACGGTCGTAATTCCCAATAGCTGAAAGGGCGAGCCCGGTATAAATACCAATATAGACAAACATGGTTAAAGAGGCTCTTGTATAAGGATTATGAACACGCGACGTCACGCATGTTTTTGCTGACCATCCCGAACCGGTCTCGGCACCTTTTGAAACACGCCAGCACCCTGTCGAGCTGGGCAAGGTTCTCCGCCATGTTGCGGCCAAAGTTATGCGGGTGCCACCACAAATGGTAACATCCACCACGCTGGGCAGCCGCTTCCATTTCGGCTTCGATCCTGCGGACATGCATGGCCTGGTAAGCTTTCAACTTTCCTGACCACGGTCGCAGGAACCGTGATGCCGGCACATTGCACGCCGGCCCGTGACGGCTTGGCGTCACGACCTGTTTGGGTCCAATCGGAAGGGCTCCGTCAAGGAAACGCGCCACCCGGAACAATCCGGTTGTCTCCTGTCCCGAACGGGGGCGGTACAACCAGCCCGTGGCACTGCCTCGATGAATATTCACACCGAGTTCCACGCTTTGATCGATGAATGCGTCGGTCGCCTGGTTTCTCGGGAAAACGAGGCTCTGAACCTCGTGGCCCGCGTGATTTGCAATCGCGATTGCGGCGGAAAGATCCGCCTCAAATGCGGATGTATCCGCCCCCGGCTCCAGACAGTAAAAGTGGCTGTAGGTGTGCGTGGCAATTTCCTGACCGGGCGTCTTCGCAATTTTGTCGATCAAAGAGGCCCCGAAATGAAGCGGATCCGCCTCTTCATTTTCGCCGATGCGACCGTTTTCGATCTCCGCGTAGGGCGACAGATTGGCATTTTCGTACATCGGCCGCGCCGTCGGGGCAAATTCCAGCATTTCCTTTCGGTTTTTCGCGAACAACAGCCCGACAGTCGCCCAGGTCGCTCTGATACCGGCGTCCTGGAACCGGGCCAGCATGATCGGGATGGCCTCTCGGCCCCCGAGCACGGCATCACCGTAATCCTGAACCGTTCGGTGGTCGCGCACGCCCCACATCAGCTCAAAATCCAGAGAAATGACAAAGGATCCGGTCATGAGCGGTTCTTGACCCTGGACGTGATGCGTTGGGCCAGCTTGGCGGCGAACGTTCCCAACTCTCCCAAGGCGGGCGCGGGATCGTCCCATGCGCCCGTTACATCCGCGCAGCCCGTGACGGGTGTCTTCTGCGACAGGTCCGGCGCGGGCAAGACAAAATCCCTGTTCCAGACATAGAACAGGCGAGAGGCGAGATCCTTGGAGGAATATCGCCACAGCACACCGTCCTTTTGCGAGGCCGAAGGCGGCAGGGGCGCGCCCCGGGCTTCTGCCACGGCGGTTTCGACCAGCGGCACACCTGATGCGGTGGCAACGGAAAACCAAAGGGACGGGCGCGGGTTCGACTCGATGATTTTCAACTCACCGGTTTCGGGATGGCGCTTGAACTCGGCGGCAGCGATCCCCCTGTACCCAAGCGCGGACAGTAGTCTTTCGGCGGTTTCAGCGGTTTCCCGACAGGTTTCGCTTTGCACCAGGGACGCGGACCCGAAGCCCGCGGGATATTGGCGAAGCTTTCGCGCCGTGAAGCGCTGACGCACCTGCCCGGCCTCGTCGAGATAGCCGCACCACAGGGTGATGTTGCTTTCCGATCCCGGCACGATTTCCTGCATCAAGAGCATCCCGGCTTCCTTCGGGATCGTCGGCAAGACAGCATCGAAGTCAGATCGGTTTCTGGCAATCCAGCCTTTCTGCCCGGCCATCAAATGCTTCACGTCCTGGATCCGGGCCGGTTTGATCATGGAGGGAAAGGCAATTTGATCGCGGTATTTGTCGGCGTCCTCGACATCGGCCGACCACACGGTGGGATAGACAACGCCATGCGTCTCGCACAGCCGGTAAAAGATTTCCTTGTCCATGATCTGGCCTGCCAGACCGTCCCGATACGATCCTTGCAGATGCACATGGTTTTCAAGGATATCAGCCCGGGCCAGAACCGCTTCGAGATCCTGGTCCGACGTGACGATAAGGACGGGTTTTCTGGCGCTGTTCGGGTCCACGCGATCCAGAATGGCCGCCACGCGGGCTTCGGCCGTGTCTGCCGCGATGCGTTCCGCCAGAAGCCGGGACCACAACCCGGGTGCTCCCGGGGCCCCTACCCCCAAGACGGAATATCCCGCCCGCCCGGCTTCTCGCACCGCGTAGAGACCTGTCGGAGACAGGCCAAGAACAATGACATCAGGGTCTTTGGGCATCGTCCACCACGTCTTTGAGAAGACGCGCCATAGTGGCCGCGATTGCGGAAGGATCAAACCTCTGTTCGACCTCGGCCCTGGCGGCGATGGCGATGCGCTGACGCAGCTCTGCGTCCTCGATGGCGCGGGCGAGGTGGCTTTCCCAATCTTCGGGCGTTTCGCAAAGAAATCCGGTTTCAGCGTGGCGGATAAGCTCGAGGTTATACCCCATTGCAGAGACGACCGGCACGACACCTGCCGCCATGTAGGTCCGCGCCTTGCCGCCTGATTTCCCTTTCGCCCAGTCTTCGGGCGGCAAGGGCATGAGCCCGATGTCGAACCGGGCAAGCGCAGCCAGCTCGCCCTTCAGCGTCCAGTCACTGAGCTGCCAGTCGACACCCTCCATCTGGAAATCATTGCCGCCCATGATCTCCCACCGGACGTCCGGATACCTGCGCGCGAGGGATTGCAACACCGGCTCGATGAACCTGAGGTACTTGACCGTGGAAGGAGAGCCGAGCCAGCCGATCGTAATGGCCGTATCATTGGAATGCACGGCATGCATGGGTATACGCGTGGTGTCTTCGGCGACCTCAAGGGTCTCTGCCCTCTCGGCGCCGGCGGCGACCGCCGCATCGCGCAACCAGTTGTTGCCGGCAACCACACAATGCACGAGGCGAAAGAGGTCGCGTGTCTTGTCTGGTGACCTGAGCGCCGTCGCGAGCCTGTTGTAGCGCGAGGCCTTCTTGATGAAGAGCGCGTCATCGTAGTCGAAGAACAGCACGGCGCCCTGCTTCTTGAGTGCAGCCTCTATAACGGGCGGCCCAAAGGGCAGTAATTCGCGCTGCAGATATAACGCATCGTATTGCCGCCAGTGGCGCAGCGCCCACAGACGTCGAACGGTTGCGCGCATCGTCGCCCATATCTTGGCACCTGTTCGTCCAGGCGCGAGCGAAAGACGATACATGGGCGTATCCATGAAGCTTTGCACCTCTGCTGACACGCCAAGGGCCTCAAGATGCTTGAGGTATTGAAACACGCGGTAGCGGCTGGAGGCGCCTTCTACCGGGTAGCGCGTCAGAAACAGAACACGGGTCACGCCGGACGCCCGGAGAGCTTTTTGTAGATATCCGAATAGGCCGCAACGCCGGTTGCAAGAGAGAACCGTTCCTCGGCCGCAGAGCGGCAGCGCGCTTTCATACCCGGATCCGCGGCCATCGCGAACAGGGTATCCAAAGCCTTGTCGAGATCGGTCAGGTCGACGTTTTCGGTTCCCAGTGGCGGAAGCGCGATCCCGGTTCCGGTTTCGTCAAGATCGTCGGCGACATCCCCGACACCGCCATTCGCGAGACACGGCTTGCCGCATGCCAGAAACTCGCCCATGCGGGTCGGACAGGACGCCCGCTTTGACCAGGCGGGCCGAATAAAGAAGACGCCCGCATCCATGCGGGCGATTTGATGGGCAACTTCCGAAAAATCCGCGCTGCGCACCTCGACCCGATCCAGATCGGCCCCGGCCCGGTCCAGAGCCTTTCGGACAAGATCGTGACTTCCTTGAGTGATCACAAGAAACTTGGCATCCGGACGCAGCGCAAAGGCGCGCGCAACGGCCTGTGCGACCTCATCAAAGAGGTACCAGCTTCCGACAGAGCCGACATAGCCCAGAGTGAAGCCCTCGCGGGGGGTGTCCTGCGGCCGAAACACGTCGAGGTTGGTGCAGGTCGGGATCACGGTCGATTTTGGCGGCACTCCCTGCATGTAATCAAAGGCTTCGTATTCACGAATGCCGGCCTTTGTCAGGGAGACGATGTGATCGGCGTTCAGAAACAAGCTGCGCTCCACACGTTTGAACACGCGGTACGTCAGGCTGGATTTCGACCAGATCCCCCCATCGACCCGTTCATCGGGCCAGAACCCACGCATGTCGAAGATGAACCTCGCGCCCGTGGCCCGTTTGACGGCCAGCCCCATCAGGCTCGCGATATAGCTTCGGCAATGCACGACCTCGGCGTCAACCTCGCGGGCGATACGGATGGCCTGCCTGCGCCCGGCGACCAGATCGTAAAGCGTCGCCAATATGCCGATCGGTTTGTTGTGCCACACCCGCGGTCGCCAATCGACACCGGCTGCCTGGCAAAGCGCCTGCATCTTCGCCACCTGCGTGCGGTCATTCAGAGCATCAGGTTTTTCGAAGCTCAGCACCGTCATGCGATGCCCTTTTCGCCCCAAGGCAAGAACGTATTGCAATACTTGGCTTTGACCCAATGGGTCCATCAATCCAGTGTAGGAGATGTACAGAACGCTTTGGGTCATGAGGCCTCAGACGGTGTCGGGAAGCATGCAACCGGCTCTCACCCGGTGATCGCCGCCTCGTATATCTTGATCAGTTGTGCGGCGATAGCCGGAAGAGCGAATTCCGCCTCGGCTCTGGCACGGGCGGTTTTTCCCATCGTCTCGCGCAGTCCGGGATCGTCCGCCAACTCCAGAATGGCCTGCGCGAGTCCATCGACATCGCCAACCGGAACCAGGCGGCCCGTATTTCCCATGACTTCGGGCAGACCGCCGGCGGTGGATGCGATGACCGGCTTTGACAGGCTCATGGCCTCGAGCGCCGTCAACCCGAACCCTTCGTAAAGCGACGGTATGACGATGATGTCCGCGGTCGCCATCACGTTCAGGAAGGCCGCGTGCTCCAGGTTTCCGGTAATCGTCACCGGGAAAGGCAGGTCGCCAGCCGCCTCCTGCAGATCCGATTGCAGCCTGCCGTGTCCGGCGAACGTGATTTTGAAAGACCGCTCCGCAAGTCGCGGGTCGCGCAACGCGGCAACGAGATCGCGATGCCCTTTCTCGGTGACAAGCCGCCCCGGCAGAACGATGTGCAGCGGCGCATCCGGATCACGCGGCATTTCCTGAACTGCGCCGACTACCTTGAGATCAATCGGATTGTAGACGACCTCGACGCGATCCAAGGACAAGGCTTCCCGGTAATGATCGGCAACCGCCTGCGACACGGCAAGCTTGGCGATCATCCCGCGCCGATAGACGTAGCGCGCCAGCGCCTTGCGAAACCGCAGTTTCAACCCGTCCCGATTGGCGCCTGCATAGGCAAGGTTGTGGAAGGTCACGAAGGTCCGTGCCCGGCTCACGCCCATCAAGCGCGCCAACGCCGTATTCACGGCGGGGAAATAGAGATGCGCGTGCAGGATCTCAGCCTCGGGCATCACGCGGGCGATGTCACGCGCGCCGGCAAGCAAATTCCATTTGTGCCGATTGGGAAGACGAATGACCGGCACACCCGCTGCTTCGAGCTCCGGCTGCAGATCATAGGGCGCAGAGCGCACCGCTACGGTGACCACGTGCCCCTGCCGCACCAGTTCCGGCAGCAGCATGACCAACAACCGCTCGGCACCGCCGCGCGCTAGCGTGTCGATGACATGGAGGATTTTCACTTTACCTGTCCATTCGAATTGCCAATAGCCCTACAGCTGCACCCTCAACCAAGCCTCTGCGGACTCCGACTCACGCCCAGCCATCGCTTGAGATCACGGTGCCGCCAGGCTCAGTCACCGATGCCAATCACCCAAGGCGTGCTGACCTGCGGTCTCATCACAGTGCGGACGGTTTTCTTGCTGATAAGCAAAAGAAGTGGTGAAGCCAGACCTTGGATCTTGACGCCTACCAATAACACGGCCGAAATGACAAAGACGGTCTTGCAGGTGCCCATTTCGCCGCAGGTATTGTTTGGAAATTACTGGCGAGAAACGCTCAGAAAATATATGCATTCGACACCAAAAGCGCCGTGTAGACAGACCAAAAAAGATCCAAGCACTCCTTGCACTATTGCAGCCGCTCAGTCATTTCACGAAGCTTTAGACGGTCTTTGGCGAATGCGGACCTAATTTCATCTCGCAAAACATTATTGGGTCGCGACGCATATCCTGCCTCAGCGTTCAAATATCGCAAAACCTTCGCCAGCCCCAGGCGCTTACGACCCAGCAAACGCTTAATAACGGCAGAAGCCAGCAATAGGGATTTCGGGGGACGCTGTGTCAGGTTTGCAAATACCGCACTCTTATGACGCTTGGCGCTATGGATCTGCTCAAAACAGTCCCGTCCGTCATCTTCAAGACCGAGAAATTGGATAATGGAGACGTAGGTGGGCCGGGGGTTTTCTATCCAGTCGGAAAAATGTACGATCTTAATATTCGTGGACGGGAACAGCGCGATGTAACGCTCGAGTTGCTCCGCAAATCGTCCGACCGCCGCATAGTCGAGAAATGCCGGCTCCCGGCATGTTTTTGGGATGTGACGATTTTTTCCGTCACGTGCAGAGGACCAGATGGTTCTAAAATCCGTGATGGTTTCATCACGGTTGTAGAGCAACTGGTTGTGATAGGAGAGCAAAAAATCCCCGTGATCGCGGAGGAAAACGAGGATCTTCGCCTGAGGATTGTATTCGTTGATATTTTGCGCTGCAACTTTTGAGTAAAGATAGTTGACCGACGCCTCTCCAACAACTTTCTCGCAGTCCGCTTGCGCAAAAAGAGCTTCGTATTCCGGGAGCGTTTTTGCCCATCTATAGTTTGGAAAGTCAGTACAAAAAAAATGCGGCTCCTTCGCGGGAGAAAAATAGATTTCAGGATGATCTGATAAATATCTAACCCAAGCAGTAGTTCCACATTTTGGCGCGCCAACGATGAACAAATTTGGTATTGTCATATCTTTCCCTGCTTAGAGGTCACCGCGGCATTAAGAATTTTCAGGAACTGCTCTGCTTGGAACGCTCTTTGGAAATTAACATTATCGCTTATTTCAGATACATATTTTCCAGCCAAAATGTTCTCGATTGCCGACTTGATTTCCCCGGGCCGATCATGTTCGGCGACTGGCCCGAGTTCATGTTCCTCGACCAAAGCCTTAAGTTCGTAATTGTCATTGTGGAGCAGCAGTATCGGTCGGGCGGCCCCGATATACTCAAATAGCTTTCCCGTGAGCACCCCGGCTTCTCCGTGCTGCAGGAGAATGAGCGCAGTGGCCGATAACATTTTTCTGACCGCCTCGTCATGGGGCACGTATCCATAAACAGCGCAGAACTCCGCGTTGGGATACGCGTTTATGACTTCTTGTAAATTGGAGGCCCTGTTTTCACCGTAGATTTCGAGTCGTACCGGCGGTTGCCGATCGACAAGGCGCGCATCGTTGAGCTTAGAAAGCGCCGCAACCAAGTTACGAAAACTCGGTATATGCGTCACGAATCCCACGTAGCGCAATACAGGCGCGCCTGGATTTATCTCATGTGGCGCGTCATGATGGCGAAAATCATCAGCATCATATCCGTTGTAGATGACCTCTATCCTATCGGAACGGACGTCGTAAAATGAAGAAAGAGATTGAGCGTATGATTTTGAGACAACCGAAAATTTTGAAACGTCTGGAAACAGAGATCGTTCGAGCCTGCCTATCAGAAGTCGCCGGACCATACTGAAGCCCTGGATCTTTTTTCGGTTGATGGCGTCTTTTTGCTTGAAGTCCCGTATGTCCGTAACAACCGGTATGTCCAGCATCTTGCCGATGGCTATCCCGGCCCGCAACGCGGATGGAGAACCGTAGCTGACAAATACAGCGTCGAAATGCCCTGTCTGCGCCAGATGTCTCGCCTTGCGATAAGCCGCGCGGCCCCAGGCACCATGTTCGTCGGGGAGGAACCGGCGTGCGAAACGCCTCTTCACTCTGGAAAGGAGGCTGGTCGACCCCAACATGGAATGTGTCACATGATGCACCTCGAGATCTCTGGGCAGATCGCGCATCAAGGTTTCGTCGAGCAACCCACCATCGAAACGCGCCGTAATTACGACTGGCTCAGCGCCCAAACGTTTTGCGTATTTGCAGAACTTTGCCACACGCTGCACGCTGGATCCGCCCCGCGGCGGAAATGTCGCCGTGATGACAAGGAATCTC
>NZ_JBMPGU010000021.1:0-49579 GCF_049323015.1 Thalassococcus sp. BH17M4-6
CGCACGGCTGTCGGCAGTTTCGGCGGGTCGTTCGCCACGACGCCCGCGCATGATCTGGGGGCGGCGGTGCTCGAGGCGCTGGTCGACCGCGCCGGGATCGACAAGGCCGACGTGTCCGAAACCATCCTGGGCCAGGTCCTGACCGCCGCTCAGGGCCAGAACCCCGCCCGCCAGGCGCATGTGAACGCCGGTCTGCCGCAGGAAAGCGCGGCCTGGGGCATCAACCAGGTCTGCGGGTCGGGCCTGCGCGCCGTGGCCCTGGGCGCGCAGCACATCCAGCTGGGCGATGCCGAGATCATCTGCGCCGGCGGGCAGGAGAACATGACCCTGTCGCCGCATGCCGCCAACCTGCGCGCCGGTCACAAGATGGGCGACATGAGCTATATCGACACGATGATCCGCGACGGCCTCTGGGATGCGTTCAACGGCTACCACATGGGCCAGACCGCCGAAAACGTCGCCGAAAAGTGGCAGATCAGCCGCGAGATGCAGGACGAATTCGCCGTCGGATCGCAGAACAAGGCCGAAGCCGCGCAGAAGGCCGGCAAGTTCGATGACGAGGTCATCCCCTTCACCGTCAAGACCCGCAAGGGCGAAACCGTCGTCGACAAGGATGAATACATCCGCCACGGCGCCACCATCGAGAACATGCAGAAACTGCGCCCCGCCTTCACCAAAGACGGCACCGTGACCGCCGCCAACGCCAGCGGCCTGAATGACGGCGCGGCGGGTGTGCTGCTGATGTCCGCCGACAACGCCGAAAAGCGCGGGATCGAGCCGCTGGCGCGCATCGTGTCCTACGCCACCGCGGGCCTTGACCCGTCGATCATGGGCGTGGGCCCGATCTATGCATCGCGCAAGGCGCTGGAAAAGGCCGGCTGGAAGGCCGAGGACCTGGACCTGGTCGAGGCGAACGAGGCCTTCGCCGCCCAGGCCTGCGCGGTCAACAAGGACATGGGCTGGGATCCGGCCATCGTGAACGTCAACGGCGGCGCCATCGCCATCGGCCACCCGATCGGCGCCTCGGGCGCGCGGGTGCTCAACACGCTGCTCTTCGAAATGAAGCGCCGCGACGCCAAGAAGGGCCTCGCCACGCTCTGCATCGGCGGCGGCATGGGCGTCGCACTCTGCGTCGAGCGTCCGTAACCCACCTGACCGGAAAAAGGACGGGCCCTGCCGGGCCCGTTTCCAAATGATCCCCACAGATCCAGACCAGATCGTCTTTTCCGGCGGCGGCTTGCGCTGCTTTTGGCAGGGCGGCTTCATGACCGAACTCGCCAGGACACACAGCTTTGCACCAAAGCGGATCACCGGGGTGTCGGGCGGCGCGCTGGCCGGGGCGGCGTGGATTGCCGATGTCGAAAACAAACTGCTCGAAACCATGTGCGAGGCGTTCGAGACACGCGACAGCAATCTCGATCTCTTCAGCGCGGACGAAGACGGGATCACGCCGCACCAGCGCCTTTACTGCGATGTGGTTCTGACGGTTCTGGACACCGCCGCCTGCGAAAAGATCGCAAACGGCCCGCAATTCCAGATCCTGATCGCGCATCCGCCCTCGACCGGCCTGCCCACGCTCACCGGCACGGCGCTGGCGGCGGCTTACGAGGCGGAACTTCACGCCATAGGCTCTCCGCATTTCAACTGGGCCGAAAAGATGGGCCTGGAGGCGCACCTGGTCGATGCGAACCAGGCCGCGCGGGACGGCAAGCTCACCGACCTGGTCAATGCCGCCGCGGTGATCCCGCCGGTCTTTGAACCGCCGCTGTGGCAGGACAAGCGTGTCGTCGATGGCGGCATGGCCGATCAGGCGCCCATGCCCGAGCCAAACGAGGGCGTCACGCTGGTGTTGCTTACGCGGGACTACAAGCGCCTGCCGGAGGTCGCGGGCCGCCACTACATGTCGCCCAGCAAGGAAACGCCGGCGGACAAGATCGATTTCACCGATCCACAGAAGATCCGGGACACCTGGGCGCAAGGAGAACGCGATGCCCGCCAGTACCGTCAGGAATGACGGGACAACGACAAGCAATAATATTGCGCATCTCTGCGCATCAAGATAACAAGATTACCAAGATAGAATAGCCAGAACGGAGGATATCATGGCAAGAGTTGCACTCGTCACCGGCGGAAGCCGCGGCATCGGAGAGGCGATTTCCAAGAGGCTCAAGGCGGATGGCTATGACGTCGCCGCGACCTACGCGGGCAACGACGACGCGGCGGCGAAGTTCACCGACGCCACCGGCATCAAGACCTACAAGTGGAACGTCGCCGACTACGACAGCTCGGCCGCGGGCATCAAGCAGGTCGAAGAGGATCTGGGCCCGATCGACGTGGTCGTCGCCAACGCGGGCATCACCCGCGACGCGCCGTTCCACAAGATGACGCCCGAGCAGTGGAAAGAGGTGATCGACACCAATCTGACCGGCGTTTTCAACACTGTCCACCCGGTCTGGCCCGGCATGCGCGAACGCAAGTTCGGGCGGGTGATCGTGATCAGTTCGATCAACGGTCAGAAAGGCCAGTTCGCGCAGGTGAACTATGCCGCGACCAAGGCCGGCGATCTGGGCATCATCAAGTCGCTGGCGCAGGAAGGCGCGCGCGCGGGCATCACCGCCAACGCCGTCTGCCCGGGCTACATCGCCACCGAAATGGTCATGGCGGTGCCGGAGAAGGTGCGCGAGTCGATCATCGGCCAGATCCCGGCGGGCCGCCTGGGCGAGCCCGAGGAAATCGCGCGCTGCGTGGCCTTCCTGGCCTCCGACGACGCGGGCTTCATCAACGGCTCCACCATCTCCGCCAACGGCGCTCAATTCTTCGTCTAGGCACTTACGAGGAAAGCCCGCAAGGGCTTGATGAGTTGCCCCGGGCCTCAGCGCCCGGGGCTTTTTCGTGCGCAGGTGCACACTGGCGGCGCGACTTGCCGGGCTTTTCGGCAGATACGCACGGGCTATATCCTTTTGCAACGGACAGGAGGATACCATGCTCAAACAGATCAACGGCCTGCATCACGTGACCTCGATCGCCAGCGGGGCCCAGACCAACAACGATTTCTTTACCAAGGTGCTTGGGCTGCGCCGGGTAAAGAAAACCGTGAATTTCGACGCGCCCGACGTCTATCACCTCTATTACGGAGATGAGATCGGCACGCCCGGCACCGTCATGACCTATTTCCCCTTCCCCAACGCCGCGCGCGGCCGCCAGGGCACGGGCGAGGTCGGCACCACCGCCTTTGCCGTGCCCAAGGGCGCGTTGGGCTTTTGGCAGGACCGTCTGGACGGCTTCGGCGTGTCGGGTCTGAAAAGCGAGACCCGGTTCGGCGAAGACCGCCTGGCGTTCAACGGCCCCGATGGCGACGGCTTTGCACTGGTGGAAACCGATGGCGACAGCCGCACGCCCTGGATCGGCAACGGCGTCAACGAAGACACCGCGATTCGCGGATTCCATTCCGCCGACATGCGCCTCAAGGACGCCGCCGCCAGCGCCGAGCTTTTGCGCTTCATGGGGTACGAAGAGGTCGAGCGTGCCGGAAACATCACCCGTTTCCACGTGCCGAATGGCAACGACGCCAATGTCATGGATATTGTCGAGCTTGATGCGCCCCGGTCGGATCAGGGCGCGGGATCTGTGCACCACATCGCCTTTTCTGTCGACAACCGCGACACCCAGCTCGAGGTGCGCAAGGCGCTGACCGACACAGGCTATCAGGTGACCCCTGTGATTGACCGCGACTATTTCTGGGCGATCTATTTCCGCACCCCAGGTGGCGTGCTTTTCGAGGTGGCGACCAACGAGCCCGGTTTCGACCGGGACGAGGATACGGCACATCTGGGCGAGGCGCTGAAACTGCCCAGCCAGCATGAGCATCTGCGCCCGCAGTTGGAATCGGGCAACCTCGAACCGATCGAGGATTGATCCGATCAGGGTCGCCCGCTGGCAACCGTAGCGACCCGACTCTGACCCGACGCCTTTCGCGCGCCGGGTCGGTCGATTCGCTTATATGCGTTTTTACCGAGTCCCGACCGCCGTTATCGGTGCCAGGTCAGCACGTCGAAGGCTGTGCCATCGTTCAGGGCGTCCGACCCGCGCGTCAGTGCATGGTCTGCGACAGGCGCGTGATCTCTTCCTTGAGGCGCAGTTTTTGCTTTTTCAGTTCGGCGATTTGCAGATCGTCAACACCTGGCGCGCGCTGCGCCTCTTCCACTTCGGTCGAAAGGGATTGATGCTTTTTCTTCAGTTCCTGCAGGTGCGAACTCAAGCTCATGTGATCCTCCTTATGAATGGACTGGACCTCGAGTGCACCACAGATTTCGCTTTCTGTCACGCCGCAAGCGCAGCATAGCCCTAACGAAGCGTTACAATGCTGAAAGCATGGGCCGTTCAGGCGGGAAACGACAGCGCCGCGCCGCACCGCAGAACCGCGGCGATCTGCGGCGCATAATCTTCGCGATCCTCGACATGGGCGGGGCTGTCGTGCAGGATCACCGAGGCATGCAGGCGAAACGCCGCGCGGCCCTGCTTGCGCCCACGGATCAGCACAAGCTTGGGATCGCGCCCGCTGCGCGGTGCCAGCGGCAGGACCTGCACCGCATGCAGATGCGCGGCAAAGGCCGCCAGCAGTTCGGGCAGCCGCGCGGCCCGCTGGATCATCGTGACGGTGCCGCGCGGGTCGGTGCGCCGCGCGGCGACGGCCACCCAGTCGGACAGAGCGGTCGGCCCGGCAAGGCCGGTTTCCCGGCCCGCATCCTCTGCGGCCATGCGCCGACCCGGTTCGAAATAGGGGGGGTTGGCGATCACGTGATCGAACCGCTGCTGCTTGAGATCGGTCGGCAACTCCGTCAGGTCGGCGGTCACGATCTCGGCGGGCAGGTCATTGGCGGCGGCGTTGCGCCGCGCCAGATCGGCATAGGCGGGCTGCAGTTCGATCCCGGTCAAGCGCAGGCCCGGCACCCGCGCGCCCAGGGACAGAAGCGCCGCCCCGGCCCCGCAGCCCAGGTCGAGCACCGACTGGCCGGTGCGCGCGGGCACGGACGCCGCCAGCAACACCGGATCGACGCCGGCGCGGTAGCCGTCCCTAGCCTGCCACAGGCGCAGCTTTCCCCCAAGAAAATCGTCGCAGGTCAGTTCGGCCTCGGCGAAAGGCTCAGTCCTCAAACCGGACCCCGTTCGTCCGCAGGATACGCCGGGCATCGTTCAGATCGGCGCTGCGCACCATCAGGCGGCGCGGCAAAATGCCGATTGATCCTTCCAGGACGCTCATGTTTACGTCCAATTCAAAGCTGTCTATACCCTCATCTTCAAGGAGGGTGCGGGCCAGGGGGATCAGCGTGATGTCATTGGTGCGCAATAACTCTTCCATGCGGATTAGATAGGGAACGACCGCCCCGCTGTCGAGCCTTGTCAGGAGAGATGAATGAGCCTGGATACGCCCGCAGCAAAGCCGCACGAACGGCTGGCCGAAACGCTGGCCACGGACCTGACCGAGGTCAATGCCCTGATCCGGGCGCGCATGGCGTCCGAACACGCCCCCCGCATTCCCGAAGTGACCGCGCATCTGGTCGAGGCTGGCGGCAAGCGTCTGCGGCCCATGCTGACCCTCGCCGCGGCGCGCATGTGCGGCTACGACGGGCCCTACCACGTGCATCTGGCGGCGACGGTCGAATTCATCCATACCGCGACGCTGCTGCATGACGACGTGGTGGACGAAAGCGCGCAGCGCCGCGGGCGGCCCACGGCGAACCTTTTGTGGGACAACAAGTCCAGCGTGCTGGTGGGGGATTACCTTTTTGCACGCAGCTTCCAGCTGATGACCGAAACCGGCAACATGCGGGTGCTGCGCATCCTGTCGGACGCGGCGGCGACGATTGCCGAGGGCGAGGTGCTGCAATTGACGGCGGCGCAGAACCTGGCCACGACCGAGGCGATCTATCTGCAGGTGGTGCGGGGCAAGACCGCCGCGCTCTTTTCCGCCGCGACCGAGGTGGGCGGGGTGATCGCGGGCGTGGACGAAACACACGTCAGATCGCTCTTCGATTACGGCGATGCCCTGGGCGTGGCGTTCCAGATTGTCGATGATCTTCTGGATTATCAGGGCGATGCCAAGGCGACCGGCAAGAATGTCGGGGACGATTTCCGCGAACGAAAATTGACGCTGCCGGTGATCAAGGCGGTGGCCCTGGCGGATGCCGACGAACGCGCCTTCTGGAAACGCACGATCGAGAAGGGCGATCAGCGCGACGGCGATCTTGAGCAGGCGCTGGCGCTGCTCGAGGCGCATGGCACGCTGGAGGCAACGCGGCAGGACGCGCTGGAATGGGCGACGCGGGCGAAGGCCGCGATGGCGTCGCTGCCGCCGCACCCGCTGCGCGACACGCTGATCGAGCTGAGCGATTACGTGGTCGCCCGCATCAACTGAGCGAAGACGCCCGCAAGGGCGGAGGAGCGGCCCCTCCTCAAGCCCTCGCGGCCTTTCTTCGGGGCGGCAAGGTCAGGACAGGATGCGGGTCGCCCTGCCCCACCAGTCCGGATGATCCGCCGCAATGCCGGCAGCACAGTCCGTGGCGGTCTCTTCCGCGTCGAACCAGCCCCAGCAGGTACTGCCCGATCCCGACATTTCCGCGATATCACTCCAGCCCCGCAACGCCGCCAGAACATCCTGGACCACCGGGGCGATGTCAGGATGGCAGGCGACCGGCGTCAGATCGTTGCGCTGCTGCGCCAGCCAGTCCGCAAAGCGCCCGGTGCCCGGCGCATCCATCCCGATAGAACTGAACTCATTCAGCCGGTCATGCAGGTCGAACACCCGGCCCGTCGGCACGCCGACGCCCGGATTGACCAGTACGAGCCACCCGGTCGGCTGCATCGGCGCGGGCGTCAGAACCTCGCCAATGCCGCGCATCCGCATCGCCCGCGGTGCCGTCAGGCAAACCGGCACATCCGCCCCCAGGGGCAGCGCCTCTTGCGCCGTCAGCGGTGCACAGCCCCAAAGCTCCGACAGCAGCCGGATGGCGCAGGCGGCGTCGGAGGACCCGCCGCCGATCCCGCCGCCGTGTGGCAGGTTCTTGGTCAGACGGATCGCCGCGCCCGCGGTCACTCCGCGCATCTCGCGCAGCTGCTCAGCGGCGCGCAGCACGAGGTTGGCCGCGTCGGTCGGCACGCCTTTTGCAAAGAGACCGTCCACCTGCAATCGCAGCTCGCGCGCGGGTGACACGGACAGGTCGTCACCAACCTCTGCGAAGACCACCAGCGAATCGATCAGGTGATATCCGTCGTCCCGCAGTCCGGTCAGGTACAGGCTCAGGTTGACCTTGGCCGGGGCGCGGCCGTCAATCCTCGCCATTGGCGACGTTGAGCGGCGGCGCGCCTTCTTCCTCAAGCACCTGGTCCAGCCCGACCTCGAGCTTGCGGCGGATGCGCTCGGGGTCGGCCTCTTCCGAGACGTCCTCGAGATCGACGAAGGACAGCGCGCGTTTCCACTGGAATTCCGCCTCGAGCTTGCGGCCCACGGCCCAGTAGACATCGCCCAGATGATCATTGACCACCGGGTCCACCGCCATCAGGGCGGCGGCACGTTCCATATGGCCCACCGCCTCTTCGTAGCGGCCCAGGCGGTAAAGCACCCAACCCAGGCTGTCGACGATGTAGCCGCTGTCGGGCCGGGCCGCGACGGCCCGCTCGATCATCTCGAGCGCCTCGTCCAGCTTGATCTGCTTTTCCACGAGCGAATAGCCCAGGTAGTTCAGCACCTGCGGCTGGTTCGGGTTCAGCTCGAGCGCGGCGCGGAAATCGCTTTCGGAGTTCTCCCAGTCGTCCAGACGCTCGTAACAGATGCCGCGCGCGTAATAGAGGAACCACTGCGTGACGCTGGGCTCTTCGAACGTGTCGAGCGCGCGGGTATAGGCGGCGACCGCCTCTTCGAACTCGCCCTGCTGACGCAGGATGTCGCCCAGGGTCGACTGCACCACCGGCAGATCGCCATGGGTCTGGGCCAGCTGCTCCAGCACCTCGACCGCGGCGTCGACCTTGCCGCTGGCCCGCAGGGCACCCGCGCGGCCCAGTTCGGCGGCGTGAAAGGACGGGTCGTCCCGCGCGACCTTCTTGTAGGCCTGCACCGCCAGATCGTGCTGCTCGAGGCTTTCGAGCATTTCCGCGGTCAGCAGGATCGCATCCACATGACCCGGGCGCAGATATTCCGCGATGCGGGCATAAAGCAGCGTGAAGTCGTCGTTGGATTCGTTGCTGAGCGCACCGGCGAGGGTGTAGTAGACCTCGGCCAGGCCATCGCGGGCGCTCCGGATGTGGGTGAACGGCAGCCGCTCTCCGGCGGTGAGGCTGTCGCGCATTTCGGCCAGGCCGGGGTCGACCTCGATCCCGAAGGCCTCCCGGATCAGGGTCACGGCATCGTCGTTGCGTTCCAGCTGGCTGAGGATTTCGGCGCGGGCCATCACCGCGCGCCGGGTCATCTGCATGCCGCCTGCGGCATTCGCGGCAAACAGTGCCTCGGCGCTTTCGTAATCACCGACCGACGCCAGGGCCAGCGCCTTGTGATAAGAGGCAAAGGCCGACAGCCCGTCGGCCTGCGCCACCTCGTCGAACTGCACCAGTGCCGCGCTCATGTCGCCCTGACCCAGTTCGGCCCAGGCCTGCGCCAGCCCGTCGACCAGCGGGCCGACGCCACGGTCGTCCGCGATCTGGGTCAGGATTTCGGTGTATTTCTCTTCGGCGCCGCGGCTGGCCATCAGCACCATCTGCGCCGCCTGGCTGGTCTGCCCCAGATCGCGCAGCTTTTGCGCAAGCACGATCGCGCGGTCCATGTCGCCCAGCGACAGGTTCGACAGCACCGCCATTTCCAGCAGTTCGGCATTGTCCGGGTCAAAGCGCACGGCGCGGCCGAAATACTCGGCAGCGGCCTTGAAATCGCCCGCAAGGCTGGCCTGTCGCGCCGCCAGATAGTCGCCCGCGAGTCCCGGCGTCTGCGCCGCCGCAGGACTGCCCAGAACCATGGCCAGCGCGGCCCCGCGCAGCAGTCGATTAGCCCAATTGGTCACGTTGCCTCACTCCGCCTGTATCTGTTTCGAGAAGCGTACCTGCTGCCCGGGGGGCATGCAATGCGGCACGCCCGGCCAAAGCGGGACATTGCGGAAACGTGACCGGCCGCGCCGGTCGGCGCGGCACAGCCTACATGTTGGGGTAATTCGGCCCGTCACCGCCCTGCGGGACCGTCCAGTGGATGTTCTGGCTCGGGTCCTTGATATCGCAGGTCTTGCAATGCACGCAGTTCTGAAAGTTGATCACGAACCGCGGGTCCTTGCCGTCTTCCTCGACCACCTCGTAGACGCCTGCGGGGCAGTAGCGCTGCGCCGGTTCCGCATAGGTCGGCAGGTTCACGTCAATCGGCACGCTGGCGTCCTTGAGCGTGAGATGCGCGGGCTGGCTTTCCTCGTGGTTGGTGAACGAAAAACTGACGTTGGTCAGCCGGTCGAAACTTAGCTTGCCGTCGGGCTTGGGGTAGTCGATGGGCTTGAACTTCGACGCCTTGCCGGTGGCGGCGGCGTCGGTCTTGCCATGGCTCAGCGTGCCCAGCGCGGAAAAGCCGAAGGTGTTGGTCCACATGTCGAAGCCGCCCAGCGTCAGCGACGCCACCAGCCCACGCTTGGACCAGAGCGGTTTGACGTTGCGTACCTTCCACAGGTCCTTGCCGATGGCGCCGGTCCGTACTTCGGTCTCGTACTCGGTCAGTTCGTCCGATGCGCGCCCGGCCTGGATCGACTTGTACGCCGCCTCGGCCGCGGCCTTGCCCGACAGCATGGCGTTGTGATTGCCCTTGATGCGCGGCACGTTGACCATACCCACCGAACAGCCCAGCAGCGCCACGCCCGGCGCCACCATCTTGGGCATGGACTGGTATCCGCCTTCGGAAATGGCCCGCGCGCCATAGGCAACGCGTTTGCCGCCCTTCAAAAGCTCGGCCACCATCGGGTGGTGCTTGAAGCGCTGGAATTCCATGTAGGGGTAGAGGTACGGATTTTCGTAATTCAGGTGCACCACGAAGCCCACGTAGACCTGATTGTTTTCAAGGTGATAGATGAACGATCCGCCGCCCGCGTTGCTGCCCAGCGGCCAGCCCATGGTATGGGTCACGGTGCCTTCGCGGTGCTTGTCGGGGTCGATCTCCCAGATCTCTTTCATGCCAAGGCCAAACTTCTGCGGCTCCTTGCCCTTGGAGAGGTCGTATTTCTCGATCACCTCCTTGGCCAGCGACCCGCGCACGCCCTCGCTCAGGAACACGTACTTGCCGTGCAACTCCATGCCCGGTTCGGTGTTGGGGCCGTAGCTGCCATCAGGCTCCAGCCCGAAAACGCCCGCGACAACGCCCTTGACCTCGCCATTGTCACCATAGACCAGTTCCGAACAGGCCATGCCCGGGAAGATCTCGACGCCCAGTTCCTCGGCCTGCTCCGCCATCCAGCGGCAGACATTGCCCATCGACACGATGTAATTGCCATGGTTCGACATCAGCGGCGGCATCGGGAAATTCGGCACCCGCATCTTGCCCGCCTCGCCCAGCATGTAGAAGTTGTCTTCTTTCACCGGAACATTCAGCGGCGCGCCCTTTTCCTTCCAGTCGGGGATCAGCGCATCAAGGCCGCAAGGGTCCAGAACCGCGCCCGACAGGATATGCGCGCCGACCTCGGAGCCTTTTTCCAGCACGACGACGTTCAGATCGGCATCAAGCTGCTTGAGCCGGATTGCGGCAGAGAGCCCGGCGGGCCCCGCGCCGACGATCACCACGTCGTATTCCATCGCTTCGCGTTCAATATCGGCCATGTCGGACGGCTCCCATGCTGATTGCGCGGCCCCTGGACCGGCGGAAAACATTCGCATTCAGCTAAACCAGCGATGTCGCCAATTCAATCGCGACACGACGTAAAATTGCGCTATCGCGACGTTTGAACACGTCCCGGCGAACGGATGAGCTGCCAGCCGAAACAACAGACCCAGACCGTGGTGACGACGCCCAGAAAGCGTTCGAACGCCCCGTCATAAGCGGTGGGCAGCAGGAAGAACACCGGCGCGCCAATCCCCCACAAAGCCGCGCAGACCCACGACACCCGGGTCAGGCCCAAATGCTGCCCGACCAGCCCGGCCAGCGCGAATACGGCGGTGAAGAGCACGCCCATGGCGTAGACCACGTAGATGTGGATCACCACGCCTTCGTTGTCGCCGTCGCCATATTCGTTGCGCACCGCGATGATCGTCACGCAAAGCGCGAGCAGGGCAAGGCCCAGGATCACGAAATTCCACGCGCGCTTGCCGGGATGCGCATGCGCCGCCGCGATGGCCAGCGCCAGCAGCGACCCGGCATAGCAGTAAAGCGTTACATCCTGAATGATCTCGTACCGCCCGGCCGCCAGATCGCTGACAGTGTCGGCGACCCAGTCGTGCCCGGGCACAAGGATGCTGCCGACGACGTTACCCGCGATCAGCGCGATCGCGCCCAGAATGGCGATGATGCCCGCGCCGCGCATCAGATGCGGGTCGCATGGCCTGTCGTCGCAGTTGTCCATAGCGCCCCGCAGATGAGTTCAATAAGGGCAAACGTGCCTCGGGGCACATGGGTTCCCGGCCAAGAGTTCCGCTAGTGCGCGAGCATGGCCGCGATATCGTCCTTGAGCCGCATCCGCTCTTTGCGAATCTCGGTCATGCGCTGGTCGTCCAGAGGGGCGACGCCGGTTTCGGCGCGGCGCACGGCGCGGTTGACGTCATGGTATTTCTCGCAAAGCCGGGCGAAATGCGCGTCGCTCGCCTTGAGGTCATGAATTTTCTGCACCTGATCGGGAAAGTCGGCGGCCAGTTCGTGGGGAGTGTGGGACATCATTGTCTCCTGTCCTTGGTTGAAAATGGTGCGGTGCTTCAGCCGCGTCTGGCGGCCGGGTGGGTGGCCGCGGTCAGAATATGGTCAGAGGCGTGCACCACGTGGCTGGCCTGCCCCACGATCAGCGGATCGGGGGCGGTGGCGATGCTGTCATCCTTGCCGGGGTAATCGATCTGACTCAGGAAATGCTTCATGCAGTTGAGCCGTGCGCGCTTCTTGTCGTTCGACCGGATCACCGTCCAGGGCGCATCGGCAGTATCGGTGTAAAAGAACATCGCCTCTTTCGCCTGGGTGTACTCGTCCCATTTATCCAGGCTCGCCCGGTCGATGGGCGACAGCTTCCATTGCTTGAGCGGATCAGTCTCTCGCGCGGCAAAGCGGCGCTTTTGTTCACCTTGCGTGACCGAGAACCAGTATTTGAACAGCCGGATGCCCGAGCGCACCAGCATACGTTCGAATTCGGGTGTCTGGCGCATGAATTCGAGGTATTCGCCGGGTTCGCAAAAGCCCATCACCCGCTCGACCCCCGCGCGGTTGTACCACGATCGGTCGTACAGCACGATTTCGCCGCTGGTCGGCAGATGCTTGACGTAGCGCTGAAAAAACCACTGACCGCGCTCATCATCCGATGGTTTGTTAAGCGCCACGACCCGGGCCGACCTGGGGTTGAGATGTTCGGTAAAGCGCTTGATCGTGCCGCCTTTGCCCGCCGCGTCGCGACCTTCGAAAAGCAGCACGTATTTCTGCCCGGTCTCCTGCACCCAATGTTGCACCTTGAGCAATTCGGCCTGAAGCCGTGCCTTCTCCTCTTCATAGACGCGGCGGCCCAGCCGGGTGGCGTAAGGGTATTCGCCCCGTTCGAATCCCAGAACCCCGGCGTCGGGCCCTTGCGTTTCGGGCGCCGCGCCGGTTGGGACGGGCGCCTGCGCGGCGGCGGCTTTGGCGGTGATCGTGTCGGATGTCATGGCGGCCCTCTCATGAGTCGATGATTTTGGGCACAGACTGCCCGCACGGTGCGCCGGGCTGCCATGATCCAGATCAACGGGACGGTGCGATACCGCCGGTTTCTTGCGCGGTGTGGCGCCGCCGCAGCCCGCAGCCCGTTGCACCGCAGGCGGCCTTGCCCTATTGCCAACACCGGCAGCTTGCGCGCACAGTCGGGGCTGACAGATGTGCAAGCACGCGGGCGGCGCTGATCTCCGCCCCAATCGACGATACAAGTTTCGGGACAAAGACCCATGGAAAAGCTACCGATGACCCGCGCGGGTTTCTCCGCGCTCGAGGCTGAATTGAAGCAGCTGAAATCCGTTGAACGCCCCGCCGTGATCCAGGCCATCGCCGAGGCGCGCGAACTGGGCGACCTCAAGGAAAACGCCGAATATCATTCGGCCCGCGAAAAGCAGGGCTTTATCGAAGGCCGCATCAAGGAGCTTGAGAGCGTGCTGGGCCTGGCCGAGGTCATCGACCCCAAGACCCTGAACGGCCCGATCAAGTTCGGCGCCACGGTCCAGTTGGTCGACGAGGACACGGACGAGGAAAAGACCTGGCAGATCGTCGGCGAACACGAGGCCAATATCGAAAAGGGCCTGTTGAACATCAAATCGCCCATCGCCCGAGCCCTGATCGGCAAGGAAGAGGGCGACAGCGTCGAGGTGCGCACCCCGGGTGGTGACAAATCCTACGAAGTGCTGAAGATCGACTACATCTGAAGCTTGGGACAGGGCCATGGCCGACACCAACGAATCGCGACCCACGCCTTTGGGCCTTTACGATCGCCGTGACCGTGGCGGCGTGTCGGGGATCGAGATCACGGCCGCAGCACTCAGCGTGGCGTGGCTGCTGCTGGCGGGCGGCTTTTTCCTGTTCGTCAGCGACGGCGATACCGACGGCATCCGCTTTCTGCTGACGCTGATGACGCTGTTCCTGCCGGTGGCGATGATTTGGGTTGCCGCCACGGCGACCCGCGCCAGCCGCGTGATGCGCGAGGAAAGCGCGCGGCTGCAGACCGCCATCGACGCGATCCGCCATGCCTACGTGGCGCAGGCACAGGGCCAGGCGGGCAAGCCCGACAAACCCGATCAGGCGATCAGCAAGAAGCTCGACGATATTGCGGCGGCGCAGAAAAAGACGGAAACCGCGCTGGCGATGTTCACTTCGACCCGGGTGGCGCAGGCCAATACTGTCGCCCCCGCCGCGCCCATGGCAGCCACCGGGGAACAGCCCGCGCTGGCGCTTGGCACGCCCGCGGATTCGCTCGATCCGCCGCTGTCCAACGCCGATCTGATCCGGGCGCTGAACTTTCCCGAAACCGCGCAGGACAATGCCGGATTTGCCGCCCTGCGCCGCGCGCTGAAGGACCGCCCGTCGGCCCAGCTTGTGCAGGCCGCGCAGGACGTGCTGACCCTGCTGAGCCAGGACGGCATCTATATGGACGATCTGCGGCCCGACGCCGCGCGCACCGACGTCTGGCGCCGCTTTGCCGCCGGGGACCGGGGCCGCGCCATCGCCGCTTTGGGAGGGATCCGCGACCGGTCGTCGCTGGCGCTCACGGCCGGACGGATGAAGCAGGATCCGATCTTTCGCGATGCCGCGCATCACTTCCTGCGGCTTTTCGACAAGACCTTTGCCCGGTTCGCCCCCACGGCCACCGACGAAGAAATTGCCGATTTCGCCAACACCCGCACGGCCCGCGCCTTCATGCTGCTGGGGCGGGTGGCAGGCACCTTCGACTGATATCCTGCTGTGCAGGATACGAGAGACGCTGTCTCTCGTGCTCTCTGAGGTATTTGCGAACCAGAGAAGCAGAGAGCGTCAAAGACCGAAGCTGGCGAATGGCAGATAGCGGACCGGATTGCCGGGCCGGACATGGCGTTCCTCGTCGCCCAGTTCGACCAGTCCCTCCGCCCAGCTCAGGCCCGAGATGCGCCCCGACCCTTCGGAGCGGAAGACCTCGGCCCGGCCGTCGCGCACCCTGGCGCGCAGGTATTCGCGCCGCCCCGGTTTCTTGCGTTTTTCAAAGGCCGCGGGCAGGTCAAAGCCTTGCGGTGCGCTCCAGCCTGCGCCGGACAGCAGCGCCATGGCGGGGCGCGCGAAGATCAGCGTGCAGACCAGCGCCGCGACCGGGTTTCCGGGCAGGCCGAAAACCGGCTTGCCCCGCCACAGACCCAGCGCCAGCGGCCGGCCCGGTTTCAGCGCGATGCGCCATTCCTGCATCGCGCCCGCATCGCGCAAGAGCGCCGAAACGTGATCCTCGTCCCCCGCCGACGCGCCGCCGGAGGTCAGGATCACATCCGCCCCCTCCGCCGCCGCATCCAGCCGCGCACGCAAGGCCGCGCGGTCGTCGGGCACACGCCCCATGTCCTGAGCGGCGTGGCCCCAGCGGTCCAGCATGCTCAGCAGCATCGGGCGGTTGGCATCGAAAATCTGGCCCGGAGCGGCGGTCTCTCCGGCCTCGCGCAGTTCGTCACCGGTGGACAGGACAGCGACGCGCAGCCTTTCGTAAACGGGCACCTGCCCATGCCCCACGGCGGCAGCCAGCGCCAGATCGGCGGGCGTCAGCACCCGCCCCTGGCCCAGTGCGACCTCGCCCGCCGCCACGTCCTCGCCCGCCTTGCGGGTGTTCGCCCCGGGTTTGAGCGTGCCGCGAAACGCGACCTCTGATGCGTCCGCGCGCACGTCTTCGTCCAGTACCACCGTGTCGGTGCCCTCGGGCAGTGCGGCGCCGGTCAGCACCCGCAGGCAATGCCCCTCGGGCACCCGGCCCGCATTGGGTTTGCCCGCTGCCGACCGCCCCACCGCCAGCGGCAGCCGCAGGGTGTCGGGGCCCAGCAGGGAACTGTGAAAGGCATAGCCGTCGACGGCGGTATTCGCCTCGGGCGGGTTTGGACGCCGGGCCGTCAGGTCCTGCGCCAGCACCCGGCCCGCCGCTTGCATCAGCGGCACGCTGTCCTGCGCGACGACCGGGTTCAGGCGGTCGCGCAGCATCGCCAGTGCCGCATCGACCGGGGTCCAGTCCACGCCAGCGGGCAGGGCGAAACAGTCGTTGCGCAGGGGCGGCGGCTGCAAAGGGACGGCCCTGCCGTCGGGCGGCACGCCCAGGATCCAGCCCTCCTCGGGCGCTGAGACGTCCAACAGTCCCGCCAGCCGATCCGGCGCCATCCCGGCCAACCAGCCCGCCACGCTCGCGACCTGATGCGCATCCTTGATGACACCCGTTGGCGCGTCCGTGACTGTGAGCGAGGGCCAGATCTCGACCAAGGCAATCGGCGTCTCAAGCGGCTCGAACGGCCAGACCGCGACCTGCCCTGCAAAGGCCCGGCGCAGGCGCGCCAGCACCGGCAGGCCCATGAAAACCTGGCTGCCCACTGCCCCCGCGCCCGCCAACTGCCAGCAGGTGAACGCCCCCTTGGCGCGCGTTTCGACCTCGCGCCGCTCGGCAAACGGGTTGGCATAGTCCGCCTTGGTCCGTGGCAGCCCGTCGATGTCGCGTTGCAGACCGTTCATCCAGAACGGCCCCTTGCCGCCCAGCAGGCGGTTGATCTCGGCCGCGACATCGAAGCGGTTGTTGGCCTTTGGCGCATCCTCGATCCGCTCCGCAAACCAGTCCCACAGCACCAGCGGATCGTCCTGGCCGGTCACCGCGCGGGCAAAGCCGCGGGGATAGCCGAAGGGAAAGTCGAACCCGGCCATCACCCGCCGCCCGGCGCTCAGTTCAACGGCGAAGAATCGGTGCAACCAGTCCTCGGCAACCTGCCGATTGCGCAGATAGACCGGATCTTCGGCCACACCCCCCCGGACCACTGCCGCCCAGATCGCATCCTTCTTTGGGGCCTTGCCACGGTCGTTGCCGCCCGACCAGTCGACCATCACAAAGGTATCGAACCGGGTCACAGACCCACCTCTTTTAAAATGAAGTCGGCGATGGCGCGGGTGTCGTTCAGATCGAAGACCGGGCGGTCGCTGTTCAGCGGACTGTCACTGGCGATGGCGCGGATCGTGGGGTCGCCGGGGGCGATCAGCGCATTTCCGGTTTCGGCGCGAAACGCCTCGACCTTGGGGTGGCGGTCGCGCTTGTAGCCTTCGATCAGCACCAGATCGACCGGGGCAAGCTGGGCCAGCAGCGCCTCCAGCGCGGGTTCCTCGGCGCCGCGCAGCTCGGTCATCAGCGCGGTGCGGTTGCGCGAACTCAGCATGACCTGCGACGCGCCCGCGACGCGGTGGCGGTGGCTGTCCTTGCCGGGGTGATCGACGTCAAAGGTATGATGCGCATGCTTGACGGTGCTGACAGTGAAGCCGCGCCCGGTGATGTCGGTCACCAGCCGCTCCATCAGCCCGGTCTTGCCTGCATTCTTCCAGCCGGTGACGCCGTAGAGTCTCATACCATCGCCTCTGCCCGCGCCAGATCCTCTGGCGTGTTGACGTTGAAGAACGGATCCGCCACGCTGGCATCGAACACCGCCTCGCGTCCGTTCTGCGCCTCGGTCCAGAGGACGACCTTCTTCAACCCGCTCTGCAACGCGTCGCGCAGATCCTCGCGCAGCGCCACCGGCCACAGCCCGAAGGTCGGGTGCCGGATCAGGCCAGAGCGCGATTTGCTGCGGGTCTGCGCCTCGCCTTCGGTCGCGGCCAAGACCAGCGGATGCGTCTGCCCGTCCGCTGCGGCCTGCAACCGCGCCACCAGATCGCGTGGAAAGAACGGCGTGTCCGCCGCCACGGTCACGATGGTCTTCGCCCCCTGTCCGGCGGCCCAGTCAAGCCCGGCCAGCACGCCCGCGAGCGGGCCGGGAAAGCCCGCGATGCTGTCGGGCAGCACCGGCAGGCCGAACCCATCGAACCGGGCGGGATCGCCATTGGCATTCAGCGCCATGGCATCGACCTGCGGGGCCAGCCGCGCGATGACATGGTCAAGCAGCGTCTGCGCCCCCAGGGTCAGCAGGCCCTTGTCGCCACCGCCCATCCGCGTTGCCTGACCGCCTGCAAGGATGATGCCAAGGGGGCGGGTCACGCCGCGGCCTTTCGGCGGGCCACACGGTCCGACACCTCGGCGATGAAGGCCGCGCGGCTGCGTCCCTCCGGCAGGGCGGAATCGGGGACGATGATCCCGAAGGTGCCCAACGGGATCAGGGTGACATCGGGCAGCTCGACCACGGGCCGCGCCAGCGAAAGATCGGCCTCGCGCGCGCTCAGACGGGTTTGCTCGCGCAGCCGCTCGGCGCCGATCTGCAGGGTGGAATCCCCTTCCGCCGCAGACAGCTCGGCCAAGTGGCGGCACAGCCGGCGCTGATGAAGCATGACGACGACAAGGCTTGTGAACAGGCCGAAAAGGAAGGTCGCCAACAGGGGAAAAACCGGAAGGTCGTACGCCAGATCGGGCCTTAAACGAAAGTACGCCAGAGAGGCGAGAAAAATCACCACCCAGCCGCAAACCCACGTCAGCCAGCCGAACTTTCTGCTGCCGGACTGCTTCGCGAGGCCCTTGGTCAGCATCTGGCTGGCCCGGGCCACAACCGCGGGCGCAAGCCGGTAGCGCAGCGTCAGGATGTCTGGCCAAGGTTCACGATCATCCATGTGCCACCTCTGCGCGGTGCCAGTCCTTCCTTTTGGCGCGGATCCCGGCCGGGTCTCCGGCCAGCGCCCGTAGCCGCATGCCATGCCGGATCTCTTGAAAGCCAGGATCATTGGGAAACGTGTAGGTCACTCGGCGCTCTTTCGTCCATGTTTGCGGCTTTCGTCCGGCACGCTGTCGGGGTCGATATCGCGGACCAACCGGTCTTCTCCGCTTAGGCAGACGAACCGCCTGCCGCGCATCCGCCCGATGCAGGTCAGGCCCACTTGCCGCGCGATCTCCACCCCCCAGGCGGTGAAGCCCGAGCGTGAGGCCAGAACCGGGATGCCCATGAGCGCGGTCTTGATCACCATTTCCGAGGTCAGCCGCCCGGTGGTGTAGAGGATCTTGTCGTCGGCCCCGACCTCGTGCTTCAGCATCCATCCCGCGATCTTGTCGACCGCGTTGTGGCGCCCGACATCCTCCATATAGACCAGCGGGCGGTCAGCCTGGCACAGGACCGTGCCGTGAATCGCCCCGGCCTCGAGATAAAGCGACGGTGTCGTGTTGATCCGCGCCGCCAGCGCATAAAGCCACGAGGTCCGCAGCTCCGTCGCGGGCAGGCGCACTTGATCAAGGCCTTCCATCATGTCGCCGAACACGGTGCCGACCGCACAGCCGCTGGTGCGGGTCTTTTTCTTGACCTTCTCTTCATAGGTTGTCTGGCTCGCCGTGCGCACGACCACAACCTCAAGGTCCTCGTCATACTCGACGCCCGTGACCTCGTCGCCGTCCTGCAACATCCCCTGATTGCGCAGAAAGCCGAGCGCCAGATACTCGGGGTAATCCCCGATGGTCATCGCTGTGACGATTTCCTGGCTGTTGAGGAAGATCGTCAGGGGCCGTTCCTCGACCACCGAAATCTCGACCTCCGCGCCGGTCTGGTCGCGTCCGGTCACGGAACGGGTCAGGCGCGGGGCCTTGGGATCGGGGGCGATGAGATATTCGGGGGCGTCGCTGGTCAGAGGCAATTGCATCTTTCCCGTCCGTTGGTTAGCCAGAGCCTGGCAAGACTAGGGGACAGTGATGGCGGGCACCAGCGCAATGTCAAGCTACTGGCGTGGCGTCCGCGACGCGCTCCCTTTCGTGATCATGGTCGTGCCCTTCGCGATGCTCTTTGGCGTGGTGGGCACGGAGTCGGGCCTGACGGTCACGCAGACCGTTTCGTTCAGCGTCGTGGTGATCGCCGGGGCGTCGCAGTTCACCGCCTTGCAGCTTCTGAACGAAAACGCGCCGGTTGCGGTGGCGCTGGCGTCGGCCATCGCGGTGAACATGCGCATGGCGATGTATTCCGCGTCGCTCATCCCGCATCTGGGGCCTGCGCCGCTGTGGCACCGGATCTTCATCGCCTATTTCCTGGTCGATCAGACCTATGCCGCCTCGATGCTGGAGTTCGAGCGCAGCCCGCGCATGACGCTGGCGGAAAAGACCGCGTATTTCTTCGGCATCGTCACGCCGATCTGCCCGCCGTGGTATGTGGCGACTTGGGCGGGCGCGGTGCTGGGGTCGGCCATCCCGACCGAACTGGGGCTGGATTTCGCCGTGCCCATCGCCTTTCTCGCGATGATCGCGCCGCTATTGCGCACGCCTGCGCATCGGATCGCGGCGCTGACCTCGGTCGTGCTGGCGCTGGGGTTCGTCTGGCTGCCTTACAACCTGGGCCTGATCGTCGGCGCATTGGGCGGCATGCTGGCGGGTGGACGGGCCGAGCTTTGGGCCGAACAAAAGGCCGCGACATGATTGACGCCCCCACCATCTGGATCGTGATCTTCGGCCTGGGGCTGGCGAGCTTTGCGCTGCGTTTCGTCTTTCTGGGCTTCGTCGGAAACCGCCCTCTGCCGCCGTGGCTGTTGCGGCACCTGCGCTACACGGCGGTCGCCGTCCTGCCCGCGCTGGTGGCGCCGCTGGTGCTGTGGCCCAGTGCTACGGACGGGCAGCCCGACCCAACGCGTCTGGTCGCGGCCGCTGTGACCTTCGGCGTGGGTTACGTCACGAAAAACGTGGTTTTTGCCATGATCGCCGGGGCAACCGTGCTGATCGGGCTGGGCTATCTGCTGGGTTAGATCTTCGCGCCTGACCGGGGATCAGTTGCCCGGCACACCCGCATCCAGTTCGCGGATCGCGATGGATTTGTCATCGGCGTCGTTCTCGTACAGCCTGCGGGTCGACACGCCCGGGATGGCGCCGAACTGTTCGGACAGGTTGTTGGGGAACCATGTCGACCTGATGCCGCCGAACCCGGGCAATTGCTGCAGGATCTTCGCCGTGCTGGCCGCGCATTGCGCCTGCGGCACCGGCCCGCTGGCCTGGGCCAGCCGCAGGGCCTGTTCCGCCACTTCGGGCGACACCTCGATGCGCTGGATGATCACATGATAGGTCTCCCGCGCGTGGGCGCGAGCATAGAAATCGGCGATCTCCGGCGTGACACCGTAAAGCACATCGCGGACTTCGGGCAGGCGGGAATGCCGAACGGACCCCGCCGGATCAAAGATCACACGCTGCGATGCGTTGATCATCATGCTGGTATGCGCGCCCGATCCGGAGCGGTTGTTGACCATCGTGTAAAGCGTCAGCGCCGACGGGCCGTTGTGGCGATAGACGGCCCTTGCCACCTCTTCGGGGCTGGCATCCTCGCCGGATGTGTTGGCCGCGCATCCTGCCAGCGACAGCGCCGCAAGGCCCATCAGCAACCACAATACCAGACGCATGATAAGGACCTTTCAGCCGCGAAGCCCAAGCTTAGCCGTTGATCATCGCCAACAGGATCACCGCCACCAGAATGACGATAACGGTCTTGGTGACGAAGCTGATGAAGCCTGCAAAGGTCTTTTCCTGAACTTCGATGTCCATTTCGCCGTGCTTGTGTTCTGCCATGTCAATCCGTCCCCGGTTAGCGTTGTCGAAGCGTGGTTAGCGCATTTGCCCGGCCCTGTCACCACGTCAGAACCGCGCATTCTGACGCGGGCGCCTGCCGCCTCAGTCGGTGTCGAGTTCGGCGGCCAGACGAAAGCCGATGCGGCGCGGCGCCGCGGCGGCGGTCACCTTGGGCAAGGCCCGCAGGAGCACGCTGAGCTGGCTCACATGCTGGATCAGCTGGGTGCGCGTGCCGCGGTCGTCGCTGCCGTAGAAGGTGACGATATCGGGGTCGAAATAGCCCATACCCTCGATTCGCAGTACGCCCGCCTGCCCGCCGGTAAAGCCCATGGCAACCTCTTGTTCATTGTCCAACTGCTCTTCGAACTTCTGGATGTAAAGGATCAGCCGCTCATAGGCCCATTCCGCCGGGGATTTCGCGGCAACGGGCTTGCGCTTGACCGCGTCAGGCAGGTCCTCGGTGGTTGTGGCGCCCTGCGCATCATCGCAATGCACGTCGACCTTGCGTGGCAGGGCGGTCGCCTCGTGCGCCTCGGCGATAGTGGCAATCTCGTCGGTCATGGCGGTCCTTCATAGCGGCAGGGCGGTGGTGTCCTTGATCTCTTCCATAACGAAGCTGGCAGAGATATCCGAGAGCGGAACCTGCGCGATCACACGTTTGTAAAAGGCATCATAGGCGGGCACATCCGCGACCCGCACGCGCAGCAGATAATCAAGGTCCCCGGTCATGCGATAGGCGCCGATGATCTCGGGCATGGCGCGGATGACCTTTTGAAACTGCGCCATCCACTTGGCGTCATGCGCGCTGGTGCGCACCATGACCATCACATCGAGCGGGCAGCCAACGCGCGCGGCGTCGACCAGAACGACCCGACCGCGGATGGTGCCCGCTTCCTCCATCAGGCGGATACGGCGCCAGCAGGCGTTGCGCGACAGGCCGACACGGTCCGACACCTCGTCGACGCTGAGGCTGGCATCCTTTTGCAGAACGGTGAGGATACGACGGTCTGTTTCGTCAATCTTCGCAGTCATGTTGGGATTTTATCCCAAAACATACCGCAAGCAAGGTCTGATTTGGGACCTTTGCCCGCCCGCCATCGGCGATACCAGCACCAACCGAAAAGGAGACCGACATGACCACCACACTGACCGCCCCGCTGAGCCGCCTGTTCCGCGACCACCCCGCCAAGGTCGGCGAAAGCTATCTGCAGCACATGTTCTTTGCCCTGGGCTTTGCCTTCTGGCTGGCGGTCGCTGCGGGGGCTGCGCTGGTGCACGCGCTGATCCCGGCGCTGTGCGAAACCACGGCCAGCCGCATTCTGTGCCGTCTGCACGGCAGGATCACCCGCCGTCACGCGCGCTGAGGTGCCGGAAGATTCGAATTTTCCGGCCCGTTTTCCTTGAGGGAAAACGCGCGCCTAGACCTGCTGGAACACCCAGGCCCCGTCGGCGCGCAGGCTGCGCGTGGCACGGCCTTCGTGCCAAAGGTGCAGGCAGTGCGCCATGGATTCGACGAGGGCGAGACCGTATTCGCCCTCACCGATCTTGCGTTTGAAGAGCGGGGCAAAACAGTCGCCCGCCGCACGCGGCTCGGCCAGATGCGCCTCGAGCCGTTCCAACGCGCCATGGTGATTGTCGATAAGCTGTCGCATCCGTTGCGGCAGGCCGGTAAAGGGCAGCTTGTGCCCGCCCAGAACCAGATGATCGGGCCGCGCCAGCGTGCTCAGCCGTTCGCAGGCCTCCAGCCAGTCGGCGACGGGGTCGGCCTCGGGTTCGGTGGCATAGACGCCGATGTTGGAGGAGATCGACGGCAGGATCTGGTCGCCGCCCAGCACAAGGTTGTCATCCCGCGACCAGAGCGTCGCGTGTTCGGGCGCATGGCCATTTCCGATATGCACATCCCAGTCACGCCCGCCCAGCCGCAGCACGTCGCCCTGTTTGATCCGGGCAAAGCCCAAGGGCATCGGATAGACCACATCGGCAAAGTTGAAGGGCCGTTCGGCCTGCCGTTTGGCAAGGATCTCGGCATCCATGCCGCAGCGCCGCCAGTAGGTCAGCGTCTCTTCGGTTGGGCGGTCCTGCGCATCCAGCGTCAGCATCCGCGCGAAAAGCCACGCGGTCCGGGTCGCCAACAGGCGCGCCCCCTGCCCCTGGAACCAGCCGGCCAGCCCGACGTGATCGGGGTGGTGATGCGTGATCAGAACCCGGTGCACCGGCTTGCCCGCCAGCGGCCCGTTCAACAGCCTTTGCCAGATCCCCACCGTGCGCCTTGAATGAAACCCGGTATCGATCAGCGTCCAGCCGTCGCCATCGTCCAGCGCGTAGACGTTCACGTGATCAAGCTTCATCGGCAGCGGCAGGCGCATCCACAGCACACCCTCGGCCACCTCTGTAGCCGTGCCTTCGGCAGGCGGTTCGGCCCAGGGGTAGCGGATGACGTCGCCCGCGCCGTCCATCATGCGGCCAGATCGTCCGTGCTGAGCGCGTAAAGATCGTCCGAACCCGCGCGCGCCTGCGCAAAGAGGCTTTTGTGTTCCGCCAGCAGACGCAGGATGTAGAACCGCGCCAGCCGCGCCCGCGCGCCCCCCGGTTCGGCCACCGCGGCCCGCAGGTGGAAGTAGCCGCCCAGCACCCGCGCGAACCCACGCAGGAACGGCACCGCCCCGGCAAAGCGCGTGGTCATGTCCTGCTGCGCGACCAGCCATTCCACCGTCTCGCGCAGCGTCTCTGCTGCCTGCCAGACCGGTTCGGCCAGATCGGGCAGATCGGATTTCGCCGCTTCGGCAAAGGCTTCGATCTCGTCCAGCAAGGCAAAGGCCGCGTCGCCGCCGTCCATCATCTTGCGCGCCACAAGGTCCATCGACTGGATGCCGTTGGTGCCCTCGTAGATCGCCGTGACCCGTACGTCGCGGCAATACTGCGCGGCGCCCGTTTCCTCGATAAAGCCCATGCCGCCGTGGACCTGCACGCCGGTGTCCGACACCGCGATGCCGGTGTCGGTGCCGAACGCCTTGGCAATCGGGGTCAGCAGCGCGGCGCGGGCGGACCAGTCGGCATCCCCCGTGGCGTGGGCCATGTCGATGGCCACGGCGCAGGACAGGGCGATGGCCCGCGCGGCAAAGACATCCGCCTTCATCGTGGCCAGCATCCGGCGCACATCGGCGTGATCGACGATCGTATTGCCGCCCTCGACCGGGGTACGGCCCTGCTTGCGGTCCATGGCGTAGTCCAAGGCGTGCTGATACGCCGCCTCGGCCACGCCGATGCCCTGCCCGCCGACACCGAGGCGCGCGTTGTTCATCATGGTGAACATGCATTTCATGCCGTCATGTTCGCCGCCGACCAGCCAGCCGGTGGCACCGTCGTATTCCATCACCGCGGTGGGCGATCCGTGCAGGCCCATCTTATGCTCCAGGCTGACCACCCGCAGATCGTTGGCCTTGCCGGGGGTGCCGTCGTCGTTGGGCAGGTACTTGGGCACCATGAAAAGCGATATACCCTTTGTCCCGTCGACCCCGTCCGGCAGGCGCGCCAGGACCAGATGGCAGACGTTTTCGGTGAAATCGTTGTCGCCCCAAGAGATATAGATCTTCTGCCCGCTGATGCTGTAGGAACCGTCGCCGTTGGGCTCGGCCTTGGTCCGCAGCGCGCCCACATCCGACCCGGCCTGCGGTTCGGTCAGGTTCATCGTTCCGCACCATTCGCCGCTGATCAGCTTGGGCAGGTAGGTCGCCTTGATCTCATCGCTGGCGTGGTGTTCCAGCGCCTCGATCTGGCCCTGGGTCATCAGCGGGTTGAGCTGGATCGCCAAACACGCGGCGCTCATCATCTCGTTCACCGCCGTCGTCACCGTCATCGGCAGGCCCATGCCGCCATGTTCGGGATCCGCCGCGATGGCGACCCAGCCGCCTTCGGCGATGGCCTTGTGCCCCTCGGCAAAGCCGGGCGAGGTGCGCACGACCCCGTTTTCCAGGCGCGCCGGATGCTGATCCCCGGCGCGCTGCAGCGGGGCCAGCACCTCTTCGCACATCTTGCCCGCTTCGGTCAGGATGGCATCGACCATGTCGGGCGTGGCTTCGGAAAAACGGTCGGTGGCGGTGACGGCGTCAAAGCCCACGACATGGTCGAAAAGAAAGCGATATTCGGAAATCGGCGCGCGGTACGGCATGACTGTCTCCACTGCGGATGGCTTGGCAAGGTGCCGCGACTCCCCTATGCAGAGCCGCGCTGTTGGGGTCAGATTTATCCCCGCCGCGTGAAGCATCAACCGAAACGCCGCGTCACGGGACCCATGAACCAGCCCGCCCTTCAACGTCTAGGCACCGATGCCGACGCCCTGCGCGCGGCCGCGACCCACCTGCGCGACGGGCATCTTGTCGCCTTTCCCACTGAAACCGTCTACGGGCTGGGCGCCGATGCGGGCAACGATCACGCGGTCGCCGGGATCTTTGCCGCCAAGGGCCGGCCCAGCTTCAACCCGCTGATCGTGCATCTCGCCGAACGGGATGCGGTGCAGGCGCTGGTGCGCTGGTCGGACGCGGCTGAGGCACTGTCGGATGCCTTCTGGCCCGGGCCGCTGACCCTTGTGCTGCCGCTGATGCCCGGCGCGCCGGTGTCCAGGCTGGTGACGGCGGGGCTGGACAGCCTGGCGGTGCGAATGCCCGCGCATCCGGTGGCGCGGGCCCTGCTGGCGGAATTCGGCGGCCCGGTCGCCGCGCCGTCGGCCAACCGGTCGGGCCAGATCAGCCCCACGACGGCGCAGCACGTGGAACAGGGCCTGGGCGACCGGATCGCGGCGCTGGTGGATGCCGGGCGCTGCGACGTGGGTCTGGAATCGACGATCCTGGGCCTGACCGGCCAGCCGACCCTGCTGCGCCCCGGCGGCATCACCGCCGCGCAGATCGAAACGGTACTGGGCCGACCGCTCGCCCAGCGGCGCGATACCGAGGCGATTACCGCGCCGGGGCAGCTTTTGTCGCACTACGCACCCACGGCGCCTGTCCGGCTGAATGCCACACAGTGGCGCCAGGGCGAGGCGCGGCTTGGCTTTGGCGCGGTCAAGGCCGACCTGAACCTGTCGGAACGTGGCGACCTGACCGAGGCGGCAGCGAACCTCTTCGACTACCTGCACCGGCTGGACGCCACGGGGGCCAAGGCCATCGCCGTCTCGCCTATCCCGCATCGCGGCCTCGGCATCGCCATCAACGACCGGCTGAGCCGAGCCGCCGCACCGCGCGGCTGACGCTCAGGCCCGCCCGCCTTCGGACGACAGGGTCAGCGCCGATACGCCCAGCGTCGCCAGTGCCGCCTGCCATTTGCCGTCATCGCTGGTGCGGAACACCAGATCGGGCGAGGCGTCGCAGACCAGCCAGCCGTTTTCGGCCAGCTCCGCCTCAAGCTGCCCGGCCCCCCATCCCGCATAGCCCAGCATCATCAATCGTTCGCGCGGCCCCTGCCCCCGGGCGATATCCTCGAGCACATCGAGCGTCGCGGTCATGTGGATATCGGGATCGACCTCGAGCGTGGTCATGACCGATTCGTAATCCGGCGAATGCAGAACAAAGCCGCGCCCCATCTCGACCGGGCCGCCGAAATGCACCTGCTGGCCCGACATGTCCGCCGACGGCTCGATCGACAGCTGATCAAGCAGCATGGTCATGCTGACATCGCCGCTGGGCTTGTTGACGATCAGGCCCATCGCGCCCTCGTCCGAATGGGCGCAAAGATAGACAACCGAATGGGCAAAGCGCGGATCGCCCATGCCCGGCATGGCGATCAGCAGCTTGCCCGTCAGATCGGTCGAGGCGCTCTGCGCATCCATTCGCGTGCCCTTTATCCAGTGGTTTGGCCCAGCATGTACCCGCGCATCGCGACGTGCAAGGCCGCAACGCCGCCGCCCTGCACACGCAGGAATCGCCAACACGTGACTTGGCATTTCAGCGCGGACGCGGCATTCCGAACAGCATGACACGCATCTTCCTGACCCTTCTTGCCCTGATCGGCGGCCTTTCGGCGCCGGTGCTGGCGCAGTCCGACGACAGCATTTTGCGGGCCGAGCTGCGCCCGGGGTGGCGATTGGCGGATGGCGATCACATGGCGGCGCTGCATCTGACCATGGCGCCGGGGTGGAAAACCTACTGGCGCGCGCCGGGGGATGCGGGCATTCCGCCGCTCTTTGACTGGTCGGGTTCGCGCAACGCCAAGACGGTGGCGGTGTCCTGGCCCACGCCCGAGGTGTTTTTCCAAAGCGGCATGCGGTCGGTCGGCTATTCCCCCGAGGTGGTGTTGCCGCTGCGCATCTCGACGCGCGGGTCCGGGCAGGACGTGCGGCTGCGGGGCCAGGTGCAGCTGGGTGTCTGCAAGGATATCTGCGTGCCGAAAACCCTGCGCCTGGACGCGGTGCTGCCCGCCGCGCAGACCAAGGTCGACCCGGTGATCGCCGCAGCGCTGGCCAGCGTGCCCTTCAGCGCGACCGAGGCGGCGGTGCGGTCGGTGCGCTGCACCATCGGGGCCAAGGACGGCGCGATGACCCTGCGGGCGGAAATCGACATGCCCGCGCGCGGCGCGATGGACGCGGTGATCGAAACCGCCAACCCCGAGGTCTGGGTGGCGGAACCCAAGACCACTCAATCAGGCGGGCGGATCGTGGCCGAAACCCGGATGATGCACGTGGACGGCGGGGCCTTTGCGCTGGATCGGTCGGGGGTGCGGATCACCCTGCTGGGCAAGGGCCAGGCCGTCGACATTCGCGGCTGCGACAAGTAGCGACGCCCAAAGCGTTTCGCGATTGACTTGAAACATCCAGCATTGCCTGATGCGTTGAAATCGAAGATTTCAGGCAGCGTCAGGCGATACATGTTTATCGCGAAATGCTATAGGCCGCACGGCGGCGCATCAGCAGGTAGCCCAGCGCCGCCAGCAGATAGACCACCAGCGCCACCGCCGCCGCACCACCGACGAAAAGCAGCAGCGCGACCTGTAGCGCTGGCAGGCCCGGAAGCACCATCAACGGCGCGGGCAGCGCCCCGGTGACAGCCACCCACCCCAGCGTCGCGGCCAGCCATCCCCCCAGCGCCGCCGAGGCCGCCAGCATCAGCCCGCGAAGCCGCCCGTCACGAAAGCGCAGCCCGGTCTTCAGCGCCGCGATCTGGCGCGCGATATCCTGCTGCACCGCGATCAGCGCGGGCACCACCAGCAGCACCAGCACCATCCCGAAGCCCAGCCCGTAGACCAGCGTGATCACCGTGGGCTTGAGGAACTGCGCATCCTGCGATCGCTCATAAAGCAGCGGCGCCAGGCCCAGAACCGTCGTCAGCGTCGTCAGCATGACCGGGCGCAAGCGGTCCGCGGCCCCGTCGATGATCGCCGGGCGCACGCCGCGCGTCTTGGCGTATTCGTCGATCTGCGTCACCAGCACGATGGAATCGTTGATGATGATCCCGGTCATCCCCAAAAGCCCGACAACCGTGAACATGCTGAGCGGTACGTCCCACAGCGCATGGCCATAGATCGTGCCGACCAGGCCGAAGGGGATGATTGCCATCACCACCAGCGGCCGGGTCCAACTCGCAAAGACCCAGGCCAGCACAAGGTAGATGCCCAGCAGCACCAGGATCAGACCGGTGCGCGCATCATTCAAAAACGCGTCCTCCTGCTCGCTCAGCCCCGACAGCCGGTATTCGACCTGCCGTTCCGCCGCGATCCGGGGCAGGATTTCCTGCTGCAGGGCCTGCATCACCTCGGTCGCGCGGGCCGGATCGTCTTCTGAGATGTCGCCGGTCACGGAAATCAGACGGATACCGTTTTCGCGGCGCACCGTGGAAAAACCGGTGCGCTGCCCGACACTGACCAGATCGGCGAGCGACACGTAAGCGCCCTCGGGTGTGCGCATCATCATCCGTTCAAGGAAATCCGCCGTCAGCTCTCCGGCTGGCAGTTCGACCCGGATCGCGGCGGACCGTGGACCGTCGGGATAGGTCGCGGCCTCGATCCCGCCCAGCCGGTTGCGCAGCACCGCGCCCAGGTCGTCGATCCCGAACCCCAGCGCCGCCCCCTGCGGCGTCAGTTCTAGGATCAGCTCTTCCTTGTCGTAGGCGAGGTTATCCTCGACCGCCGACACCTCGGGGAATTGCAGCACGGCGGTTTTCAGATCCTCGGACGCGGCTTTCAGCACCTCGGCGCTGGCGCCGTAGAATTGCACGTCAAGCGCATCGCCCCCGGGGCCCGAGCGCCAGCCGCGAAAGCTGACCGTTTCCGCCATCGGGTGCCGTTGGACCTTGTCCTGCAACTCTCCGACGAAGGCGAAAGAGGAATAGGGCCGCAGGTCCGCCTCGATCAGTTCAATGGATATCCCGCCCAATTGATCGGCGTCCTTGGTATCGGTGCCCGCCAGCCCGCGCCCGGCGTTGCCGCCGATTTCCGCGATCACATAGGCCAGCGGGTTCAGACCGTGGCGTTCCTCGTATTCCTTGCCCAGCGCCTCGGTCGCGCGCTGCATTTCACGCATCATCTCAAGCGTGTCTTCGCGCGTCGCCCCGGGCGCCATGGCAAAGTTTCCGGTGACCGACGACCGTTCCGGCGCGTTGAAGAACCGCCATTGCACATCGCCCGAGATCAGCAGCGCCGCCTGGCTGGCCAGCGCCGCCACGGCCCCCGCCAGCACCACATAGCGGGCCTTGATGACCCCTGCCATGAGCGGGCGGAACAGCGTTTCGCGCATCCAGCGAAAGCCGCGGTTGGTCAGCCGCGATGGCAGGTCGTACCAGTGTTCGCGCGCCGAATGTGCGATGGCGCGGGCCATGTGATGCGGCAGGATCAGAAAGCATTCGACCAGCGAGGCCAGCAGCACCACGATCACGGTAAAGGGGATATCCTTGATCAGGTCGCCGAAGCGCCCGCCGATGGCCACCAGCCCGAAAAAGGCGATGACCGTGGTCAGTGTGGCGCAGAACACCGGCAGCGCCATGCGCTTGGCCGCGGATTCCGCCGCCTCGACCGGGGGCATGCCGCGCCGGGCCAGGTGGTCGGCATGCTCGCCCACCACGATCGCGTCATCGACCACGATCCCCAGCGTGATGATCAGCGCGAAAAGCGAGATCATGTTGATGGTGATGCCAAAGGCGTACATCAGCGCGATGGCCGCAAGCATGGCGGTCGGGATGCCCGCCGCGACCCAGAAGGCGGTGCGCGCGTTCAGGAACAGGAAGAGCAGCATCACCACCAGCGCCAGCCCGGTCAGGCCGTTGTCGAGCAGGATGTTGAGCCGCCCGCTGATCGCCTCGGCCCGGGTGCGGATCAGGTCGATGGTGACACCCTCGGGCAGGGCCGGTTCAAAGCCTGCGGCGACCTCTTCGACGGTGCGCTGGATGTCGATGGCATCACCCCGGTCGCTGCGGTCCACCCGGATCGAGATGGCGCGGTTGTCACCGACGAAATAGCTGCGTTCGCGGTCGATGCCTTCGACCCGGATGACGCCCACATCCCCGATGGTCAGCGCCGATCCGTCCGCTTCGGACCGCAGGACGATATCGGCGATCTGATCGGCCGAGCGTTTTTCGACCCCGGTGCGCACCCGCGCGTTGGCCCCGTCCACATCGCCAGCCGGATCGGCATCGACCTCGGCGGCGATGGCGTTCGCGATCTCGCGCAGGGTGACATCGTGCCGGATCAGGTTGGCCGATGGTACCTCGATCACCGTCTGCGGCGCGGCAAGGCCCTGAATGGTGCTCCGCGTCACGCCTTGGGCAAACAGCCGGACGACGAATTCATCGGCAAAACGGGCCAGCTGCGCGGGTTCCAGCGGCCCGGTGATCACCACGTCCGTCACCCGGTCGCGCCAGCCGCCGCGGCTGACACGCGGGTCTTCAGCCTCTTCCGGCAGGGTGGTGACCGCGTCGACGGCGGCCTGCACATCGTCGGCGGCGCGGCCCATGTCCCAGCCCGGCTCGAACTCCAGCTCGATACTGGCGCGACCCTCGGTCGAGCGGGCGCTGGTTTCCTCGACCCCCTCTACCGCCAGAAGCACCGGCTCCAGCACCTGCACGATGGCGGCGTCCACATCCTCGGCCCCGGCGCCGTCCCAGCGCACGCTCACGTTGACCTCGTCGATGATCACGTCGGGAAAGAACTGCGCGCGCATGTTGGGCGCGGCCAGCAGACCGGCGGCGAAAAGGATGATCAGCAGCAGGTTCGCCATGGTCGGATGGCGGGTAAAGTAGCTGAGGATGCCACCGGTGGATGCGGGCATGTCGCGGACCACGCTCAGCCCCCGATCCGCGCTTCGATCCGCTGGACGACGGCGGCGGGCACCTGGGCCTGTCCCAGCTGCGCCAGGATGCGGGTCCGCGCCTCGGCGGGCATGCGGGTGTTGCTTTCTACAAAGGCGACCAGCCGCTGGCGGCGTTCCTCGGTCAGCTCGAGCATTTCCGGCTCTTCGGGCGCGACCTGGGCGTCCGGACCGCTGCGCAGGGCGCGCACCTTGATGCCGGCCCCAAGAAGCGGCGTGCGTTCGGCGACGACCTCGCGGCCCGCCACGGGTGCGCCCGCGACAAGAACGTCGTCGCCCTGCCGGCGCACCACCTCGACCGCGATGCTTTCCAGCCGCTCTTCTTCCCCCAGCACCAGCACCTCTCCGGCGGCATTGACCGCCGTGGCGGGCAGGCGCACGACATTGTCCAGCGCGCCCTCCTCGATGGTGACGGTGACGAAATCGCCGGGCTTGAATCCCGGTGCCGATCCCAGCCGCGCGAACAGCAGCCGCCCGGTCTGCCCGTCGCCCACCGCGGCGCCTTCACGGCTCAGCACGCCAGAGGCCGTGAGGTTGGTGCCAAAGACATCCAGCGTGACGGTCACCGCCGCCTGCCGCAGCCGCCCCTGCCCGTCCAGAAGCCGCGCGTAGCCTTGGGTCGAGACGCGGAACGCAACCTCGAGCGCATCGGGGTCGACCAGCCGCGCCAGTTGTTCGTTCGACGACACCAGCCGCCCCTCGACCACGCTGACATCCGTCAACGTGCCGTCGAACCCCGCGCGGATCACAGTGTCATCCAGCCTGCGCTGCGCCTCGGCCTCGGCGATGCGGGCGCGGGCCAGCGTGGTGGCGGCCTGATCCACGCGCGCCTCGGCCTGGGCCAGCGCCTGGCGGCGGGTCAGCACCGCCTGCCGCGCGGCCGAGGCCGCAAGCTCCGCGGTTTCCACCGCCGCCGCCGTGCCGACGCCGCGCTCCACCAGATCGCGCTGGCGGGTCAGCGCCCGTTCGCGCAAGTCGGCCTGATCGCGGGCGGCGGCCAGTTCGTCCTGGGCCAGACCCACCGCACGCTCGGCCTCGCGCGCCTCGGCCTCGGCATCGGAAATGTCGCTTTGCACCCGGTCCAGCACCGACTGCATGTCAGCGGGGTCGATCCGGGCGAGAACCTGCCCTTCGGGCACTTCTCCGCCCTCTTCGAAACCATCGGCCAGTTCGATCAGAGTGCCCCCCAGCGCGGCGCGGATTTCAAGCTCGCGCCGGCTTTCGACAGTTCCGAATGCGCTGAGGATCGGGGTGACGGTCGCCGGTTCGGCGCTAACCACATTGACCGCGAACACCCGTTCACGCGCCTGCGGGACGCGCGGTTCGTCCGCCAGCCGCGTCTGTACCGCGTCGCGCACCAGGGTGCCCGCATAGACCAGAAGGCCCAGCGTCAGCGCCGCCAGGAAAAGCCCCGTCAATGCCTGCCTGAGAAACCTCATCCGTCGTCCCTGTGACCGCCCCCCGATGTGGGCGTCTGTCTAATGTAACTGCACCGCGGCATTTTCCAAACCACGCATCTGTTACGACGCGGCGGGTCATTTCCGTCGGCGATGTTCCTCGAGACGCGGAAAAATTTCGACAAAGTTGCAGGGACGGTGGCGATAGTCGAGCTGCTTGGCAAGGATGCCGTCCCAGGCGTCTTTGCAGGCGCCCGGGCTGCCTGGCAGCGCGAAAAGATAGGTGCCCTGCGCGACGCCGCCGGTGGCGCGGGACTGCACGGCGCTGGTGCCGATCTTTTCCATGCTGAGCAGGGTAAAGACCGTACCGAAGGCATCGATTTCCTTTTCGTAGACGTCGCGGTGCGCCTCGACCGTGACATCGCGGCCGGTCAGCCCGGTGCCGCCGGTCGAGATCACCACGTCGACCTCGGGATCGGCGCACCAGTCGCGCAGCTTTTGCGCAATGGCATCGCGGTCGTCGCGCAGGATGTCGCGGGCGGCCAGATGGTGCCCGGCCTCTTGCAGGCGCGCGACCAGCACATCGCCCGACCGGTCGTCGGCGGCCTGGCGCGTGTCGCTGACCGTCAGCACGGCGATGCGCACCGGGATGAAGTCACGGGTCTCGTCGATACGGCTCATGCGGTGGTGCCTTTCAGCTTGGCCTGCACGGCGAGGAGATCGGCCCAGGCCTCGCGCTTGGCGCTGGGTGTGCGCAAGAGATAAGCCGGATGCAGCATCGGCATCGCCGGGCGTCCGAACGCCTCGGCCCAGTGGCCGCGCAGCCGCATGATGCCGCGTTTTCCAAAGCAGGCCTGGCACGAGGTGTTGCCCATGACGATCAGCACCTGCGGGTCCGCCAGTGCCACGTGACGTTCCAGGAACGGCAGCAGCATCGCGATCTCGTCCGGTTTCGGGTCGCGGTTCTGCGGCGGGCGCCAGGGCAGGACGTTGGTGATGTAGACCCCGCCGTCACGCGACAGGCCGATGGCGGCCAGCATCCTGTCCAGCAACTGCCCGGCCCGGCCGACGAAGGGTTTGCCCTGCAGATCCTCGTCTCGGCCCGGAGCCTCTCCGATCAGCATGAGGCGGGCACCCGGCGTGCCGTCGGCGAAGACAAGGTTGCGCGCCCCGCGCTTCAACTCGCAATGCTCATAGGCGGTCATGGCGGCGCGAAGCGCGTCCAGATCGGGCGCGGCGCTGGCGGCGGCGCGCGCGTCGGCCACCGGATCGGCCTGCGCGGGCCGGGCGGGCGCGGGGGCGGCCGCCGCCTGTGCGGCGACCGTGGCCACCTGTGCCACAGCCTCTGCCGCCGCCTCGTAGCGGTTCACCGGCGTCTCGCCGATGGTGTCGGTCACGCCCAGTTCGACCTGCCAGTCGAGGGCGGCCCGAAGCCCGTGCCAATCCAGTTCCGAATCCATGGGGGTGATCCTATCCCGGCCCGCGCGGGTCGGAAAGCCGCGCCTTGGGGCGGCGGCGCCGCAAAGGACGCGGGGGCTCGCCCGCTGGGCCGCGTCAGGCAAAGCCGCTTGCCGCCCTTGGCCGCGCTTTCTATAACCGCACCGACCCGGCAAGGAGCCTGCCCATGCGTTTCGATCAGCGTCACCTTCTGGGGATCGAACCCCTGCGCCCGGACGAGATCACGACGCTGCTGGATCTTTCGGACAAGTACGTGACCCTGAACCGGCAACGCGAAAAACGCTCGGGCATCCTGTCGGGGCTCACGCAGATCAACATGTTCTTCGAAAATTCGACCCGGACGCAGGCCAGTTTCGAGCTGGCCGGCAAACGTCTGGGTGCCGATGTGATGTCGATGGCGATGCAGGCCAGTTCGATCAAGAAGGGCGAGACGCTGATCGACACGGCGATGAGCCTCAACGCCATGCACCCCGACCTGCTGGTGGTGCGCCATCCGCAGTCGGGCGCGGTGGATCTGCTGGCGCAAAAGGTCAATTGCGCGGTGCTCAACGCCGGTGACGGGCGGCACGAACATCCCACCCAGGCGCTGCTGGACGCGCTGACCATCCGGCGGGCCAAGGGACGGCTGCACCGGCTGTCGGTGGCGATCTGCGGCGACATCGCCCACAGCCGCGTGGCGCGGTCGAACATCCTGCTTCTGGGCAAGATGGAGAACCGCGTGCGCCTCATCGGTCCGCCGACGCTGATGCCCGCGGGCATCGACCAGTTCGGTGTCGAGGTTTTCGAGGACATGCGCGAAGGGCTGCGCGACGTCGATGTGGTGATGATGCTGCGGCTGCAGAAGGAACGCATGGACGGCGGCTTTATCCCGTCCGAGCGGGAATACTACCACCGCTACGGGCTGGATGCCGAAAAGTTGGGCTTTGCCAAGGACGACGCTATCGTGATGCACCCCGGCCCGATGAACCGCGGGGTGGAAATCGACGGCACACTGGCCGATGACATCAACCGGTCGGTGATCCAGGAACAGGTTGAAATGGGCGTGGCGGTGCGCATGGCGGCGATGGATCTGCTGGCGCGCAACCTGCGCGCCCGCCCAAAGGAGGTGATGGCATGACCACAATGGAGATCTCGGAATACGACGCGGACACCACGCGGGTCTTTCACCTTGATCTGCCGCCCGAGGCGATCGAACGCTACACCGGCCAGGCCGGGACCGGCGAATGGCCCCTGCAATACGGGCTGGGCGCGAAAAAGCTGCGCCCCGCCTTTGTCGAGATCGTGACGATCCGCGATCTGGGCGACATGCCGCTGTCGACGTACCTGTCCGAAGGCTACGGCCTCAGCGGAGAGGATTTTCGCGCGGATCGCGCCCGGCTGGACGCGCTGCGCGGACATGTGGTGATCTTGACGAGCCAGGCCTTCGACCGGACCGCCCAGACGCTCAGCATCCAGTCGCCGCTGCGCTGGATCGGCACCTATACCGACACGTCAAAGACCCCCGTGGGCGAGCCGCTGCGCAGCGAGAGCGCCAAGGGAACGCTGGCAGGCGGTTCCCCTGCGGTGGCAGGGGCGCGCGGCAGTTCCGGGGTTCTGAAACTGGTGCTGGCGGTTGTCGGGGTCATTCTGCTGGCGGTCATCATCTATGCCATCAGCGGCTGAAGGTGCCGACGGCCACCGCCCCCACGCCACGCCCGACGGTTGGAACGGCATCCTCGACCCCGGCGAGCGGATCGTCTGGCAGGGGCGGCCCGACGGCGGCTGGCACGTGACGGCGGGTGGCATCGCGGCCACGCTTTTCGGCGCGGCCTTCGCGGGCTTTGCGCTCTTCTGGATGGTGCTTGCCGCCGCGGGCGGCGGCTATTTCTGGATGTTCGGGCTGTTGCACTTCGCGGCCGGGCTGAGCCTGGCGTGCGGCGGACTCATCGGCCCGGTCTGGCGGCGGCGGCATACCTGGTACACGCTGACGGACCGGCGCGCCTTCGTGGCCACGGACGTGCCGTTCATGGGGCGCAAGCTCGACTCCTATCCCATCGGGCCCGACACGCCGCTCACCCTGCGCGACGGCCCCTTGGGAACGATCGACTTCGCCACCCGCACGCGCAGCAGCCGCAAACGCTCCTCGATCCAGACGATTGGCTTTGAACGCCTGCCCGACGCCCCTGCCGTCTACCGCCTGATGCGGGGGATTCAGGCAGACCGCACATCGAAAGACATCTCATGACCGACACGCTGATCTTCAACGCCCGCCTGATCGACACCGACGCGCACGAGGTGCGGCCCGGCGCGCTGCTGCTGTCAGAGGGCCGGATCGCCGAGGTCTTTGACACCCCCACGCCCGAGGTCGGGACCGACCGGGTGCCCGAGGCGGCGCGGATCGATGCGCGCGGGCGGCATCTGGCCCCGGGCATCGTCGATATCGGCGTCAAGGTCTGCGAACCCGGCGAACGGCACAAGGAGAGCTTCAAATCCGCGGGGCTGGCGGCCGCCGCGGGCGGGATCACCACCATGGTGACGCGCCCCGACACCCTGCCCGCCATCGACACGCCCGAAAGTCTGGAGTTCATCCGTCGCCGCGCGAACGAGGCCGCCCCCGTCAATGTCCTGCCCATGGCCGCGCTGACCAAGGGCCGTGACGGGCGGGAAATGACCGAAATCGGCTTTCTGATGGATGCGGGCGCGGTGGCCTTTACCGATTGCGACCACGTGATCACCGACACCAAGGTGCTGAGCCGCGCGATGACCTACGCGCGGTCCCTGGGCGCGCTGGTGATGATGCATCCGCAGGACCCGGGCCTGTCGGCGGGCGCGGCGGTGACCAGTGGGAAATTCGCCAGCCTGCGCGGCCTGCCCGGTGTCACGCCGATGGCCGAACGCATGGGGCTGGACCGCGATATCGCCCTGGTCGAGATGACCGGCGCACGCTACCACGCCGATCAGATCACCACCGCCCGCGCCCTGCCCGCGCTGGAGCGGGCCAAGGCCAATGGCTTTGACGTGACGGCCGGCACGTCGATGCATCACCTGACGCTGAACGAACTTGACGTGAGCGATTACCGCACCTTCTTCAAGGTCAAGCCGCCGCTGCGGTCCGAAGAGGACCGGCAAGCGGTGTTGGAGGCGCTGCGTTCGGGCCTCATCGACGTGGTCGGGTCGTTCCACACGCCGCAGGACGAGGAAAGCAAGCGCCTGCCCTACGAAGAGGCCGCGTCAGGTGCGGTGGGGCTCGAAACGATGCTGCCGGTGCTGTTGCGGCTGGTGCATTCGGGGGACCTCGACCTGCCGACACTGTTCCGCGCGATGTCACTCAACCCGGCGCGGCGGCTGGGGCTCGACAGCGGTCGGCTGGCCCGCGGCGCGCCCGCCGATCTGGTGCTTTTCGATGCGGAAAAGCCGCTGATCCTGGATCGGTTCAAGCTCGAGTCGAAGTCCAAGAACACCCCCTTCGACGGCGCGCGCCTGCAGGGCAAGGTGCTGGGCACCTGGGTTGGCGGGGTCCGGGTCTTCGGATAGGGCGTTTCACGCGTTTGCGGGAGCGTCGCCAGAGCTCTGGTAGGGGTTGGAAACGCCGCCCAACAGAGCTGTCAGCAATGCCGGTCCGCTTGCGACGGCCGCACATTCACGCCCGATCCCGGTTACAGAGCAAGCGATCCGATTGCCCACAAGACATCGGCTTCGACGATCTCGCCACGTTCGATCAAATGCTGACCGTGATCCTGCATCCCCTGAAAGCCGCTTGCCGCCGCGACCTGCCGCAATGTGTTCATATCCGCCGCATCCGAGATCGCCTGTGACAGCGGCGCACTGACGCTCAATAACTCGGACAGCACCCGGCGCCCGGCGTAGCCCGACCCGCCACAGGTGTCGCAGCCCGTGCCGGAACAGGCCTTGCAGACCCGGCGCACTCTGATCAAGGCTCGCAATTCACCAGCCGAGAGTGGCAGACGTTTCTTCGCAAGCACGACCTTGAACCCAGCATGAGCCGACGCGGCAATTGTCACGACAACGCGGTCGCCGAAAGCCTCTTCCAACTGCTGAAACGGGAGCCGATAAGGCGCAGAACCTATCCGACACGCGACAATGCAAGGCGTGACGTGTTCGAATACATCGAGCTCTTCTACCACCCGAAGCGCAAGCACACGAACAACGGCATGCTGTCGCCCGTTGACTTCGAAAACAGGCAGCTCAAACTAAAACAGGCAGGTGTCTAGGAAACTTGGGGCACCTCACTCTGCCACCGCGCGCATTAAAGCTTCTGCATCCTCGCTCAAAGCCATGTTGTCTTTAGCGGTCGCTCACCCGGACCACGCAATTCCGATATTGCTGGCCGTAGGAAACCTTGTTCAGCGCGAAACCAGTTCCGAGCGATTGGGCAGAACCAGCAACCGGTTCTTTAGCTCGGGTGTTACGTCAAGGGATAAGAGTTCGTCGTAAAGCGACATGACATCGGACTGTGACGCACCGCCCATCCACCGTGTCAGGATCGTCTCGTAAAGCGCGCAATAGCCCAAGATGTAGTCGCTATCAGTTGACTTCTTGCGCTGACCCCACCGCTTTTCTGCATCTGCAGCTGCGCGGTACGCATCGATTGCCGCTGGATGGTCGCGCAGACGTGCCAGGCAGTTTGCCTCCTGCACCATTGCGATCTGGCGGTTGCCCTCCTGAAGCCTGATACTGCGCAGCACATCCAACGCCTTGGCGTCTTCCTTGCGACTCATAAGAGTGATAGCGCGCTCCCAGCGTATAACCCCCCGGGCGCGCGCTATAGCTTTAATCACCGTCAGCCTCCACTGATAGCTTCGAGGATCTTCTCGACCTGCCTGAGCAACTTTGCCCACCACGGCTCTTCCGGCGGTTCCGGGGGTGTTGGCGGACCGGAGGGTACCTCTGTCGACGAATAGGTCTTCATCGGTCCCCAGGGCGTATTCACCGTATATGACCCGTCGTCATTTGGCCCCGGCTCAGCCTCTGGGCCTTCGAGCGGCGGAATCTCGGACATGGCTTTGCTGATTGCTTCGACCAGCGAGAAGACGCCAGAGAAGATCGCCCCCCATCCTGTCGCCTGCGCCTCCTGACAATCCGTTGCCGCAGTGCAGATCGCCTGAGCCGCGGTGACGGCCGTCATCGTCGTCAGCGCCCGGTAGCTCATAGTCGCGGTCAGGCCGGTCGGATCGACAAGGTTAACCGGATCGTTTTGCACGTAGGCATAAAGGTTCGGATTACCGCCGCCGAAACCGATCGGATCTTTCTGCAGGAATGTGCCGGTTTCGGGATCATAGGCGCGGGCGCGGAAGTGGATCAGGCCCGATTCCGCATCATGCTCCCTGCCTGTGAAGCCGTATGGCTGTTCAAACGCGGCGCTTTGGCTGCGAAGACCATATCCTTCATAATCGTAATCCTGCGCCACACTGCCGGTTGCGATTGATACCGCCGCGATGATGGATCCCAGGCGATTGGCTAACAGCTCGAACGTCGAACCCGATCCCGGCGCGGTTGTCCCGGCGTAGTCCTCGAACGCGAGCGGTTCATCGACCTTCGGACCAAAGAGCCAACGGCGTTCAACCTGCCCGCCGCTCCAGGTTTGCACCACATCGTGCGTTTCGGGCGCACTGAGCCTATCCGCATCATAGATGTAGGCCTCAGTCAGGCTGTTGGTGGTCTTTGCGATCCGCCGATACAGCGCGTCATAGGCGTATTGCGCCGTATCTGAGGCGGATTGGTATCCCACCAGCCGATTTTGGCTGTCATAGGAATATGTCTCGACCTCTCCAGTCGCCTTGGACACGCGCGATGTGCGGTTGCCGCGCGCATCGTAGGTGTATGTGTAGTTCGCGTCCTCGGTCAGGCTGTTCTGGGCATTCGTAGAGTACAGCCCGGACAAATGCGTGCTCAGACGATTGCCTTCACCGTCGTAGGCGTAGTCTTCAACCGGAACCGGTGTGCCACCGTCAATTGGCGGAATGCCTTCCGTGACCTGGACAAGCCGGTTCAGCGCGTCATAGCTGGTAAACCGTGAGTTGGCAGGATCAAGAGCATCGACAACCGAGGTCAGCTTGCCATCGGACGCATAGCCATAAGTCCGATCAAGCAGCGCCACACCGGACTGAACGTGGGTAAGCGCACTGAGCAGGCTGTTTGTATAAGCATACGACGTGGAACGGCCAGAGGTCCCGGTCAGCGAAGTCCGCCGCCCCTCGCCGTCATATTCGAAGCTGTAGACGTCTCCCCAAGGGGCGGCCAGCGTTGTCAGACGGCTCTCGACGTCATAGCCGTACGCCGTGCTTCCGCCCAGATCGTCGGTCAAGCCTATGCGACGGCCCAACAGGTCGTAGCTGTAGCTGAGCGTGACCTGGGGCTGCGGGCCGACGGTACCGTCCGTTGTGGCAGAGACAACCCGATTGCGCCCGTCGTAGGCAAAGCTGACCCGGCTGTCATCGTCAGACGCCTCGACCAGGTTGCCCTGTGGGTCAAAGCTGTAGTTCAACGTATTGTCCGCGGTCACAACTTGGACACGGCGGCTTTCGCCATCGTATGTCGCGGTTTCAACCGAGGCGTCTTCGCGGGTCAGTTGCACCAGATTGCCGCGAGCATCATAGGCCCAGCCCATGGTGTTGCCCGATGGATCGGTCCGGCTAACCATACGATTGCGGCTGTCATAGCCGAAGGTTGTCGTGCCGCCCCGTGCGTCCGTGAACGCAAGCAGGTTGTCCTGAGCGTCATAGCTCATGGACTTAACAAAGCCTTCGGCATCCGTGGTTTCACGCAGCCGCCCCACTTCATCGTAGTCGAATGCGTTGACCGCGCCATCACTGGATATGTGGCCGACCATTTCCCCGGCTTCATTGAAAAATCTCTGCAATTCACCTTCGGCCGGATCGGTGAAGGTAACGAGACGCTCAAGCCCGTCGTAGCCCATGGTCGTGACCAGACCGGTCGCGTCGGTGAAGCTGGCCACGTTGCCTGCCGGCAAATAGCTGTACTCCCGAAGACCGTCGATCTGAACGCCGTCCGCGCCGGTTACCTCGACAGTCAGTATGCGATTTAGGCTGTCGAATGTGCGACGGACCTGCCGTTCGATGGGCGTACCCTGCGCCTCGGCAACAATGGTCGTGTTGCCGGCCGCGTCATAGGTCAACGCGGTGATCGAACCATCGGCATAGGTCATGGAGGCAATGTTCAGATCTTCGTTATACGTCATCTCCGTGACGTTGCCGTTCTTGTCGGTGCGTGTGGCGAGCTTGCCTTCGGGGGTGTAGGTCATCGCTTCGCTGTTGCCGAGCGAGTCGGTGATCTGAACCACTTCACCAAAGGCGTCATAGGCGTAGGTCATGGTGAACCCGTCGCCATCGGTCTTGGTTACAGGCTTGTTGAACACCGGCTCGTAGGTGAACGACATCGACCGCTCAGCCGAGCTGCCGACCGCTTCGGTGACGCTTTGAACGTTGCCGCGCAAATCATAGGTAAGCGTGTCGACGCGAATGCCGCCCGGGGACGCATCACTTGGACGTTCGATGCGTACGGCAAGGTTTTGTTCATCGCGCGTGACCCGAGTTTCGCGATCCAAGGGATCGACCGACCGGACGACATAACCGAACTGGTTCACCTCAACCGTCGTGACCTGACCCTTGCGGTCTGTTACGGTCGTAATCCGGTCTTCAGGTTTGACGTATAGAAGAGGATTGGTGGCCGGACCGCCCAGTCCGTCGACCAATCCCAACGACGATGCCACCTGATTGGCAATCTGCGAGCCGTCGGGCATCTGCGAACCAATCATGTTGCCGATATCGTCATATGCGTAGGCCGTCGTATTCCCGTTCTGGTTGGTCGATGACACCAGACGACCGTTCTCGTCATAGCTGAAGCCCACTGTGGAGCCTGTCGGCTCGGTCGCCTGGGTCAGATTGCCGATATCGTCGTATTCGAATGCGGTCGACCGCCCGTCCGGATAGGTGATCTGCGACACCCGTCCCGAAGCGTCATAGACAAAGCTGGTCACGCCGCCGACCTGGTCGGTGATCGTCTCCAGCCGACCATCGGCACCGTAGGCATAGGTCTTGGCGTTGCCTTGCGGATCGATCTCGGCGGTTTGCAGGCCGTTCTCGTCATAAGTGATGACGGTGCCGTCCTTCATCCGGCGTTCCCATGTGCCATCGGGCAGTCGGGTCAGCTCGGAAAACTCGCCATCGCCGGACACAAAGCGGCCCGAGGCGGAGGGTTTGGAAAAATGCACAGTCGTGCTGAAGCGCTGGGTTGAAAGCAGATCGAGGCTGCCATCACCGTTGATGTCTTTCAGGTCGATCTCGCCAAAGCCGTAATCCACCAGGCCGGATTCGAACGGCAGAAACGTCCCGTCGCCTTTGGATCGGTAGACGAACACCTCGTTGCCGAAGGTCGCCACAAGGTCGATCAGCCCGTCGCCGTTGGCGTCGGCCACGTTGACCGCCATGATCGAGGTGGCCTGCGGCGGGCGGGTGATCGTGACCGGCGCGCCAAAGCTGCGATTGCCGGTGTTTTCGACATATTGCAGGTCTTCGTTGCGCGAGTAGATCAGATCCCTATCGCCATCACCGTCAAAATCGGCAAAGCGCGAGAACGGTCCTAGCAATGCGCGACCGCCGTTGCCGGTCTTCGACAGCACCCGGGACATGTTCCGGTTGCCGTTGTTGTACCAGAAATCCATGCCCTGCGTCGTGCGGTAGCTCACATCGTCCAGACCGTCGCCATCAATGTCGGTCACATGGACCTGCAAGGTGCTGTCGCCGTTGAAGAAGAGCCCCTCATAAAGCTGCAGACTGCGGCCGTTCGGCCCGCCGTAGCTGATCCAGACCTCATCCGTGCGGAAGATGAAGAAGCCGGAATTGGCCACGTAGATGATGTCTTCGAAGCCGTCCTGGTCGATATCCGCCACGGTCACGTCCAGCGCCCGGCTGCCCGTATTTCCGGACTCGAAACCGACCGAATAACCACCGAAGCCATCATTGGCGAGGAACCCGTAGCTGCGCTCGTTCTGCGTGGTGAAGGCCACATCGACGGTGCCGTCGTTGTTGAGCTCGCCAATCGCGGTGCCGGACAGGTTGGGCGGGTAGCTGCCCGTCTGCGGCACGGCGTTGGGGTCGACAAAGGCCACCGTGTCTTCCAATCGCAGGTCGCCGTTGCCGTAGTTGATGACGGTGGTCAGCGCGCCCTTGCCGTTCTCGCCGTAGACCACGTCAAGATCGCCGTCGCCGTCGATATCGGTGCCGAAAACGCCTGTCGTGCCGATGGAGGGGAACACAAACGGGTCGTCAACGAACTCGGTCAGGGTGGGCTCGGGATCGAAGGTGGTCACGCCGTCGTCGTCGATGATCGACACCTTGCCATCCGGGCCTTCGACCAGTTTCTGCAGCCCGTCGATGGACCAGCCATTGCCGTAGGGCGATGTGGCCTCGTTCTGCACGTAGAACTCTGCATTGTGCGAGGCCCCCACGGTCGAGCAGTCGTATTGCGCGCGGCTGACAAAGCGGTAGGCATAGCGGCCGGAATCCAGGCCCGAGCCATCGACCGGCATGGATTGGCTGAGGCGGACCTCTTCGCCCACCAACGCGGGCGTGGAACCGTCAAGCCCCTGGCGCGGAGTCCAGCTGCGGGTATCGAGGATCGACAGACCGCCCGCTTCAATGCGCGTATCCAGCGTTACCGGCAACGAGGCATCGCCCGCGATCGTGACGTCGCCGGCCACGATGACGGTTGGGTTTGCAGCCTGGCTATGATAGCTCAGCGTCACGTCCTGCATCTCGCCAAAGGCGGTGTAGCCAGGCAGCGTGTAGCTGGTCGAATTGTCCCCCTTGAAGGGCGTCAGCATCTGCATGCCCGTGGGCGCATCCGCCCCTGCGCGGGTGGCGGGTGCTTGCGGCAGGAAGGTGAACAGCGCACCCTGTTCGATCCGGTTGAAGGTGCCGCTGACGGTCGCACCACCTGCATCCACGCCAGCATCCGCGACACGGCGGAAAAGGCCGTTCAGGCCGCTCACCCGCCACATTTCAAGCCGCGTCGACTCGGGCAGGTTGTCGAGATTCGGACCGGTGATGGTCATGCCTTGGGTAAAGATCGCCCCCGGCGCATCCAGGGCGTAGATGCGACAGGCCCGGGTGTCTTCGTCAAAGCCCGCCTGGTCGAACAGATCGGGCAGCGAACCAAGGCACACGTCGCCCGTGTAGGCCGCACCGGTGCTGGTCTGCACGGAATCCGCGGCGATGGTCACCGACAGGCCGGACGCGACCGAAGAGATCACGGTGTCCTGTCCGGCCACGACCGTGGCACAGCCATCGGTCAGCGGCACCAGCAGAAAGTCGGGATCAAGATCGCGGTTCTGGTTTTCGGTGACGGTGATGGTGCGCAGGGTGCCCAGGTAACCGCCGGGTCCGCCATTGGCCGATGGTTCGATGATCACCTGATCACCGCCTGCGCTGAGGCTGCCAAAATCAAAGGCGCCGCTTGCGTCGGTGGTGGTCATCAGCGCCGCATCGCGCAGGCGCACCGGCATGTCGCCAAGGGGCTGAAGGGTCTTGGCATCCAGCACGCGGCCAAAGACGCCGGTGTCGCCCGCCGTGGCATCGACCACGTCGATATTGAGAACAGCGGTGTCGGTCAGCGTCCCGTCGGACACGCCCACGGTAAAGCTGTAGCTGCCCAACTGGCCCGCCTCGGGGCGGAACCGCAGCGCGCCGCTCGTCGCTTCGAGCCCGATGCCCTGCGGCAGCGGGAGGGGTGTGGCAAAGAACGAGATCGGGTCGTCATCGGGATCGCTTCCCGTCAGGTCCAGCGCCAGTTCCAGACCCAGCTCGACCACATAGCGATCGCGCAGATCACCAAGCACCGGCGGCTGGTTCAGCGACGCGGCGGTCACGGTCAGGCTGGCGGTGTCGGTCAGCAGACCGTCATCGACGGTGGCCATGATTTCGTACTCGCCCGGCTGATCGGCCACAAAGCCGACCTCGCCATCGCCAAGATCGGCGAGGAACGGGTCAGAGCCCGCGGGCTGCGCGGTGATGGCATAGCTGAAGGTCAGCGGATCATTGTCGGGATCGGAGGAGCCTGCGGCGGAGTAGGTCACCTCGGTGCCGACATCGACATCCGCCGGCCCGTCAAGTGCTGCGACGGGCGCGCGGTTGGGGGCGGTCACCGTGAAGGTGACCGGGTCGCTGTCGAATTCGTAATCCGACACGATCAGCTGCACCACATAGTCGCCCCGCCGGTCCGGAGACAGGCTGGCCAGCGGCTGATCGGCATCCAGCAGGACGGCGCTCGATCCGTCGGGTCTGCTCAGCAGCGTCCAGGCGTAGCTGAGCACGTCGCCGTCGATGTCGGAAGAGGTCGTGCCGTCCAGGGTGGCGGTGTCGCCGACAAAGGTCTCGGCAGGGCCGGTAATCGCGGCGGTCGGGGGCGAGTTGAGAACCTCGACCTCGATCACCGCCGGTTCGGCGATCAGTTCGCCGTCGGTGGCGGTGATCTGCAGCAGATAGGTGCCGACGCGGTCGGGGGCAAAGGTCAGCGCATCGCCCGGCACGACCGCGGCGTCCAGAGCGGCGGCGCTGCCATCGGGCCGCGCGATCAGCGACCAGCCAAAGCTCAGCGCATCGCCATTGGCATCGTAGGCATAGAGGGACGCGGTCAGGTCGACGGTCTCGCCCGAGATCAGTTCGAAGCGCGCGCCACCGTCCACAACGGGCCGCAGGTTGGTGTTGCCGACAAACACCGTATCGGCCACCGAGGCGCCCGCGCCATCGGCGACGATCAGCTGCACCACGCCCGAGCCGGGGCCGGTGCAGACCGGATTGTTGCGGTTGAAGGGGTTGGTCTTGGCGCGGTCTTCCGCCTGCAGGGTGCCCGCAACATAGGCGCCCATATCGGCCTTCTTGCCGATCTCGGCCGAGGTCACATGCACCGACACCCGGCCCGGCACCGTCCAGGTGCCATGTTCCACGCCGTCGCTGTCGATCAGCGTGACGTCACGGGTGTATTCCTGCTTGTTCTCGATCTCCCAGACCAGCAGGTCGCCCTGCATGCCGTCCTGGCGGCCGCGGCTGTGCAGCGTGATCTGCACCGGCTCCGAGGCGCTGGCGGCGAGGTCGCCGGGCAGGCGCGTGTCGAACTGGCAATAGCCGCCTGTGTCGGCGCGCTTGAAGTGATAGACCGGCGCAAAGCGGATCACATCGCGGAAGCGGCCTTCGCGGATCGACAGGCTGACATCCGGCATCGCGGTGTCGGCACCGGTCAAGGCCACGGACGATCCGTCGCCCATCAGACCCAGCGACGACCAGGCGTATTGCACCCCGCCGCTGCCGACACTCAGCGTGCCATCCAGCGACAGCTGACCCAGATCGCCGACCAGACGGTCCCGGCCCGCCTCGGCCACCGGGCGCGGCGGCGCCACGCGGATCAACGTCGTGGCGGGCACGCCCGCCACATCCGCATCGGCCACCAACAGCTGCACTACATAGTCACCCGCGACATCCGGGGTGAAGGCCACAAATCCGGTGCGCTCGGCCTCCAGCACCGCCGACGCGCCTTCCGGCGCCGAGAGCAGGCTCCAGTCATAGGACAGAAGATCGCCATCGATGTCGTAGCTCTGGCTGCCATCGACGATCAGCCGCGCGCCCACCGCGGACGTTGTGGCCGGCGCGATCCGGGCCACGGGGCGCAGGTTTCCGCCACCTGCCACGACCAGCAGATGATCCTGATCGGTAAAGCGGCCATCGTCGACATTCAGCGCCAGCAGGTAATCGCCCGCCGTATCCGCGGTAAAGCTCGACAGACCGTCGATATCGGTGCTCAGCTGCGGTGCCGCACCCGCGGGCGCGACAAGAACGCCAAGCGCGCCAACCAGCACCTCGCCATCCACATCCGTCGAGGCATAGGGTTCGACCGACAGCGTCTCTCCGAGCGCCGCACCCAGCTGATCGAACCGCGCCGAAGCCACCGGCGCCACCACGCGGCCGCCCACGCCTTCGTAGAAATCGACGCCGCGCGCTTCCAGATCGGCGCGGGTCAGAAGCGTCCCGATCACGTCCGTCAGTGTGGCCGAACCGCCGGTCTGCCCGAAGATCAGCGTCAGGTCGGTGCGGCCCGCATCGGGCGACATCCGCGCATTGGTCAGGGGATCGGTGTCCAGCTCCAGCGCATCGACCATAGCCAGCAGCCCGCCCGCGTCGCTGGCGGTATACAGGTTCCCGCCAAGCGTCACGCTCAGCGTGTCGGCCAGCGCGCCCGCGCCGTCATCCAGCACGAAGCCGTCGATGCGGGTGTGATCGCCGGGGGCGGTCAGACGCTCGCCCAGATCGAATGTGTCGGCCACCGCGGCATCGGCGGTCTGCACGCTGTCATAGTTCAGGCGATAGACATCGGTGCTGCCGGAATTCGGCAGGAAGGTCAGGTCGAGGACATCGGGCTCGGACGTCACGCCCTGCGCGTCCTGAACCCTGAGAGCGACGCGGTATTCCCCCTCGAGATCGAGTGACACGGCCGCCATCGGCCCGGTCCCGATAATCGCCGCGGCACTGCCCGCAGGCGCGGTCTCGACCGACCACATGTAGCTCAGCGAATCGCCATCGACGTCATAGCTGTCCGCGCCATCCAGCGTGACCGGAGAGGTCCCGTCCGGCACATCGCGAATCACCGCCTGCGCAACTGGTGGGAGATTTCCGGTGCCGAATGTCAGAAGCGCCGTGGCCGCGGCGCCACCATCCTGGGCCAGCATGGTGATGCGCGCAACGTAGGTGCCGCCGATATCGGGCGTCACGCTTGGACGCAGCAAAGCGGCATCCGAAAAGTCCGCCACGCTGCCTGCGGGCCGCGAAACCCATTCCCAGGAAGGCGTCAGCGCACCGCCGACGGGAAGCTCAAGCCCGTCTGTCGGATCCAGTTTGAGGGAGTGCCCGACCGCGGCACGCATCGGTGTCGGCGTATCGGCAAGGGCTTGATTGAAAAGCAGAATTTGCGAAAGGTACAAAAAAATGGCCGCGCAGCAAGCGCGCTTCAATGCAATCATAACATGTCCCCCGTAACCGGTTATCGTCTTTTGAGGACATCGTTAACCAACTCACCTCAAGTCGCAATGACAAATTCGTGAACTTTCTCGACCGATGAACAGAGGCCGCCGTTTTCCATTAAAGACCGCGCAGAACGGAGCTGATTCAGAGCTGTCGGAATCCGGATTTTCCGGTCATCAGCGCAGCTCCAGAACTCTCCCCTGAGATGATCCGCTGCCAAGCGCGACAATTCCCAGCAGCCGCGACTGCCCGGCCGAATCAATCCGGACCTCGTAGATCGCACCCGAAGGCGCGCTCCGCCACTCCTCGCGAATCTCTCCACCCAGAAGCTCCAGCAACCTGTCCGGCAGCCTTGATGAGGTTTCGGCACTCGTCTGGTGGTTCGCCTGACCTGCCACGGGATATTTCCTCCAACTGGAACCAGAGTCCACCCAAGGAAGGGACGGACAATGAAGCGAACGAGATACAGTGAAGAACAGATCATCGGCATTCCGACCGAGCATGAGGCCGGCGCGAAGTGTGCCGATCTGTGCCGCAGGCATGGCATGTCGGAGGGCACATTCTATGCCTGGAAGGCGAAGTATGGCGGGATGACGGTTTCCGACGCCAAGCGGCTGAAGGCGCTTGAGGACGAGAATGTGAAGCTGAAGAAGCTGCTGGCTGAACAGATGCTGGATGCGGCGGCGATGAAGGAGCTCTTGTCAAAAAATGGTAAGGCCCGCCGTAAAGCGCGCGGCCGTTGCGCATCTGCAGGCCCGAATGGGTCTGTCGGAACGGCGGGCCTGTCAGATTATTGGCGCGGATCGCAAGATGGACCTGTCACGCTTTCGTGCCGCTCCGATTGCTCACTTATGCAGCCTTTGCTTTGAAGGCCAAAGGGCTTTTCCAGCCGAGTGCTGAATGCCTCCGTCGCGGATTGTAGAAGCCATTGATGTATTCAAAGATGGAGATCTCGGCGTCGCGACGTGTGCGCCAGGAGCGTTGCCACAGCAACTCAGCCTTGATCGTTTTGAAGAAGGTTTCCACCGCTGCGTTGTCGTAGCAATTTCCAGTGCCACT